>NZ_JACLIC010000002.1:0-358108 GCF_019748695.1 Paenibacillus cucumis (ex Kampfer et al. 2016) | reverse complement strand
GAACTGTCGCACTTGGCTTGACAATCCGTCAACTCAAAATGACTCATAAAAAGACGCATCCTAATACAGGATTGCGTCTTCTTGAATTGGCACTCGTGTTCATCTTTTTTAAGGAAGCGGTTCAACTCTTCTTTGATCTTCGTTTCTTCTTGTCTACCCATAAGGATACCGCAAATGGAATCATGCCAAACCATTTCATGGACCAGGGCTCTCTCCTTCTGCTTTGTGCTCTCCGTTCCTTTCGCTCATCCTTCGGCGTGTCGATGTAATGTACAACACGTTGCGTAATATATTTAACCAGTTCATCACTTTTAGCCATAAAGCAGCCTCCTCTTCTTCCGCACATCCGTGATCTAACGTTATCCCTATTGTGCGCAAGACGTGATTGAACTAAACATTTTTTTGTGCAAATAGCGTATGAAATGATCTAAAATGCACAGTCTAATGCCAAAGGTATCCATCCTGCCTTTTTCGCTTCAACACTTATATTTTGAAGGAGTGTATAATTCGATGTTTAAGCTACTTCTGACAACTTCTATAGCCCTGCTGATTAGTGTTTATTCTATGACCGGTTTCTCCTCTGCTTCTACACTGACTCGTCACGATCCATCTGCCTATCGGCCGTCGATCATGCCAATTACCGATAGCGATTCCTATCATTCAAGTCATCATGCTTTTGCGGCACCCGTTATCCTGCTGGATGTTGGCCACGGAGGTATTGACGGAGGAACATCCGAAGCAGGTGTTCTGGAAAAAGACATTAATTTAGCGATCAGTCAAAAGATATACTTACTGCTTCGCGGCAAAGGTTACACCGTCATCATTAACCGTCTAGGTGATTACGCACTTAGTGATGAGAACCGTTGGTTAAACAGTCGCTCACGTCACATCAGGGATCTCGCACAGCGCAAAAGCCTTAGTGAGGAAGTCAGCACCGATATCGTCGTTAGCATTCATGCGAACTGGAGCCCTCGTTCAGCTACGCACGGTCCGGTAGTGCTTCATCAGAAAGAGGGACGCAGTTATCTGCTGGCACAATCGATCCAGGATGCCATGAACCAATTGTGCGGTACACACCGTGAAGTGGTCTGGGGCAAACCGTTTTACATGCTAAATTATGTGAAACATCCGGCAGTCATTGTGGAGACCGGGTTTTTAAGCAATCCAGCCGACCGGGCCAGAATCAGTGACCCGGCAGAGCAAAAGCGAATTGCCCAGTCGATTGCGGATGGTATTATTTATTATCTGTCGGTAGTGTAGGTGCAACCTGCCAGTGCCATACATCCCTTACCATATCACCGATTCCTACAAACTGAACTTGATTCTGCAGGCGGGAGACCGACTCCCGTATCACTGCCGAAGTATTCATGCCTGTATGACCGACATGACCAATGACAACACAGCTTTTCTTCTCAACTGCTCGCTGAGCAGCCAAATCAAGTTGCTTGCGAATATGTGCCTTTGAATTTTGATCATCCAAAAAAATGTCATTGCCCACAGGCGGCATATTTTTGGCTATGGCAAGATCGCCAACCACGGAACGAAAATTTGTACGGCTATCCACAAAGAAGAGGCCGCGTTCCAGGCATACATCCAGCACAATGGACATGATGCGTTTATCCGATGTGATTTTAGAACCCATATGGTTGTTCATGCCGATGGCATAAGGCACATCATCAATTGCCTTTTCAACCCGTTCACGAACCTGCTCATCTGTCAGATTGGATGTGATTGCCCCTGGCCCAAGCCACTCCGGCTTGCCTTTCTTGGGTTCCATCGGCATATGCACAATTACATCCATGCCTTTCTCATGTGCAGCAATCGCATCCTTCTTCGTCGTTTTCAAAAAAGGCATCACAGCTACAGTCAGCTTCACAGGCATATCAAGAATCTCCTTCGTACCCTTCATATCGTTGCCCACATCATCGATAATGATGGCCATTCGATTGAACTGAGATGATGATGAAGCCGGCTCCGGTAACATGGCTGGTCTAGCAGAAACCCCAGTTCCTCCTGCTCCAATAATAGCTATGATGAAACACAGGAAGATCCGCATTTGAAACCTCATTTTAACCGAATATCCCTGTTTCGCTTGATTTCGTATCATATCCTGCAGCCTCCTTCAAACGTGGTGTTCTCATTGTTTGATTTCAGACGCAGTTCTATGTAAGCTCCCTTTCCCAATTCATTCTAGGAACATCTGAATGTTGTTGATTGTGTTACACATATAGGAACGGTTCTTTTGCATCGATAAAATGAACCGGAATATCCCCAACGAGCAGCTGTAACCATTCCGCCATATGTTTCATTCCCCATTCTTCGCTTCGTTCATGACCAATGACTAACATAGCCTTGTTTAACCCAAGCATTGATGCATCATTAACATATGCACACAACGTCCATTCCGTAATCTCGCCGCAGATCATGACGTCCAGTTGTTGCTCTTTCATGAGTTCCATCGGCATCGATTCTTTGCCTAATCCGAGGCTTCCGCCTCCAACAAGGATTCCGATACGGGAACATGTCATATCCTGGCTGCCCACGACCTGCAATACATTTATCATTAGCTTTTCCTTTAACTCTTCGGCCAGATCGCGAAGCTGCATGGGTTCAATCTCATAAATCCACGGAAAAGCATAATCAACCTGATTTGGCTCCCAGCCCAGCTCTCGAATCAGACCGGTATAGATTCGATCCGGCTTCGCCATGTGCATATAATCGTGATATCTCCAGATCGCCATGCCGTAATCCTCAATAAGCTTGCGCTTGGCTTCATATACCGGATCTTGCTGTATCCAGTCGAGCTGATCTGCCCCGGTATAAAAGGTAGGCTCATGTGTAATAATCAGATTAGCTCCTGCTGCATGAGCCTGCCGAATAACCTCGACCGTTGCCATATACGTCGTCACAATGCCTGTCACTACAGTGTCCGCTTCTCCTGTAACAAGAACATCGCCCGTTGGTGATAGACGCTGATCTCCACAGGAATCCTGCATAACCGTCTCCATCACTTGCTGTACATTCACGTGGATTCCCCCTACATTTTAAAATGGTTATCAACCTTTAACTGCACCCACAATGATACCTTTGGTCAGGTACTTCTGAAGGAAAGGAAATACGACCAGAATAGGCAATATACCGATAATCGCCATCGCCATGCGGACTGCCGTACTTGGCAGATCAGCAGCATTGGCCCCAAGCATACTGCTGGCCTGACCTGACTTGAGAAACTGAATGTTATTCATCAGACGAATCAGCATGTTTTGTATTCCATAGTACTGGGGCTTCGTAATAAAATAAAGGGCGTTAATCCAGTCATTCCAATACGCCAGTCCCATAAACAGTCCGACTGTTGCCAGTACGGGTACAGACAGAGGTAACATCATACGGTAGAAAATACGGAGCTCTGAAGCTCCATCAATCTGAGCCGATTCGATCAGTTCAACAGGTACATTATTTTTATAAAAATTTCGAATAAGCAGTACATAAAATCCATTCGTTAATAGATTCGGGATAATCAGGGCGGCCAGTGTATCTTTGATCTGAAAGTATTTCGTCCACAGAATGTAGGAAGGTACAATTCCTCCGCTGAACAGCATCGTGAAAAATACAATGAACGCCAGCACATTGCGATATTTGAAATCCTGGCGCGACATCGGGTAAGCCAGCATGCTTGTAATTAACAACCCAAGTGCCGTTCCCAATGTAGTAACAAGAAAAGATACACCGTACGCCCGCACAAATGTAGAAGCAGAAGACCACATGTATACATAAGCATCCACGCTCATTTTTTCAGGAAAGAAACTGTAACCGTTACGAATTAACGAGGACTCTTCCGTAAAGGATGCCATGATGATCAGCATAAATGGTAGAAATGCCAGTAACGTAAACATAACCATAGCGACGATGGAAAACACATGAAAAGCGCGTTCACCTTTAGTTTGTATCACTCGTGTTTCCCCCTAAAATAATGCATTTTCAGGATTTACCTTTTTGACAATTGCATTCGCAGCCATGACCAAAATGAATCCCACAACCGATTGATACAAGCCAGCAGCGGCTGACATCCCAATATCATTGACCTGCATTAGCGCCCGGTACACATACGTATCAATGGTCTGCGTTGTGCTGTACAGCGCTCCGGCATTCATAGGCACCTGATAGAACAAGCCGAAGTCGGAGTTGAATATGCGCCCAATGGACATCAGGGTCAGTATAATAATGGTTGGCTTCAATAAAGGTAGCGTAATCATGCGAATCTGCTTGAGTTTGCCCGCCCCGTCGATCTTGGCCGCTTCATAGATACTTTTGTCAATCCCGGAGATAAAGGCGATATACACAATGGAACCGTAGCCGGCTGTTTTCCACAATTGTATAAACACGAGCAGATAGGGCCAATACTTGGCCTCGGAATACCAGTTAATCTCTGGAATACCAAGGGGTTTCAATATTGAATTGTTAATAAAACCGCTGTCTGCATTCAGGAAGGCAAACACGATATAGGACAGAACCACCATCGAAATCAGGTTAGGTAAAACAAGTCCCGACTGGAACAGCTTAGACCAAACGCTTTTTAACAATTCCGACATTAGAATTGCAATCAAGATCGACAGCATCGTCCCCAGTACGATAAACGCCAAATTGTATAACAAAGTGTTGCGAGTCATAATCCAGGCATCACTCGTCTGAAATAAAAATTTGAAATTATCAAAGCCTACCCAATCACTTCCGAATATGCCCTTGGCATAGTTCACATCTTTGAACGCGATAAAGATACCGGTCATTGGCAAATAATTGTTGATTAGAAAATATAACAGACCAGGAGCAGCGAGCAGCAGTAGCGGCAATGTTTTTCTGAGCCCTCCGGATTTGGTTTTCACAGTCATCGCTCCATTCTCATCCTTAATGCAAAGCGCTGCAATGCTTCTTAGCTATACAGCGCCCCACATTAAACGTTTATCCACGTTTTATTTCTTCTGCTGCGCGATCCACTCATCCAGCTGTTTCTGTTTGCTCGCAATAATATCCGAAGCTCCCGCATCATTTAATGCTTTTACGAATTGAGGAATCGTCGCATCAGGATCAAGAACACCCGTTACAAGCGCAGGTAAAAATTGATTGACCACATTGGTAACAGCACTCATTTGTGTCTTCACTTCACTCGGATCAAAGATAAATCCGAAGTACGGTGAGCGCTCTGTCTCCTTGTTCTCCTTCAGTTTCAACTCCACATCCGACCAATTAACGCCCTCCAGCTGGTATTGCAATGATTCCGAGCCTACAATCCCCGTGCTCAGCATCGCTGTATACGGAACGGTAGATGCATCCATGCCATCCGGGAACTTCACATGATGCTCATCTACTTTGACATAGTCCTCTCCTTCAATACCGTACAGAATCGTATTAATCAACTGCTGATCAGTATACAACATGTTCAGAAACTTGACGGAGCCTTCGGGAACCTTGGTTGTACTGGACACCATCCAGCTCACCAGATTAACTGCACCGGTATCAAAGTAGTACGGCACCAGACGTTTCATTTCGAGGTTTTTGCCCGTTTGTGCACTCAGCGCTTTAGCTGCTTCCATCCCGCTGTATCCGCCCAGGAAGGAAAAACCGCGCCCTGAAGCAATCGTATCGGAGAAAGAAATGGATGTCGTCGCGGCATCTTTCTCTAGAAACCCTTTTTCAAACCAATTTCTCATCATCTTGGTGCCCTGTTTGAATGCATCTGTGTCATAGAAATTTTGAACTTTTCCGTCATTACCTACAACCACACCAATACCGGTTGTATCTGACAGGAAATCGATCTTGTGCATCCCTTTAAGCGCCAGAACGAGATTGGTATCACTTGGATTCACATTGACTGGACCGAAGGGAATCACGTCTGGATGTTTTTGTTTGACTGCCTCAAATACAGCCGGCAGATCATCCAGTGACGTCATTTGATCCGCTGTAAGACCGGATTCCTTCAGCATGTCGGCATTGTATACGATGTTGGTTGGCAGCGACATGCCTTTATTTACCGGAACACCGTAAATATGTCCGTCCATCGTGGTTGCTTCAAGCAGATTCGGACCAAAGTCCTTTTCCAAAATCTGCGTCAACTCTTTACCATATTGCGGCAATAGTTCCTCCAGTGGGTATAACTGGTTTTTGGATGCATAGTTCGTGAATTGCCCCAACGTTGTGAACACATCCATTTGCTCACCACTTTGTAGTGCAAGATTTACTTTTTGAGCATAATCAGCCGGACCATATAGTCTGAAATCCACCTCAACCCCGATTTTCGGAACGGTAATGGCATTGATTGCGGCTGTAACTTTACTGATATCATCGGGAATACGGTTAAATGAAGGCATGGCGAACACCACTTTGTCCACCTTCTGTGAACCGCTCCCCTCTTGCGCACTTGAAGATGAAGATTCCGTCCCACATCCCGCCAGAAGAGAACCGCAAAGCACCAGTGACAGCAGGGAACCCCATAATCTCTTTGTTTTCATCTTGCTTCATGACCTCCTTATGTCGTGCTTGTATTCGTTTTCATTTTATAAAATTGGAGTGATTACAGCTTTAACAAAAACGGTCTGTTTTTTCGTAAAAACGGTTTAAATTTTGCATCAGTTCAGTTAAAACAAAAACCCTGCTTCAAAATGAAGCAGAGTCGTACATTATGGGCAAATGTCCCTGAATTCCAAACGTTAAACTCCATTCTTCTCCCGGTCATAACTTTGTCTGGATCTGTAGGCGTTGGGCGTTTCTCCTGTAAGCTTTTTGAAAACGGTAGAAAAGTATGAAATAGTTTCGTATCCGGTTTCCATCGCAATCTGTCCGATACTCAGGCGGCTTTCAATTAACATAAGTTTTGCCGCTTTAATTCGATAGTCATTCAGATATTCCTTCATCGTTAGTCCCGTTTCTTGTTTGAATACCTTCGCAAGATAGTCCGGCGTTAGAAATACACTAGCAGCCACTTCATCACGATTTAGATCCTTGGTGTAGTTGTCGTGTATATAACGCATCGCTTTATCGACAATACCTTCCGAACGTTGACTTTCCTTAATCGTTTCGACTGTACGTTCTGTGACAAGGTGAGCCCATTTCATAAAATCAAAAAGGCTGTGCTCCGATTTAACATACAACTGCTGCGCAAGCTGATCCGTAAACAGCTGATGTGCCTGTACGTTTTTCTTAGCCAAAATCGCATAAACCACTTGAAGGAAATCCTCACGTATCACTTGCAACGTTTCAGCATGCAGCTGGTTTTTGGCAACGAGTTGTTCCAAATCTTTTTTCAGCCGGTTCACAATCTGGGCTTTCTCCCGCTCGATAAACAAGCTGGTATACAACTCTGTATCCAGATCGTATCGTTCCGGTTGTTCTCGTTGAAATACGGTATGCTGTCCATGAACTTTGCCTCGAAACATCACATTTGAATGATCCATGCGTTCCAGTTCTGTCTTTACACCAGACAGCTCGTTAATCGGTTTCGCCTCGCTAATATAACAGGTTCCCATACATTTCAAGTATTCATTCATCAATTGAATCAGCAATGCAGCTCGTTCTTCTAGTTGAACCTGGCTAGTATCATCTTCGTCCAAAATAACAGCAACATACAACATGCTATTTTTCTGATAAGAAACAATCCGGTCATACTCAAGTCGCAACAGCATAATTTCGGAACTGAGATTGGCAAATGCATATCGAAACGTACTTTCATTCCATTTTTCATCGATCTCGGATAAAAATACACTTGCAAGCACCAGCACATACGACTGCTCTGTCTTGATCGTCAGCTCCCGTTTAAGAATCTCCCCCTGAATCAGATCGAGCCGGGGCGAGATGGTAGCCATCAGAATATCGGTCCAGAAGCTGGCCTCGACCAGTCCTTTATTTTTCAGCCACGCCATGCCGAATTTCTGATACTCTCCCATCTGCCTTCTCCACTTCAATCCACCCACCGCCTTCATGACAGCTGCCTCAAGCTTCTCCTGATTCAAGGGTTTGAGCAGATAAGAGTCCGCATTAAATGAAATCGCAGTGGAAGCAAAGTCAAAACTCTCGTGACACGTAAAAAATATAAATGCACAGTCATATCCTTGTTCCCTGATCCACTGAATCATCTCAATTCCGGAACCTCTCGGCATCTCAATGTCACAAATGACCAAATCGGGAATACCTGCGTCAAACAACGTCTGTGCATCCTGAACACAGTGAGCCTGTGATACTTCGTTAAAACCATATGCTGTCCAAGGGATAAGTTCTGTTAACACCTGAACCGTAGGGATATCGTCGTCAATCAACATGCACTTCATCAATTTTCCCCCACTCTAATGCTAGACTCAGAAATGGACACCGGAATCGTTTCGTTTGAAACAGGTATCCGTATTTCGATTTTGGCTCCTGAAGATTCCCCTCCGCTCGACAGCACCAGCAAATTATCCTGTTTGTATAATAACTGCAATGTTTTATGAATATTTGCGATGCCTACGTGCTCACCTTCATCCCCTGCCCTTATGGATGTTTGGAATTGTTGAAGCCACGCTTGCGGGAATCCTTCACCGTTGTCCTCAATCACGATCTGAACATAAGCCCCATCATCTGCTGTCCGCTCCATGTGTACCCGGATAAAAATAGATAACATTTCTCCATACGTAAGGGCATGTTTGAAGCAATTTTCCACAAATGTCTGAATCAACAGTTGCGGAATACGAATATCACCCGCTGCCGCTTCCAGGTCCGTCATATAAAAGATCTGATCCGGGTAGCGAATTTCCTGCATACGAATGTAATTTTCAACATGCCCCATCTCTTCATCAATGCTGACAAGCATCTGTTCCGCCTTGAACATATAACGGAGATGCTGGGATAACATCTGGATCATACGCCGAATTTCTTCATTCCGGTTTTGATAGGTGAGACTGGAGATGGTAGATATGGCATTCAGATAAAAATGAGGTCTGATCTGCATCTGTAACACTTTCAACTCTGCGCGGCTCTTCTCAATTTTCTCTTCATAGGATTGAATCTTCAGATGTGTAATCTCATGAACCATCGATTGGAATGCATGGAACAGTTTCATAAATTCAAGCGAATACTCTCTGGAAGGAGGAGGGAATAACGTCTGTCCTTTTTCAACTTCTTTGGCAGCTCGGACCAATTCCAGGATCGGACGAAGCATCTCCTTGGTGATAAATCTCATGACAAGCGGCACGACGACCATGGAGACGACACCCAGCACGATGATCAGCCATTGAATTAATTTCAGTCCGGAAAATACACTTTGTTTCGCAACGATATTGGTCATATGACCGAATTCGGCAATCGGTTTGCTCACAAAAAGGTAACGACTACCCAGCTCCTGCTCGGTCGCTGCCAAATCCTTTGTTATTGTCATGACATTTCCACTGACCGTTGTCAGAATACGACCATCTTGACCACTTAACATAAATTGGCTGGCTGAATCTGCTTCCCGACTTGTGCGTGAAAGTAAATGATCAGCCTGAACAAACGTCCCAAAGCTCACTTCCCCGTACGTGATACATTTGAACAAATAAAATACGTCGTTCACTTGTACAATGCTCCACTGACCTTCCTTATGATCCTGTATCTGAATGTCCCGCCAGTTCTGGTGCTTCAAAAAGTCGGATAAAGCCAGTTTATTCGAGGAATTGATCCGATTGCCAAACAAGGTCAGCAGTCTTTCATCACGTGCAATTTGAACAAACATGCCATCGCTGGCATAATTATTCGTCATTTTGGACTTGAGCGCGTTGATCAGCCGCATTTCTTTAAAGTAGTCCCCTTCGTGACCAGAACGTATATATTGCTCCCCATAGTCCCTGGCGAAATCGGCTTGATTCTCGAATACCTCCATCAGGTCTTTGGCGTAGATATCCAGGTTATTATGAATAGATTCCGTGTAGATCGCCAGTGTGTGTTCCGAATTGCTAACGATGTGATTCTGAACCACTTGGAGCGAATAAATGTTGCTCAAAAGAAGAGCTGCGAAGAGAATAACCAAAATAACCGTGATCTGGGTGTACAGTCTGAATACGATGCTTCTGTTACGGAATAAGTGTTTTCTCTTCATGCGTTCCCTCTTCTCTTGTCTTCCGTGCTTGACCGGATAATCAACCAGCCCCTGAACAGTCGCTGATGACACACGACCCCCAGAGGCTTGGTACAGATCTATGATAATTGCTTATTCGTTAGGCCGTCTGCCCTGTCCTGCCCATTCCAGTGCAAGAGCGATATAGACATTCCAAAAATCCCAGTCATGCACCCCCGGACTCTCCGTGTAGGTCACAGGAACATGCTCACGTTGCAGGAAATCCCGAAAACGTTGATTCACATCCAATAAAAAGTCCTCGGTGCCGCAGGCCATATAAATGTCAGGGATCGACGCGCCCTTTTTCTTTAACCGCATCACCAAAGCTTCCGGATCTTTATCACTACCTTGCAGCTGGCTCAGATCCCCGAAAACCCGGCTGAAGTATTTATAATCCGCTACTCCGTCAGAGTAACCCGGCTGCGCATTCGCTATTTTGTATGGCAAAATCGCCGAGGAGAGTGCAATGATGCCACCGAAATGCTCCGCATATTTCAGACCATTCCGGATCGCACCATACCCTCCCATCGACAATCCGCCGATATATGTGTCCTCACGGCGCATAGAGAGAGGAAATAACCTGCGTGTGAATTCTACCAATTCCTTGCCTACATATTGGCCGTAAAGATCACCCTTATCTTCATCATCCAGATAAAAATGATTTTCACCTGCCGGCATAAACACAGCGAACCGGTGCCGGTCAGCAAGCTCGCGAATACGCGAGAAGGTGATCCAGTCCCACTGGCTGCCAGAGTATCCGTTCAGCAGGTATATAGACTTCAGCGGCTCCTGTTCGTTCGCTACTTCGGACTGACCCGGAATGACAGGCAAGTCTAAAGGTAGCAGAGCATTAAACGATACCTCTCTGCGCATGCTTTTTGAGAAAAAGTTCACCTGTACTGTAGCCATTTTAGCAATTTCCTTCCTGTTATGGTTTAGATCCGATAAGCTTCGAGATGCCCTGACGGGTCCGTGTAGTGTATCATGGATTGATACGTTTGGAGGTCAACCGTCAGACTGCACTGTTGCCCTTCCAGCTTCCAGTTCAGACAGAGCTGATTATCCGGCGAATCCAGAACGCTGAATTCGCCCTGAAAAGCCTGATGGCTGTTGCGGAAGCGGATCAACTTCATAAGACGCTGCACCACTTTTTTGTCCAACTGCTGCTCGATATCCTCCATTGTGTAATTCTGCCGATTAATCTCTCGACCTTCACCCGTTTCGGCTACCCGTGCCAGATCATTCTTCCCGGCGAACAGTCCGACATAATAGACCTGGGGAATGCCTGGTACAAAAAACTGAATGGCACGCGCAGCCAGATAAGCATCATCATCCTCGTTCAAAGCACTGTAATATGTGCACCTGATCTGATGCACGTTGAAACCATCCTCTGACTTATGTTTATCTGACAGAATCAAGCTAAGGTTGGCTCCCCGCTCCAGACAGATATCCACCAGCCGCTGCGCCTCATCTGTGCGTATCAGTCCATCAAGATCGGGCTTGACCGGAATGCCGTCATGACAGTCCAGCATGGTGAACTGATTGGCAGGTCTGTCCGCCAGATAATGACGTAATTCCCGGCTTGAGCGGTTGACTAACGTCTCCAGCACCCGGTATGGCAATATAAAATCATAAATCCAGCAGCCAAAATCGGCCAGTTTGTACTGTACACTGTAATGGGCGTGAACCTCCGGCAACAACTCGATCTCCAGTTCGTCCGCTAGTGACTTCACCCAGTCAAGGAAAACGTAAATATCCGGTTCAACAAAGAAACAACTGGTCCCCAGCTTCTTTATAACATAGCCAACGGCATCCAGTCTCACAATTTTGACATTGTTACTTTTGAAGTTCTCAAAAAATGAACGCAGCAGTTGCTGTGTGATCGCCGCACGTATATCCAGATCAATCTGCTCTGAGGGGTCTGTTTTGCCAAACGTTGTCCATACCTTCTCCTCTTCACCGCTCTCATGGATTTTAAACGTAGAGTAGGGTACCTCACGACGCAAAAACATCTGGTCAATATCCTTCTGCACAGGCACTCCATCCGTCCAAACCTTATCCAGAGTCAAGAAGAGATCGGCATATTCGGATGATCGGCCTTTCAGCAGAAAATCCTGAAAATAAGGCGACTGCTGTGAAATATGGTTAACCATCAGATCAACCAGTATATCCGTATGTTCGCCTATTGATCGAATGTCATCCCATGTACCGAAGGCAGGATCAATCTCCAGATAAGTTAATGGAGCGAATCCACGGTCTCCTGATGAAGGAAAAGGCGGCAGAATGTGCACGCCTCCTGTAAACAGACCAGCCAGTTCGTTCTGAAGCAAATGATTCAGTGTACTCAGATTGCCACCAAGCGAATCCGGATAGGTAATTAACTGAACCTGATTTTTAAGCAAAATGCTCCCCCTCTTCCAGTCCATACTGTTCTCTGATTGCCCCCAGAGCTGGCAGTTCTACAATCGCACCGTGATACTTCAATTTGTACGCGCTTACAGCAAAACCCGATTTTAAGGCTTCCTGAACTGTGTAACCTTTTACCAGACCTGTATAGAACCCTGACCAGAACGCGTCACCCGCTCCTGTAGTATCTACAACCTTCGTTGCACAGGTCGCAAATTCCACTGTTTCTTGGCCATTCGAAACCAGTGCTCCCTCTTCACCTAACGTCAGAATGACCAGTCGTGCCCCTAACGCTAGAAAATGTTTCAGATGTTCCTCGGCAGATGCTTCACCAAAAAGACGATCTGCATCATCCTTGGAAGGTTTAATGAAATCCACCTGCGGAATAATCGATTGCACATAAGCCGCACCATCTTCTCCCGGTTGCCAGATCATCTTATGGAAATTGGGATCAAAACCGATCAATACACCATGCTTTCTTGCTTCAACAATAACCTTTTCAATGGTTTCTCTGGCAGGTTGGCGAGATAACGGCCAGCAAGAGAAATGAACGATTTTGGAATTGCGAAGCCATTCCACGAGAGTTGCCTCAAATGATAGTTGAAAATCAGCCGCCCGATAGAAAATCGGGACAGGTGTACCCTTGCTTTTGCTAACAACAACCATGCTTGTCGCTTCATTAACGCGCCGAACCCCGCCAGTATCCATGCCCGCTTCACCCAGACGATTCAGCAGAAAAGTGCCGAATCCGTCCTCCCCTACAGCTGAGACGATATGCGAACGGATACCCAGCCGATTGACATTAATGGCAATGTTGGAGGGGGAGCCTCCAACAAAACGCGTATACCCGTCAGAACCCAGATGATCACCATATTCATTCGATATCATGTCTACTAGCAGTTCCCCTATGGCCAAGAGATCATTGAAGCGATCCTCCAGTTTCATCCGTTCATCCAGCCCAATCATCCTGATTCCTCCCTGAACCAATCACGGTATTCATTCAAAAAGCTGTCACCTGACTGACATGACTCCTTTATTGTAGGGCTATCTGCTGTACAATACTTTCATTAAGACGATCACTTTTTTCAAAAATCAGAGGTTGCCCTCTCCGGTTAACGTTTTAACGCCTGAGCTAAACGCTCAATATACTCCGTTCGAATCAGCTGACTACTCTCTGCCTCGGGAGCAACATGCTCTGAAGCATGATAACACCCGGGATACAAGTGAAATTCAACCTTAACTCCTGCTCTGGACAGACGAGACACATACTCTAAGATCTCATCCCGGAACAGATCCAGCTCACCCACGCAAATATACGCAGGCGGCAGGCCTGTAAGATCGGTAGCAAGGCTGGGAGAAGCATATACAGGAACTTCAATGTTAAATTGGTGTCCGAGATACATCTTCCAGGCCGCTACATTATGCGCCCGATTCCATATCGAAGGATGTGTCATCTCATAGCTGGACGATGTGCCATTCCGATGATCCAGCATCGGATATAGCGGTAGCTGAAAGCACAGTTCAGGCCCTTTGCGATCTCTTGTCAAAAGGGTGAGGGCTACCGCCAGCCCGCCTCCTGCACTGGCTCCCCCAACGGCTATACGCTTCAGATCTATGCCTCGTGCCTCGGCTTCTTCTGACATCCATTGAAGTGTGCTATAACAGTCCTCAAGTCCTGCAGGATAAGGATGTTCGGGTGCCAATCGATAATTCGGAGAGACAACGATGCAATCAGCTCGAATCGCAAAATCTGTACAGAGCTGGTCATCCCCTTCTGGACTTCCCAGAATCATTCCTCCCCCATGAATCCATAGCAGTGCCGGCCTCTCTTGTGTATTCTCATGTACAGGTGAATAAATGCGCAGTTGCAGTTCGTTTCCATCCGATCCTTGAATATACTCATTTACGATTTGAACTGCGTCTGAAGTCTGATCAACTTGTGATACATTCGGATCTGCATTTTTACGTGCTCTCATCAGGTCTTCAGGCAGCTGTATAACTTCAAGTCCTAACAGACCCGCCCTTAGCTCCGGTGCAACTCTATTAATAAAATCCATTCTGTATCCCCCTGTCTCGATCCAATGTTTAATTAATGAAGCTATAGTCATGAACGATATAAGTTGAACAATCGATATATACAAGAACATTATTACAAAAAATATAATGAACAAAGATATGCTTACACCTTATATATCAACCGGTTGACATATATAGCAAACAAGAAGAGTGCTTTCTTGAAAGCACCCCTTCTATGTCGTTTCCCGCTCAATCAGCTGGACTGGGAACAGGTTTGTACCCGAAGCAATTTCTTCTCCCTGAATCTGTTGTAGAACCAAGCCGATGATTCGTTCAGCCATCTCCTGTATTGGCTGCCGTATACTACTCAGACGTGGACTGAGCAGAGAAGCGATTTTCACATCATCATAACCGATAATTCGCATATCCTCAGGGATACGTTTTCCCGCCTGGCGAGAAGCCTGCACAGCTTCAGCAGCGATGACATCACTGCTCGCAAATATACCATCAACGGCTGGATGCTGCTCCAGGAAGCCTATGATCTCCTCTTGAATCTCCAGCTCATCCCCGGCTGAAGCATCCAGTTGCAGATGAATCGGTTCAAGTCCTGCATGCTGCATCACGGCTTCATATCCTTGTGCTCGGCCATTTGCCAGCAAAGCGACATGGTGTGGCCCTCCAATCCCTCGATAGAGAAAGGCTGGCTGGCTGCAATTTTTATCAAGGAGTAGCTGCGTAGCCAGCCTGCCCCCCATCTCGTTATCCGAAGAAACGACCGGAATGTTGTCGGCCACTTCACGATCCAATGAAACAATCGGAAGATTCAGATTCAGGTAATGCTGTACATCAAGAACAGAACTGCCTGTAATGATGGCATCCACCTTGTTTTTTTTCAACATATCAATATATTTGCTTTCTTTACTAACATCTCGATTGGAGTTGCACAATAAAAGCTTATAACCAGAATTGTCCGCATAATACTCCAGATGATAAGTCATCTCACTGAAAAAAGGGTGGGATACATCTGGAATGATCAGACCAATCATATTCGATTTTTTACGAAACAAAGCTCTGGCCATCTCGTTGGGTTGATAATCAAGCTCTTTCATTACCCGATAGACCTTTTCGCGCGTTTCTTCGCTAATGTATCCTCTATTATTTAATACGCGGGACACGGTTGTAACCGATACTCCTGCTTTTTTGGCAACATCATCAATCTTGGGCATAACCGTTAACCACCTTGCTCTTTTTAATCCATTATAAGCTTAATCGTTTTCCATTTCACTCCAGTTCACTTCTTGGTACTTCAGTGCTATTTCAGTGCCCCCTCTGTAATCCCCTTGATAATCTGTTTTTGCAGAAGCAAATACATGATCAGTACCGGAATAATCGTCATAATCAACCCAGCCATGAGCGGCGCATAATCCACTGAATAGGACGAGAAGAAATTGTACGTAGATAGTGGTAATGTTTTGTGCTCCGGCGATAACAGCACCAGGCTTGGTAGCAAGTAGTCATTCCAGATCCATAACACATCCAGCACAATTAATGTCACAAATACCGGCCTTAACAAAGGAAGCACAATCTGGAAGAACGTCCGCATACGCGAACTCCCTTCGATAAAAGCAGATTCTTCGAGTTCATAAGGGATACCCTTGATAAATCCATGGAACGTAAATACGCCAAAAGGTACACCGAAACCCAGGTACATAAACAGCAAGGTTATTTTGGAGTCGAGCAGACTCATATTGCCGTATAACATCACCAGTGGGATCATTAAAACTTGAAACGGAAGAGCAAGTGAAGCCAGCATCGCATAGAAAAGAATGCCATTCACACGCCATTTAAAACGAACAAACAGATACCCCGTCATGGATGAGAAAAAAAGAATCAGCAACACGGAGCCGACGGTAATCAGCAACGAGTTCAGAAATCCATCCAGAAAATTCATATTGTCAAATGCACTGACATAGTTGTCCAGTTGAATTCCCGTTGGCAACGATAACGGATTTTCTACGAACTGCTGGGTCGATTTGAATGAGTTCATAATAATCAACAAAAACGGCGTGAGAAAAAGAAACAGCAACACGTATAGTAGTATTTTCTTCAACGAAGGAAGGAATTGGCGGATCGACATCAGGACTCGACCTCCAATCTCTTCAGCAGATACGATTGCGTCAACGCAATAATGGCGACTACGGCGAAGAGCACCACAGCCTCCGCTTGACCGACCCCGTACTGGTTAGACAGAAATGCCTTTTGCACGATATGATAAGTCGCGAGCTCCGTAGAGTTAAACGGCCCCCCTTTGGTCAACGCAAGGTTAATATCATAGGTCAGGAACGATCGAGAAATCGAAATAAATACACAGATCACAATGGCTGGAATGGTGAGCGGTAACATGATCCGGCGTATCGTTGCCATGCGGCTTGCCCCATCGATGCTGGCAGCCTCGAGCACATCATTCGGAACCCCGGCAAAGCCGGCAATATAGATGATCATGAGATAACCAATCAACTGCCATGACGTTGTGATGACGAGCGCCCAGAAAGCTGTGTCTGTATTGGTTAACCAGGATGTTTCAAACCAAGACCAGCCATACTTTTGCCCTAAGTAAGGAAGTACTTGTGAGAACAAAGTCTGCCAAAGATATCCGAGAATGATGCCCCCAATCAGATTGGGTGTAAAAAAACCAGTGCGAAGCCATTGCTCGCCTCTCCCACCACCCGTCAGCACAAGAGCAATAAAAAAAGCAGCAGCGTTTGCGATAATGACAGTGAAAAATACATATTTAAGGGTAAACCATAATTGAGTCCAGAACACGGTATCCTGCCAAACCGCGATATAATTGGATATACCAATAAATGTGTTATCCCCGGTACGAACATCCCAATTGGTGAACGTAAGGTACAATCCAACGATGAACGGGATCACAACCACTGCGAGAAAAGCGACAACGGAAGGAGCTCCAAACAGTAAAAAGGTTCCCGCGTTTCTCATCCGTATTTTTCTATCCATGTTGACCTCCTGTGGTTCCCTTGGTAACGGCTTGACGAAAGATTTGATGAACGATTTGGAACAATGGAGGATGCGCCCCCTGTATGGATGCACATCCTCTTTCGAACGTTTATAATTCTATTTTCCTGCCTGACTAGCCCAGTAAGCTTGCACTTCCTCTGCCAGTCCATTTCGATCAATTACACCTGCCAAATATTTTTGCATTGATGCACCCGTTTTTGCCCAATAATCCTGTGGTAAATAATTAATCACACTGATATTCAACACTTTACCTTGGTCTACGTAACTACTCACTGCTTCAGATAAAATGTTACTGCTTTTCACTTTGACGTCTTTGTATGGCAGTGCCAGCCCCATTTGTGCTACAATCGCATCCTGCCCCTCATCACTCGTCACCATCCACTGAATGAATGCTTTGGCTGCAGTCTGTTGTTCTTCCGTAGAACCTGAATTATCAATAGCAAAGAGTTTCGGTTCACTGTAAGCTACTTGAGTATTTCCGTAATCTTCAGGGTTGTTGCTAATCGGAACAGGGATAATGCCAAACTCTTTGTCGCGGCCTTCCAGATTACCTATAACAGCCCATGTCCAGTCACCCATGAAATAAAAAGCCGCATCTCCTTTGGCGAAATCCGTACTATCCTTGGTGTAATCTGCCACGAGTGGATCTTTACTACGTGCGTTGTATTTTTTCAGCAGATCGAAGGTATCGATTAATCCGTTAAATGCAGCATTGTCCGCGAGCTTCGCAGTTCCATTTTCCAAGTCTTTTACGAACTTACGATTGTCTTCCACGTTCTTAGATTGAAGAGAATAGGTCAGTCCCAGATAATGCGCTCCAAGTGACCAATCTGCGCCATGAAGCATGACAGGTGCTTTGCCAGCCGCCTCTACTTTTTTGAAAACAGCTTCCAGATCGTCACGAGTTTTAATGCTGTTTGGATCAAAAGAGCCACCCATCGCCTCTTCTACAACCCGTTTATTGTATAAAAGGCCATACCCCTGTGCTGTCCATGGGATACCCAAAAACTGACCATCCAGTAGCGCTCCATCTACCGCACCAGGCTTCGTTAACCCTTCATACGTTGACTTTTCCGAATCCAGATTGAGGAATTTGTCTTTATATTGCAAGATTGTGCCTGCATCCAGATTGGCAATTGTTGCCGGATTGCCTGAAGCAAGCAAGGATTGGAACTTCTCCAGCTGCGCTCCACCAATCGGGGTAGGAATAAGCTCAATGGTTACCTCAGGATGCAGCTCATGATACGTCTTGAACAATTTCTCAAAAACACCGTTGACTTCTGCGGATGTGTTAAAAAAGGTCAATTTCACCTCTTTTGAAGCCTCTCCAGCCTGTTTGTCAGAGCCCTTTGCTGAAGAATCCGTTGTTTTACCCGAGGAACAGGCGGTAATGACCAACATCAGTATCAATACGCCAACAAACGGTACCCACGTCTTTTTCATTTCTTAACTTCCCCCCTGATGTTTGTTATGAATGCGTTTACATTTTGAATACAGCTTTATCATAAACGCTGATGATTCAATATGTCAACCGGTTGACATAAATTTTAAACAACGCTGTTATCCTATGAAAATAGCATTCGAGTCAAAAAAACATAAAAAATTACAAACAACTGCAATATATCGGGTATTTTTTACAGGAATAATATAGTAGAATTTACAAAACAAATCCTTTTTTTGTCAAAAGATCTATCCCAATCATTTCTGAGAGGATGTGATGCCTCCCTTTTCGAAGTTATGCCGAGAAATTTATTTTTCTTGTCCAGGCTTTCGCAAGTCACATCTATATTGAGGAGAGTGAACACATTGAAGATGAGGTTTAAATTTAAAAAATCAGTCAACCTGTTGTTAGCCTGCTTAACTGCCCTCCCCCTAATGTTGACTCCAACCAACGTATCTGCAGCAAGTGACGCCAACATCAACTTATCCTCGGAAAAACAAGTAATCCGTGGCTTTGGTGGTATCAACCATCCGGTTTGGGTTGGTGACTTAACTGCAGCACAACGTGAAACCGCTTTCGGAAATGATCAGAATCAGCTAGGATTCTCTGTACTCCGAATCTGGGTAGACCCGAACCCCAATAATTGGGCTCTTGAAGTTGCTACAGCCAAACGTGCGATTGAAAAGGGAGCTATCGTTTTTGCCTCGCCTTGGAACCCTCCAAGCAGCATGGTTGAGACGTTTAATCGAAATGGTGATACCAATGCTAAGCGGTTACGTTATGACAAATACGCTGCTTACGCACAACATCTGAATGACTTTGTAACATTTATGAAAAATAACGGCGTGAATCTGTATGCCATATCCGTTCAAAATGAACCGGATTATGCCCATGACTGGACCTGGTGGACTCCACAGGAAATCCTGCGTTTCATGAAAGAAAATGCAGGTAGCATCCAAGGTACCAAAGTCATGGCTCCAGAATCCTTCCAATACCTGAAAAACATATCCGACCCAATCCTGAATGATCCACAAGCACTTGCTAACATGGACATTTTGGGAGCGCATTTGTATGGAACACAGGTCAACAATTTTGCTTATCCTCTTTTCAAACAGAAAGGAGCTGGCAAAGAGCTTTGGATGACCGAAGTGTACTATCCAAACAGTGACAACAATTCCGCTGACCGCTGGCCGGAAGCCTTAGACGTCTCCTACCACATGCATAATGCCATGGTTGAAGGCGACTTCCAAGCCTATGTATGGTGGTATATCCGCAGGCAATATGGACCAATGAAGGAAGACGGTACAATCAGTAAGCGCGGATACAATATGGCCCATTTCTCCAAATTTGTTCGCCCAGGCTATGTCAGAGTAGATGCTTCCAAAAATCCGGATACAAATACTTACGTGTCCGCTTACAAAGGTGATAACAAGGTCGTCATCGTAGCCATTAACCGTAGCACTTCGGCAAAAAGTCAACGCTTTGTGTTGCAAAATGGCAATGCATCCACTGTATCTTCGTATGTAACAGACAGCAGTCGTAATCTGGCAAGTCTTGCACCAATTAACGTTTCCAATGGCGCATTCACAGCTCAACTCCCAGCACAGAGTGTAACAACATTTGTTGCTAATATTACTGGCGGCAACGGTGGCGGCAATGTAGGCACGGGCACCACATATGAGGCCGAAACAGGAACAACACTTACGGATGCAGTCATTGAAACAGCTTATCCGGGCTTCACCGGTTCTGGATATGTTAACTTCAACGCTTATACAGGCTCCGCAATCCAATGGAATGATATCAATAACACAATCACAGGCACCAAAAATGTAAAGTTTCGTTACGCTTTGGAAAGTGGTACGCGGACTCTAGATATTTATGTTAATGGCACAAAAGTACTCAGTAATGAGCCCTTTACTCAAACAGGAAGCTGGTCTACTTGGGGTGAAAAAACAATTCAAGTACCTATGAATTCAGGTACGAATACACTCCGAATCGTAACAACAGGTACAGAGGGACCCAACATTGATAACATTACGGTGACAGCAGCATCATAAGTTATCTGATTCTAAACCTTTTTCTTTTTTAGCTGGGCAAAAAGTAGCCAAGCTCCCATGTGGAATAGACCTAAGTTGCTCTACTCGTCTATTTTGAGACAATACTGTAATTAAAGACTGTTGATTGTTCTTTATATCATTAGATAGAAAAAGACCTCTTAGGCTATTGCTAAGAGGTCTTTTTCTATCTAATGCGGTCGAGAGGACTCGAACCTCCACGGGGGGTTAGCCCACACGGACCTGAACCGTGCGCGTCTGCCAATTCCGCCACGACCGCATATATTGTATCTTTCCAACTAATATCGGCGACAAGAATTAATATACCACGCGTAGTTTAACATGTCAACACATCTATTCATCACCAAATAAGTGCGAAACAGATATGTATCCGATTCGCACTTATCAGGCCTGCTTCAGATTAAGCTTATATATCCGTAAGTAGTGGACTTATTAGAAAATTGGTTAAATAAACAATTTTCTATAGCTTGGACGGCCAGTTGCCGTACCATGCATAACCGCCTCTTCTTTCCTTTTCTATATCGCTCAGCTTATATTTCACAACGCCATCACGTCCCACAAAGATCGGTTTGTCCGTACCGAGTTCATAGAAACGTGCCCAAATCGGTGATGCACTGGAATCAGCAATAATTCGGCTATCCCCATTCGCTCTCTCATACCGATATCCTGTAATTTTCACTTTATTAAACCAGGCTTCGGCACCTTTGATAGATGCAGTGATTCTTGAATTAGCCGGTCTCGTTTTCAGAAACTTCACAATGTTCACGCTTTCACCTGCCGTTAATGAAGGCACTTCATAGATTCTGGCTCCCGCAGGTCTAAGTGAACTGGAATCATGCTGTTGTCCCCAGGCCGTTAACTTCCCACCGGATACCACCTGGGTATTCAGGATAGCATCGACTCCTTTGGAAACTGCATTTTTACTGCGATTTGCAAGAGAACTGTCGATAAAGGAGAAGTTCCCCTTACGTCCTGCGACTTCATCAAGCATGTACATCACATTAATCATCGCATCATCATTATAGGTAATATGTTTATGATAGCCGGAACTTTGATAGACTTGAGGCCAACCGCCATTGGAATACTGCATATTAAGCAAAAAGTTGATGCCCTTGACCGCTGCAGCAGAGTATCGCGGATCATTTGTTTTTTTGAATTCACTTGCTAGCCTTCTGATTTCTGAGTATGTAGCTTTGTTATCGATCGTTGATTTGGCCCATTCACCTGACGTCTGACTGTAATCTTTTCTCCAGCCTCCATCAGGGCGCTGATTCTTTAAGATATCGGACATACTCGCCGTTGTACCGGAAGCATCAGCTGCCGATACGGTCGGTACAGGAAGGATAGCCATTCCCGCTACGGAGAATACCATAGAACACGCCAGTACAAATGTTACTAATTTTTTTGCTTTCACTCGACAACACTCTCCCCCATTCACAAATTTGATTACCTTTATCACATATATTCCAATGAAAACAATTTAAATACAAATTATGTATTTAATATGGTTATAATATGCAATAAATATATTTTTGTCAATATATGCAACAAACCAAAAAAATTTGTTAAACAGAATGGTTTCCTTTTTAGCTCATAACAATCTTGTTTATTATCCAAGTTCTCTCATATGAAACACAAATGACTTTTTTGTAATCTTTAACTCCCTAATTTCAACAAAATGATAACTAAAATCGATAATTCCGCTAACATTGAGGCTAAATGAACACCTTTAAACAGGTTTGACAATTACGCATTTATGCAATATAGTTTCAAATAGTTACAAAAACTTAATTATTCATTTGCCGAGTTTCAGGATTGAAAACGGGGGAACCATTTTGGGTGAATTATTCTTATACATAGGAAATATAGGGAACCTTCTACCGAACCCTTAGCTAACTCCGTAGGCATCGAAGGGAGAACATTGATTTTGAAAAAACTGATTATTTCCATTTTTGGGGCTGCTGTACTATTTACATCCGGGGCAACAAGCACAGAGGCAAGCACAATTAATACGATGGTTAACAATATGACAGGCATCCCGTACAAATGGGGCGGCACAACCATGGCTGGCTTCGATTGTTCCGGGTTTATGAGATATCTTTTCAACAAATATAGCATTGAGCTCCCTCGCACGTCGCAACAACAAGCGAAAGCCGGAACACCTGTCTCCAAAGCAAGCATTCGTACAGGAGATCTGGTCTTCTTCAACACAACAGGTAGAGGCATCTCACATACAGGAGTATACATCGGTGGAGGTCAATTCGCACATGCCTCCAGCAGCAAAGGTGTCAGCATCACCAAGTTGTCCAATCCGTATTTCAGTGATCGTTATGTAACCGCAAGACGGGTGACAGGTCAATTTATGTATAACAAAATGTTGGGTAAACTTTAATTGAATTTAAAGAACGGGGAGTAGCCTTTGGCTACCTCCTTACAGTAAAGAAAGTAAAGATGAGCTATAAAAAAACAAGGTCATACGCCTCTATTAAAGAGGTGTATGACCTTGTTAATTTTTGTTTTACTTCATTCACTAATGGAGCGCCTTCTGCACCCTCATTGCTCCCTGTGACAGAGCATGTCCGCCGCCCACTGCACCAGCAACAGCTACCGTCTCCATGATCTCCTGATCGGTCGCTCCCTTGGACCGGGCTTCCTCCACATGATAGAACGTGCACACTTCGTTATTAGCAAACAAACCGATACCTAGCGCAATTAACTGCTTGGTTTTGGCGTCAAGCACACCCGGCTGGAAGCACTCTCCCGTAAACTCATGATATGATTTCACCACATCCGGGAGAACGTCGCTTAATGCGCCAATCTGATCCTTATACGCATGAACTTTATCATTCATCAATGTCATGACTTGCAACACACCCTTTCGGCTGTAAATACAGCGAATTGTTCCACTGTACCTATCTTCTCTCGCGTGCGTCGCAAATATGCCTGATCCTGATGGTAATTCCAAACATTTGGTGTAGCAGACATTCTCTTTGAAGGAGCTTTCCGGTAACGTGAATCCGTTAAGCTAAGCACTCATGTCATTTATTCACTTAAAACACTTTGACGAGGCTCACTGAACAGCTGATAACGGTAAGACCGATCCAGCTTCACAACACGGCGATTTTGCCTGCGAATAAGTACTTGCTCATCATCCCAGGCTACCACGATGCCCGTTACATCATTAGACTCCAGTTCATCCCGCACTACTCTTACCTTCTCCCCTGACAAACGCAGGGCATCCAATTCTGTATCACTAATCATGTCATAACTCCTATACTCAAATTTCTTTACAAAAAGAGACCTAAATGAAAAGTCATTTAGGTCTCACGTGACTGTATTGGACTGTCATGTCATTCGAAAAAAATGTCCCGACTGAGAGTTACCGCTGCGCGTGCTCTTTGCTGTCGTTCTTCTCGAACCAAAAATCAAGCACTTTGGCGGACATCACACGTTCTTCAAGGTACTCTACTTGGTGCGGTGTAAATTGTTCTTTCCAAGAGAAGGACAACTCTTCACACAAGCCTACAATCGTCAGTAATTCTGACCAGGCAACATAGCGTTTGTACCAGAAAAATTGAGGATGTTCAATCATATAGGGATAAAGGTCATCGAATTCCGTATGTTTACAATCCAGGGCACGTTCAAAATGAACTTTCGATTCCGCCAGCTTATCAATAAAGAATTGTTCTGTTGCCGGTTGGTTCCCCATGGTGTTGCCTCCTCTCCCTAACATAACCCCATTATAAAGGAAATCTAAGGCCATGCAAAGTCATACTTCAAAAATTAGGCCCAATTTCCTTCAAAAAGTCACATTTCATTATCGTCGAATTGCACGGTGCCATTATTCAGTGAACGAATGCGTACAAGAGCTTCTACTGGAATCCCTTGTTCACGGATGGTGCGAGCACCAGCCTGGAAGCTCTTCTCCACCACAACACCAAATCCCACAAGTTCTGCGCCGGAACGCTCAATAATTTTAATTACGCCGCGGGCTGCATCTCCGTTTGCAATAATGTCATCAATGAACAAAATGCGGTCATTTTCATGAATGTATTCGCGAGACACCATAATATCCGTTACGATTCCTTTCGTAAAGGATGGTACACGTTCGCAGTAGGCATCAGGATCGGCCAGAAGCGTTTTTTTGCGGCGGGCAAATACCAAAGGTACTCCCAGTTCATGTGCTGCGGCAAAAGCAACCGGAATCCCTGATGATTCCACCGTAATCACCCGAGTAACTCCACTCTCGCGAAAACGAGCAGCAAACTCCCGTCCCATCTCCATCGTTAATGCAGGATCAATCTGATGGTTCAGAAGACCATCCAGTTTCAATACCTGATCCGAGATGACGACACCCTCTTGTAAAATTCGTTGTTTTAATACGTCCATGATTTGACCTCCCAAGCCTATCCTATGAGGTATAAAGTATCATATATCCAGCTACAAGTTCAAGCGAAATCAACCCTAAGTCCACAGAACCTGATAATTCAGAGTCGTTAGCCGATCCTGCAGTCATGACTTTCATTGGTCAAGCATAACTTGTACTATGGTACCCGCATGTCCAACAATCCCGGGACCTGAAAGGGGAAACACATGAAACAGGTATTCCGGGTGCTACAGATTGCATTCACATACATCGGAACTGTTGTCGGGGCCGGCTTTGCCACAGGACAGGAAATATTGCAGTTTTTTACCCAATATGGCAAGTGGGCCACAATCACCATTGCTTTGTCCACCATGCTCTTTGTCTGGCTCGGAACCAAAATGATGCTTATTGCTCATGATACCCGTTCGCGTTCCTATGAGGATCTTAACAAACATCTGTTTGGTCACAAAGCTGGCAAATGGATTACATGGATTACTCTTATTGTTCTGATCGGTGTAAACAGCGTGATGCTCGCCGGGGCGGGTTCTGTCTTTATGGAACATCTGGGTTTGCACTACCAAACAGGTTTGATCATCACTTTGATCGGTACATATCTTCTTCTGGGACGTGGAATGCAGGCCATTCTGCAAATGAACAGTATTGTGGTGCCCATGATGCTTCTGCTGTCCCTGCTTATGATTTTCAGTACGCTACATCATCCGGGTGTCTTTCGTTTTGTCACACTGACAACAGATAGCAATCCGTTTCAGGCATGGATTTCCCCATTACTTTACACCGCATTTAACCTTGCGCTCGCTCAAGCGGTACTTGTACCTGTAGGCAGTCAGATTCGTCATCGCAATACATTAAAATGGGGCGGAATTCTAGGCGGGATTGGCGTAGGTTTTATGCTGATGGCAGCCCATTTTGCAATGTCGGCCCAGATGCCAGGCATCGTACAGTTTGAAATCCCTATGGGAAGTATCGCTTTTCAACTGGGATGGATAGTGCAATCTGTATATGTCTCATTGATTTTCATGGAAATATTTACAACGTTTGTTGCCGACATCTACGGCATGACTTTGCAACTTAGACAACATATCGATGTTCATCCCCGGTTGATTACACTAGTCATCATGATGTTATGTTACTCGTTTAGCCAATTTGGATTCAGCTCCCTTTTATCCGTTCTTTATCCCATTTTCGGATGCATGGCACTCTTTTGGGCGGGTAAGCTCATTAGGGATCGCTGGGGTACATTTCGTGGTCGGAATAATATGAATTGAAGGCTTAGATATGAGATTGAAGCAGTTTAAATGGATAAAGTTATGGTACAATTTAAAGTAAACCTTAGTAAAGGATGGGTTCTGATGAAAAAAGCAGACAACTTGGCCTCCTAAATTCGTTTTAGATAAAATTTAGGAGGCTCATCTAATGAATTTTAACAAAATTGATTTTAACACTTGGAATAGAACAGACATATTTCATCACTATATGAATCAAAATACTTCATTCAGCCTAACCAATGAAATGGATGTAACTGCTGTATATCAACTCATCAAACAAAAAGAATATCGATTCTATCCTGCATTTATCTTTTTAATTTCAAGTGTGGTTAACTCAAATCGTGCTTTTAGAACGGGTTACAACAAGGATGGAGATCTGGGATATTGGGATATGCTGGAACCGCTCTATACCATCTTTGATCACTCATCTGAGTCGTTCTCTGCCATTTGGACTCGTGTTACCGATGATTTCAACACGTTTCAAGATGCCTACATTATCGATGTAGAAAAATATAAACGTTCAGGCAAATTGTTTCCCAAGACACCTATACCTGAAAATGTGTTTTCCCTTTCGATGATTCCTTGGACATCTTTTACTGGATTTAACTTAAATATCAACAATAATAACCGTTACCTTCTTCCCATCATTACGGCAGGGAGATTCATCCACAAAGGTAATTCGATATTTTTACCATTATCACTACAGGTTCATCACTCAGTTTGTGATGGTTTCCATGCCGGATTGTTCATGAATGCTGTTCAGGAATTAGCAAACAATCCAGAGGATTGGCTGTTGTAAAATACGTTATATACAAAAATGCCGCTGTATCACTACAGCGGCTTGTTTCATATATTTGCTTTCCCAGTTTTACGACTGAAATTGCAAGTACATTTTTTTCAAATCATTCACCGATCTACCCAGCGAGTAAAATGTTTTGGCTTTTTCACAAGCGGAACGAGCCAGTTCATAGCGATATGCCGGGTCCAGCATGACCTTTTCCAAGGCATCAGCCAGCGCAGTTGGATCTTCAGGCGGTACGAGCAGTCCATTTACACCATCCTCAATCTGTTCAGGGATTCCCCCCACATCGGTGCCTACAAGCGCCAGACAGCTAAGCGCCGCTTCGGCGAACACTGAACCGAAGGCTTCTGCACGCGATGGCAGTACAAACACATCAAAGAATGGCATAAACTCTTCAGGATGTAGCGTATATCCATAAAAAATCGTTTCATTATAAATTCCCAGACGCTGTGCGAGCTCTTCCAGATCAGGACGAATCGGTCCATCTCCAATAATATGAAGTACATAATCATGTCCCCTATCCTTTAACTCCGCACATGCTTTAAACAAAATATCTAGCCCCTTGGCAGGAACAAGCCGGCAGACCGTTACCAGTTGCGGGACCGCATTATCATGGGGAATCGGTTTGAACCGCTTCTCATCAAAACCATTCGGAATGATGCCGATGCGGTCTGGATGTTTCACATACGGGCTCAAATATCGACGGAACGAATCAGATACCGTTAGCAGACGCTCGGCACGATACTCAAGCTCTCCATAGATGGCCTGCAGGAATTGATGTTCCAGCCCGTCAGGCTCTATACGGCCATTCAAAATAAGCTCTCTCTCATAACTGGAGTGAATGGTTTGAATGAGGGGAACCTCAGGAAACACCGACTTCATGGCAAGCCCTGCAATAGGATGATGCGCATGAATCAGATCATAGGGCTTCTGAATGCGAAGCTTGGTCCACCATAGATAGTCACGATATGTCTGAATATACTTTTGTACCACAGGACTATCCTGATAGAGGGTCCAGTCAAACGTATCAAACTGTACTTCCTCTCTCCCTTTGTTACGAATACGTTTGGGCAAGGAAAACAGGTCCATCTCCCATCTTGGGCTTGCAAACCTCTCCTGCATATAAGGAATCATAGAGGATACACCTCCGGGCTGCTCCGGAGGAAAGAATAGAGCCTGTAGCAATTTCAACGTCATTATCCCCCTTTCCAACTTCATTTCTCTTTTTCCACATTCATTTATGATATATTAGAACATATGTTCAGTAAAGCGGCTCTTGAGCCTCCAACTCCGTTCTTTACACGAAAATGTATTTTCATGCATTTTATTGCATACCATTAATGTTTATTATGACATAGAAAAGCAAGAACATCCACCGCTTTGACAACTTAATTATTGAGTCGTATATACAACATATTCAGTCAACTCCACATGCAGAAGCTTATGTTTTACATTTATCTCTTCATCAAAGGACTAAGCTGAATATAGAAAATTAGACGCATAAGCTTAACTGCTTCCAGGTCCTTCCTCATGATGTCATCAACAACTCGTTACGAATTCTTGCTACAAGTCAACCGGTTTCTCGTAAATGCTGAACCCATCATGCTTACCTGCATAGCCGAATCCATTTCCTGCATAAAACGTGTTTAACGTGACATTGTCAGCCCCGCAATCCAATCGTACAAGAGACTTATTTGCGAATTGTATGCCACGACTCGACCATTCCAATATGGACTTCCCCAGACCTGTTCGAGCATATTTTCTTCGTATGGCAAGTCGATGTAGATAGAGCGCCCCATCTTCCGCGTGGGCCTGATCTCCCCACAACTTGAGATCCCATGGACTCGGCTTCTGCATGAGAATGACCATTCCAGCAATCTGCGCTTCTTTTTTGAAAACAAAGACGTCCCCTCGGCGAATGGCCGAAGGTGTATCATGAGAATCTTCCCCTTGTAACAATGCATTCCATTGGGAAGAGCCTTTACTTTTCAACCAGGATGCCGTCTCTGCAAGCAATGAGAGCACCTCTTCCGTGTCCTCCGGCTGTGCTTGAACAGCTTCAAAGCCATCATTAATGTACTGGCTGTGAATGGTGAATGTGTGTGTCATCATGTCCCTCCTATATGCTCCGGTTTCCACTGCTCGCTTCCCTTGGTTTGGACTACGTCCAAATCCAAAAGTCGCTCCCATTCGATACCATCGCAACTGCATTAATTATAAGAACTAGTCGTAATATACCGAGAAAAGTTTTTTTCGTCAAAAAATCAAATTTAAATGCTAAAAAAAGGATAAAAGGCGTCCGCCTCTTACCCTTCCATTCTGGCTTCGTCAATAATCTGATTACGGTAGAGCATCGTGAGATGTAGTGAGTCGAATTCGATCTCTTTATTTAGCTCCCTCATTAGCACTTCTACCAACGTTTTACGCTGCACACTCGTGCCTGGCACATCGTAATCCATATAACCTGTCAAATCAGAATGTGACGTATCGATGGTCGCTGTGCCCACGGGCAAACCTCCGCGCTCCTGAACGAAAAGATCATATATTCTGAACTCCCGATCCTTGTTCCTGAGCATTACATAACATGCTTCTTCCGCCTCTTCTGGCTCAATCATATCTCCGATCGCATCAATGGAGTTATCTTGCTCTTCATCTTCCTCCAGCTCTTCGGAAAAATCACGATGCACCCATTCTAGCGTCTGCAACTCGTTCCCCTGATGCCATATCCGAATGGTAATCGTATCAATGATCTCCTCATCCAGTTCCCGTACAAGCAATTCTGCCGCAGCTTCCTGTACCATGTCGTCAGGTTCTTCGTACCAGTGAATCTCCCCCTGTGCATCGGCTCCATACTGTTTGAGCGTAGCCTCTGCTACCTCTTCCCCTTCAACATCATTGAATACATAGCTAGATAAGTTACGACCGGCACTGATCATCTCCATTTCCAGCAAATGTTCCTGGTCTTCATATGTAAACGATCCATCCCGAGATGCGGGAATGATATTCACCTCGCCTGAAAAGTCATCACCATAACGGCTCTCTTCGTCATACAGTTCATCATCTTCCGTAGCCGCTGTTCCGCGAGAAGACCATAACGTCTCTTCACTTCGTTCCGCTGGTTGCAGGACGGAATGCAACGTGCCACAGCTCACCAATACTTCATAGTAGGATGCCGCCACCGCATCTGCAAGCGTACGAACATAAGCATGTACCTTATCAATAATGAGCTGCTCTACTTCCTCTTCTATAGACTCCTGTTCCAGTTGAAGGCTGCCTGACAGACGCTCCCCTTCTCTGTAGATCAGTAAAAGCGAACCTGTATATCTGCCATCTACCATAATATCCTGCACTTCACCACTTGCTGTGCGCAGATCCGCCGTTAAATCAATCTGTACCATTGACAGTCCTCCTCATTCCTAACGTATTCTCTTAGGATGCCCCTAGAGACAGTAGTTTATGAGGCACTGTACATTTTCGAACGATGATGGAGCCTTTTCGTAGATCAAGTAAGGAAACAGCGGAAGGTTTATACGGACAAAATATACTTGTGGATCGCGTGCGCAACCCCTTCATCATTGTTGGACAAGGTCACTTCATCGGATGCGGCTTTCACCTCTTCTGGAGAGTTATCCATCGCAATCCCTTTACCGGCAAAAGTAAGCATCGTAATATCATTGAAATAGTTACCAATGGCCATGATCTCGGATGGCACAATGCCTTTGGAATCTGCCAGCCTTTTAAGCGCCGTACCTTTGGAAGCTTCGGGATGCATCAGATCAATGAAAAAGTCACCGCTACGTGTCATGTAATACGGCAGATTCCAGGACGTCCACTCGCGCTGGACCATATCCATCTGCTCGATGGGGCCAAAAGCTGTAAACTTCGCCAGAGGTTCAGTCATATCTGCCCAACGGGGTAGCTTAAGCGGCTCAGCCAGGAAATTATAATACATCTGCCTTACCTGTAATTCCAAACCTTCGGGTTGATCCACATATAGACCAAAGGCGGTATTGATGTCAAAATGCACATCATTTTCACGACAGTACGTCATAATAGGTTCAAGTCCCTGGGTATCCAGAGCAAACTGATGAATAACTTCACGTGTCTCCACATGCGCAGTAACCGCACCATTATGCGTGATAACATAACCATCCAGACCCATCTGTTTCATAAAAGGAATCGTGTTGGCCGGGCCTCGGCCTGAACAAAGCACAATCTCCGCCCCTTGGCGTGAGGCCTGAATCAGTGTTTCTTGTGTCCATTCAGTCAATTCATGATCATCATTCAATAAAGTTCCGTCAACATCCAGTGCAATCAATTTGTACGTCATATGCTTCTCATCCCATCTGTGTTTAGTTGGTTGCATTGTTATTTCGCAAACAAGTCAGCTCTTCTGCAGTTAACTCGCGGTAACTCCCGATTGCCAGATCGGAATCCAGCTTAAGTTCTCCCATGGCTACACGTTTCAAATAGATGACACGTTTGTCCACAGCCTGGAACATGCGTTTGACCTGATGAAACTTCCCCTCATGGATAATAAGCGAAATAAGCGATACGATGCCTTCATCTGTTTCTTCATATCCCAGCACAGTCAGCTCCGCCGGCATGGCCTCATACCCGTCATCGAGTCTAACGCCGGCTGCGAAACGCTGCACGTCATCCACATCCACTTTCCCGAGCACCCGTGCTTCGTATGTTTTGGGTACATGTTTTCGAGGCGATAACAGATCATGGGCAAGAGGGCCATCATTTGTCAAAATAAGAAGTCCCTCCGTATCTTTGTCCAGCCTCCCTACCGGGAATGGTTGAAAGATCCGATCTTCTTTGCGCAGCAGATCCAGCACCGTTTTATCCCGAGCATCTTCCGTCGCAGATACAACACCGGGCGGTTTGTGAAGCATCAGATAGATCATTTCACGGTAAACAATCCGCTCACCATCCGCTTCAATGATGTTTATTGCCGGATCAACCTGAATGCCGCTGTCCTTTACCGCTTTGCCATCCACATGAATACGTCCCTGCTTCACCATTTTTTTAAGCTCGCTGCGTGTACCTACACCCATATGACTCAAAATTTTATCCAATCGCTGTGTTTGTTTGCCTTTCCCACTCATACCGATGTCCACCTCCATCCTGCAGGGTATTCATTTTTCAATACACCATCCAGCCATTTGCCCCAGCCGGCTGCATATCCATCCACGCATACGAGCACATACCCCTTAGGCGCTGCTCCTTCCAGAAGGTTAAGCCGTTCTTGCTCTATATTCAGCGTTTCCCCTTTCAAGTACCTTACTGCTTCTCCATCTTCAGAAGATAGATGCACACTTCGATGTGCCTCGGATGCACGCAATGCGCACGCCAGGGGATGGGACGGAACGAATCTCCCATTTTTAACCGTGCCCATAAACCATCCGGGGCGAATCACTTTCAACCCTTCCAGACGGGCAGCACCTACCGTTGACTGGTATACACGATCCCCGTAACATACCGTTTCACCTTCAAGCGGTATAACCAGATTCTCATTTACAAACTGAGCATAGACCGCTAATGGATCAACGGAGCTGGAATCCGAAGCTCTTCCTTGCCCTCGGTCAGACTTGCGACCACCAGCCTCTTTCCCTTTCTTGCCTGGTTTCGCGGTGTGTTTACCACCGCGTGTACTTTTGTCGTTGCTTGCTCTAGATTCAACCCGTAACAAACGTTCCTTTTTACGATCGGCTTTGGTTATAGGAAGCGAAGCCGATCGTAAAAAGGAACGATCCTCACTCGGTTCATGCAACAATCTGGACTCAGGCACACGTTGTCCAGCACCACGTTTTTCTTCATGTAACTCTTTATCTAACTCTAGATTAGATTCATCAGAGTGTTTGATCACAGCAACATAATGTCCCTCTCCTTCTAACAAGTGAGGCCACAATCGGGCTGTACCGCGCGTTTGATCCAGCACTTCTTCTGTCTCCGTCGCCTGATCTGGCAACATCTCACGCACCCAATCCGGACGTCCTGGGGCAAATCCAGCGGTATCAGCAATATTAACTACAGCAAAATCACGATTTAACTTCAAAAACTCGGCAATCATCGCTTCGTTTTCCTCCGGCGCAAAGGTACAGGTCGAATAAACAATCGTTCCTCCTGGAGCCAATAACCGCGCTGCCGTTTCGAGAATATCTCGCTGCATCAACACACACTTCTCCACAGAATGATGTTCCCAGGATTTCACCATGTCTTCATCCTTACGGAACATGCCTTCGCCTGAGCACGGTGCATCGATCAACACTTTATCAAAATAATGAGGAAACGCATCCGCGATGCGCTCAGGTGACTCATTCAGCACAACGGCATTTCTTACGCCGTACAGCTCCACGTTTTTGGCAAGTGCTTTGGTACGCTCTGAATGAATGTCATTCGTGACAAGCACGCCCTTACCTTGCAACTTGGCAGCAATCTGGGTTGATTTCCCCCCAGGAGCAGCACACAAGTCGAGTACGCGATCTCCAGGCTGGACGTTCAGTTGCTCCACGGGAGCCATTGCACTCGGTTCCTGAATATAATAGAGACCCGCGTGGTAATAGGGATGCAAACCAGGCTTCACCCCATGAGGCACGTAAAAACCCGTTTCGCACCAGGGAATAGGTCTTAAGTCAAACGGGGCAATCTCTTTAAATTGTTCCATTGATATTTTAAGCGTATTTATGCGGAGCCCGGCATGCGGGGATTGTTCATACGATTGTATAAAAGATTCAAATTCATCGCCAAGCAAACGTTTCATTCGCTCTGCGAAGTCCAAAGGCAACTGTACGGCCATAGTTCCACTCATCCTATCCTGTTAAAATGACATATTGCTCTATGTTATCATATCCTGATTTTGCTTGCCTATCCTATCATGTGTATTCCACTACAGCGTGTAATGTAGTATAATGCTAATAGATTGTTTTATCAGCAAAAATTCGGTTGTTTATGCATATTATCCCAGCCTGCATTTTTGTTGCAAATTTTATCTCGATATGAAAAATGGGGGATGAACAATGAATTCCAAGAAGAAAAAGAAAAGCGCTACAATCCTTATCTTCCTCGGCATACTAGTCGTCATGATTGCTGCGCTGGTTCTCGTGAACCAACAATCCAAGAAACAGATGGATACTGTAGAAAACGCTTATGGCATTGCAGCTTCCAAGCTTAATCCGGCTACAAGAGAGTTGCTCAAAGATCCTAACTATCAACAAATCATCCTGCCGGCTGATCTGAAAGCTAGAATCGATAACAAGGATAGCTTCTTTGTTTATTTCTTTGCTTCCGACTGCTCACACTGCCGTGCAACGACACCACAATTGATGCCGCTGGTAGACAGTGAAGGAATTAAGCTTCCACAGTTTAACCTGCGCGAGTTCGAATCCGGCTGGACAGATTACAACATTGAATTCACACCTACACTCGTTTATTACCAAGATGGCGTTGAGAAAGACCGCATGGTTGGCGGTTTGAAAGAGAACGGAAGCGACAACGGTTATACTCTGGACGACTACAAGCAATTTTTTGATAAGTATAAAGGCAGTGCAACTCCAAGTAAAAGCTAGTTCAATGAACTTTGGTAAAATTAAATTCAATAAACCAAAAACACCCCGATCATTCCTGTAAAGGAATCGTCGGGGTGTCTTGTTATACAAACATAGGATGTAGGACCCTAATTATTTGCTTGATGATTAGCGTTCTCGTCATGCTCATGTAACTCTGTCTGATGTAGTGCCTTCATTTTCTCTTCGTAAATTCGTCCCCGGGTTGGACTTCGCCGCTGCGGAACATTAGGTTTCAGCTCCAGCGACCTTTTCTGTATATGCTGTACAAGTGCCTTATCCTCAATAAGGATAGACAGATCACGATACTCCAGTTTTTCAGAATCATGATCTTGTAACTCGTTCACAATTCTGTGAACGTCAGCTTTCAAATCGCCCAGATGGATACCGAGAATACTGTCAGGATACGATTCCAGCAGTTCGAGAGAACTTTGCAGCATCATTCGTCCACCGCGAAAATTACGATTTCTATAGTGATACAGTCCCACCGCGATTTGCAGCAGGCCTTTGTATAGCGGGTCTCGATCTCTTTCCAACCACAATTCTTCAAGCACCTCATGACACTCGAAATAATCCCGATCTCGATTAAAATAAATCAGATAATCAATGTAGAGCGGTTCATAACTGCTCATCTGGATTTTCGCCCTTTCTGGCGTTGTTCAGAAGTTCCTTCACATCATCCAGCAGCACTTTGAGCCCCTCCATATCATTCCGTTCCCAGCAGTCATTGAATCGTCTCTGTGCTTCAATTGCCTCATGAACCAGATGATAGAAATACAGCTGTTGAATGATACTGAGCGTTCTTGACACAATATTGGAATCATCCTCGAAAGCCTTCTGCGCTTCCAGAATCTGCAGACGGATCGCTGACATCTCATTATCGAGGACGAAAGCGGCCTCCGCTGTTTTCTTAAGTCTCGCTCGCATGTCCTCCGGCAGACTTTCCCGGTATTTATAGCTCAAAGAATGTTCAATCGTTGCCCAAAAATTCATGGCAAGTGTCCGAATTTGAATTTCGGCAAGCACTTTTTTCTGCCCCAAGGCCGTCTGTACAGGATACTCAATGATCATATGAAAACTGCGATAACCACTTTCTTTGAAGTTGGTTATATAATCTTTTTCAATCAATACGGTTAAATCTTTCCGTGCTCTGATGTACTCGGCAACACGCCTAATATCATCCACGAACTGACACATAATCCGAATACCCGCAATATCCTCTATCCCCGTCTCCACATCATCCAGTGCCACATTCAGACGTCTTGATTTTTCCAGAATACTGGAGATTTTTTTGACACGGCCCGTAACGAATTCTATCGGGGCATATTCTTCCCGTTTCTTCAATTCGGCCCGCATCGTTTTGAATTTGACCTTCAATTCCTCTACCGCTTGTTCATAAGGAAGTAAAAATGTACCCCAGTCTCTACCGTCCATCGTTAAGCCTCCTGTCTCTATAGCATCCCCTGTTCTTATCCATTATACATGATGTTTGCCGGGGGGAAGAGTCCCGATCCATTCTACACTCTCCCACGCTTCTATTATTCCGTGTTCTGGGGGTATATCGCTCTTTAACGGTGGTCTGCACCAACCGCCTCTGAAATATGATGATATCCGTCCTTACGCAGTAATTCGCGCAATCCAGCATGGATTTTACGGTTTACTTCTGGTCCTTCATAGATTAACGCAGTATAGATTTCTACCAGGCTTGCTCCGGCTTTAATTTTCTCATAAGCATCCTCACTGGTAAAAATGCCACCGGAGCCGATGATGGGGAGCTTGCCTTCAGTCTGTCTGTATACCTGACGAATGATTTCTGTTGAACGTTCACGTAGCGGCTTTCCACTGAGCCCGCCCGTTTCCTTCGCGTGCTGATGCGAGAGACCTTCACGGCTGATTGTTGTATTCGTCGCAATGATACCCGACACCCCACTCGCCGCAATCGTACCAACCATATATTCGAGTTCTTGCTCATTCACGTCAGGAGCTATTTTGACAAGTACGGATTTGGCTGCTCCACCAACCTTAGCCTGTTGGCGATTCATCTCTTCCATCACTGCAGCCAGCAGTTCTTTCAATTCATTCCCATGTTGCAGATTACGCAAATCCGGTGTATTTGGTGAACTGATATTGACCACAAACAAATCTGCATAAGTATATAACGCTTGTATACATTTCGCATAATCCAGATGAGCTTCCTCATTTGGAGTGACTTTATTTTTTCCAATATTGACCGCTACAGGGATACGACGTTCTTGCAGACGCGCAAGCTCACCCGCCATCGCTTCTGCACCGAGATTGTTAAAGCCCATCCGGTTCACCAGCGCTTCATCTGGCGGTAAACGGAATAGACGGGGTTGATCATTACCGGACTGTGCGAGCGGGGTCACCGTTCCAACCTCCATAAATCCGAACCCAATCGAAGAGAAGCCGGTAACAGCCTGTCCGTTTTTATCCAGACCTGCGGCTAGACCAACCGGTGTAGGAAAATGACAACCGAACATGTCCACCGCCAGATCCGGGGTTTCACGCACGCCGTACATGACACGTAGTCCGGATGGAACTGGACGGACACTACCCACACCGCTTAGGCCACCAATAATCAGATGATGGGCCTGTTCAGGGTCCATCTTAAACAATAAAGGTTTAGCAAGACTTTTGTATAACAAATCACTCACTCCGTTCTGGTTCGGTACGCCATATGGCCGCTCTCCGTCTCTTATATGTAAAAAAACTCTACACACAAGTCTAGCCGTTTCTCCTTCAAAAAGAAAGTCATTTACGCATAGACAAACAAATTTCAAATCAGATGATCTAAGCATAAGAAATCGACCTACCCACTGGAAATAGCAGGCTGAATTCTTTACAATGAAAGCATGGTTACTCTAGACCATTTCGATACCTATGAAGGAGGAAAAAAGACATGGCTCAGAAACGTAAACCACCTGCATTGCAACAAAAAAAAGAAGAGGTCAATCGCAAAGCCATCATATGGACAGCAGCCAGCGTTGGCGGTTTGATCGTTATCATTGGTGCTCTGCTTATTATTGCCAATATGTAGTTGAATCAGCATCCACTAACCGAACTTACATATAGTAATCTCTGAGCTTAAAGGGAACTTTACAATTATATCAGAGAACTGCAGGGTCAATTTAGCCAGTGATATGTTTTGTTTGGATTGTTCTGCTGAGGAACAAGTTTGTACTTATACCGCTGTTCGGCTTTTGGCACAGATGTTAGCTCTGGGAGCAGATCTTTACCAATGCGCACCGGAGTTCCTTGCGGAGCAAGAGCGAACAACTCTTCCACATCCGCTTTGCTCATCCTCACACATCCAAGGGACTCATCAAGGCCGATGCTATCAGGCTCATTAGTCCCGTGGATGGCATAATTCGTATTCGAGAGCTGCATGCCTCGAGTTCCGAACTCTCCATTAGAGTGGCCATTCGGATTAACCACTTTATCCGTAATGACATAAGAGCCCTCAGGCGTCCGCTCTCCGCCCAGACCCACTTCATACATCCGAATGATCGTATCCCCGCTGATGAGTGCCAACCTGTGGTTACTCTTGTCGATCACAATCTCAAGCGGCTCTTCAAAAAAAGGCTGTCCCCCTAACGTATCAGCAAACGGTGCCTTTTTCGTCTTGGATGACCCGGTAGCCTGTTGTTTCCCGTTACCGTTAGAACTTGCCTCTTGAGCCTTGGATTGATGAGTGGCTAACAGCTGTGGAAACATCTCACTCATTTCAGCTGAAGTTTCTCCCAAAATATTGTTAGGAAACGGCTGGGCCAGTGCTGTGACAGTCTTTGGCCAGGATTTGTGTTGTTTATGATATGAAAGGATTGCACTTGACAACGCTGCGGCTGTCTCCTGTTTAGCTGTCCACGCGGATGCCATACGTTTGATCTTAGAGGATACTTTAGGCGGTTCACAGTTGCATTGTTCTGCATCATAACTTTGGGCCGTGAGCTTGCCTTTTTCATTGGTCTGCACAATGTATTTGACTGGCATATCCCGCTTCCAGACAGACCATTTCTCTGAGGTCTGCATGCCGAGAACAGCCGTCGTATTCATTCCAGCACCTGATCCAGACCAGGCAGTAGCAAGAGCATCTCCCCCATCGTTTCCATTGCCAAATCCAGCCGCTGTGAACACATTGCTCTGCTCTATGGACGTTGGACTCACTCCTTGTTGCTCTTTAGCAAGCTCTGCAGGAGGTGTGTCGTCCTCTGACTCCAGGGCTTCAGACAGGGCATCCGTCGCCCCTTTATGGGCACCAGGGGCATCTGCAGGCGGTAAACCCGCTAAAAGTAGTATCATTAACAGAGTCAGCCACATTTTGCGTCTGCGTTTCTTTTTCTCCTTAAGCTCAGACATCTCTACTAACTTATCCTGATAGTCCATCCATATGTCAGCAGGGGCTTTACTCCGCTCGAAAGCTTCATACACTTCGCCCGCTTGCTGAAAACAATAATTGGCCTTTCCTTCCTGTCCTTCGCCAAGGTACTCTTTGCCTAACAAATACCATGCCATTTTATTATCTGGATGTTTCTTGACATATGACCTTAGATCCGTATTTTGCATCTAATCCTCCACTATTCCGGCGTAAGCTTATAGAGTTATATATCGGCATCCAGCGTCAAAATATGCATAGGACTTCAGTACTTGGTACTAACCAATTGAATTTGGCACATATAAAAAAGCACACCTTCTGTCTCTGCGACAAAAAATGTGCTTTGATGTACATGAAATGAAAAAACTTAACCTTCTTTATTAAAAGGCTCGTCCGCTACTTTAATGGAGTCTGTAGGGCAACCATCGCATGCATCCTGCATATCATCGAACAAATCATCAGGGATGGCCTTGATTCCTTTGTTAGCATCGCCATCAAAGATCACTTCTGCCAAACCTTCATCATCATAATCATAGATATCTGGAGCTGTTGCTCCGCAAGCACCACATGCAATACATGTGTCTTTTTCAACCCAAGTATATTTACTCATTGTACAATCTCTCCTCCTAGAGTTCACCACGAACCGTGTTTTTATCTAAAAACATATTAAACCAAAGTTTGAATAATTACAAATCAAATTGCAACAACCACAACTTTACATTATCCCTGTTTAGTCGAAACTTTGCAAGTTATCTTTTTGCAGTGACGTTCCCCTTACTTTGTGATTACGAAGCAATACGGAAGGGTCATCCCCCAGCATCCCTGCAGTCACTACCGCATTCTCACCGAATTTATCCCGGAGCTGATCCATAATTCGAATTAAACTTTCCTTTTTCGGCTTTTGTTCATATTCAAACAAATCCATCTGCACAGCTGACTCTTCTCGCGGAATCAATGTCTGCAACGTGATGCCAAGCATTCGTACAGGTTTTCCATTTCCCCAGTGTTTTGCAAAAAGCTTACAGGCCTCACGATAGATGACTGCCGCGTCCTCTGTAGGTATATCCATCATGCGGGACCTCGTGATCGTTTTCATATCAGGTGTACGAATCGTGATCTGTATGCCTTGACTGAGCATTTCGTGTTTGCGTAATCTTCGGGCTACCTGATCACTGATGTTGAGAAACACGCGGTGGATATCCCCCATTTCAGAGACATCGGCTGGCAGTGTTGTTGTATGCCCAATCGATTTATTCGCTTCCCGCTCCGCAACGACAGGCGAGTGATGAATGCCATTAGCCGAATTTTTGAGCCAAGTTCCATTTACACCAAACAGGTCTATCAGCATTTTTTCGTCCGACTTAGCCAGTTGGCCGATCGTATCAATGCCCAGCTTTTTAAGCTTCTCGGCCGTCTTTTTCCCGATACCAAACATCTCGTTACATGGTCTATGCCATAAAATGCGCGGCACGTCCCTCATTCGCAAAATCGATATGCCGTTCGGTTTTTTCAGATCCGAAGCCATTTTGGCAAGCAGCTTGTTCGGCGCAATCCCAATGGAACAGGGCAGGCCAAGTTCCTCCATGATTCTCTGCTGAATCTGTTCAGCGATTTCAATAGGTGTACCGAATTGTTTCGACCCCGTAATATCCAGATAACACTCATCAATTGAGGTTGCTTCCAGCAAAGGCGTATAACTATACGCAATCTGCATAAACGCTCTGGAGTATTGACGATACAGGTGGAAATCCGGTCGAATGACAATCAGATCAGGACATTTTTTCATCGCCTGTTGCACAACCATGCCGGTTGAAATCCCTCTGCTTCGGGCTGTATAAGAACAAGTGACAATAACACCCTTACGCAACTCGCTGCTACCCGCAACAGCAGTCGCTTTTCCTCTATATAACGCCGGCTCTTCTGCTTCATGTACTGAGCAATAAAAGGCGTTCATGTCGACATGCAGAATCACTCTGCCAGCCGCTGGATAATACTCGCTTACATTCATTGGAGGATTGTTGTCTGAAGACTTCACGCCCCCCACCCTTTCTCTCCTCCCGGCCGGGAGTTCGCTTTATTGTCGTTGTTAAAATTATAACATAGGTCGCCTTTTGATACCCCGGACCCTTTTTCACAATTAAATCAAAATTGTTTACGTCAACCTGCGAATTCTATGTAGCATTTGGCTATAATGATGCTATAATAATTAATTATACAAATTCACGAGTTTGGGACAAATCCATCTAACCAGTTTAACACAGTGTAGCGTTGCTACATCGAAGGATTTATCCATTAACGTTCTTACCTTTTTTCAACCATACCATCAAAACTTATAAAAAAGCGCTTTACCTTAAGGAGGATCTTCATGTCAAAGGCCATTTCCATCTTCGATACAACATTACGCGACGGCACACAAGGAGAGGGTGTCAGCTTATCAGCAGATGACAAACTCAAAATTGCCAAAAAGCTGGATGACCTGGGTGCTCACTATATTGAAGGCGGAATTCCCGGTAGCAATACCAAAGACATTGAGTTTTTCAAAAGAGTCAAGGAATTGAAGCTGAACGCCAAAGTTGTTGCATTTGGAAGCACTCGCCGCAAAGGCAGTATCGCCAGCGAAGACGCCAATCTGAAACGTATGATCGAATCCGGTGCACAGGCTGCAACGCTGGTCGGAAAATCATGGGACTTCCATGTGCATACCGCCTTGCAGACTACGCTTGAAGAAAATCTGTCCATGATCTATGATTCCATCGCGTATTTGAAACAAAATGGCATGGAAGTGATCTTTGATGCCGAGCATTTCTTTGATGGATTTAAAAACAACCCGGATTATGCACAAGCTGTCATGACCAAAGCCCACGAAGCCGGGGCGGACTGGCTCGTCATGTGTGATACTAATGGAGGAACGATGCCTCACGAAGTTCACGAGATCGTATCCACCCTGCATCGGATGTTGCCGCAAGCACATCTTGGTATCCACACCCATAATGATTGTGAGCTAGCGGTTGCAAACACGCTTAGTGCTGTACAAGCAGGGGCCCGACAGGTTCAAGGCACAATGAACGGTTATGGAGAGCGCTGCGGTAACGCTAACCTCGCTTCCATTATCCCGAACTTGCAGCTCAAACTGGGTTACGAATGTGTCTCTGAGGATTCCATGAAACAACTCACGAATGTTGCTCGTTATATCAGCGAGATTGCGAATGTGAATATGCCAATCAACCAACCTTATGTAGGTAATGCGGCATTTGCTCATAAAGGTGGTATCCATGTGTCTGCCATCTTGCGGGATTCCCGAACCTATGAGCATATCGTGCCTGAACTTGTCGGCAACAAGCAACGTGTGCTTGTCTCCGAACTGGCTGGACAGAGCAACATTGTGTCCAAAGCACAGGAAATGGGATTGGAATTTGATCCAAGCAGCCCGAACTCCCGTCAAATCATTGAAAAAATCAAAGACCTGGAGCATCAAGGTTATCAATTCGAAGGCGCCGATGCATCGCTGGAATTGTTGATTCGTGAAGCGAACGGAGATATGAAAGAACTTTTCACCTTTGAATCATTCAAAATGCTTGTGGAGAAAACGGCAGGCAAATCCGTGGTATCCGAAGCTTTTGTCAAACTGAATGTTGCCGGAACAAGTGTGTATACCGCAGCAGAAGGAAACGGCCCGGTCAACGCACTGGATAATGCACTTCGGAAAGCACTTGTGCAGTACTTCCCTTCTCTTGCTCATATGCACCTGTCGGACTACAAAGTTCGTGTACTGGATGAAAAGGATGCTACCGCCGCAAAGGTTCGTGTATTGATCGAATCCAAAAATACCGAGAACACATGGAACACTGTCGGTGTATCCGAGAACGTCATCGAAGCCAGCTGGGAAGCGCTCGTACACAGCTTCCGGTATGCTCTACTCCAGGAAAATATCTCGGATGAGCCGGAATCCTTTTCGATGCCAACCCCAGGTCTAATCAATCACTAGAAGTCTAAATCAAACACTACACATGATCCTGCTTCTTATTTCCCGGAAAATAAACAAAGCTTCTGTCACCTTTAACGATGGTGGCGGAAGCTTTTTCAATGCAAAACGATAAGCAAAAAATCTTTTCTTTTAGTTTGCGATCAGCTTTTTAATTTTTTTCTCCAACTCTTTTTCTGGCAGGATGCCAAGAACGATCTCTTGGATTACGCCCCGGGAGTCAATAAGAACGTTCGTTGGAAATGCAACGCCATTATACTGAGCATAGACGGTTCCCTTTTCATCAAGCGGGATCGGGAATGTCAACTTGTACTCGTCCACAAACGCTTTGGCATCCTTCAATTTATCGTATGAAGTAACATTTACACCGTAAAGATCCAGCTTATCTTGGTATTTTTCAGCCAGATGGTTCAGTTCAGGTGCTTCTTGTTTACAAGGGTCACACCATGACGCCCAGAAACTGACAAAGGTCGCTTTCTCTTTCGCCCCGCCTACGCTATACGTCTTGCCATCGAGTCCAGTCAGCGAAAATGGCGGTGCCAGTAACCCTGCCTTCGGCCCCGTCTCCGTTGGCATAGGCTGTTCCTGTTTAAAAACTGCGGCAATACCACTATCCGTATTCTGAGCAAGAGCTATACCAATAAGCAGGACAGCTCCGAGCAGTATGTATATGTTACGTTTCATCACTCGCCACCCTCTTGTTCATTCAATGTGTATCCAATGGAATTACATCATTCCTTTCTCATATTGTACCCTTTTCCCTTAAAATTTTACAATCGGCACCGAACAAAATAAAATAAAAAAGGACTCCTGCATGAAGCAGGAGCCAAAAGAGAGAGGGGTGAATACAAATGGCAGCACTTCACGGGCAGCAAAATACCTTAACCCTTCCTCGCTCGGTGGAACGAGAAATGTCCAGGCACATGCATCTTTCGCTGCCGCAAGAAGCCTGCGGGGTTGTGCTGGGTGAATCCGCAGCGGGCGGCATACGAATCAGTCGGTTTCAGCCCATTCGTAACGTAGCGCCTGACCCGCTGCATCACTTCTCGCTGGATCAATCGGAATGGATTCAATGTTTTTTCTCTGATGTTACGATCGTTGGCATTTTCCACACCCATCCGTGTTCATTGCCGATTCCTTCGCAAGAGGACCTGCAAGCCCTCCCGAACTTCGCGGGAATGATGCACACATATCTGATTGGTGCACCCGATCTCTCGGTTTCAGCTTCAGAGAACTCCAAATCATCTATGCTCCTGAACGCTTATCAAATTATATCGAATGAAGCACAGCCACGTGGTGAGGCTTCGTTTCCACTATACCCCTACAGCTTAACACCATTAACGTTACGCATGACTTAATTGGGTGTAAAGGTCACCCAAGGTCTCTATATTTTTGCGTTGCATATCCTCAAGATAACAAGACCATAACTGCGCCGTCATTTTAGCATCTTCAAGCGCATGGTGCCGTCCATAGATTGGAATGCCTCTAGATTCAAGCAGTTCGTCAAGCCCGTATCCGGGTCTCGAAGGTTCAAGCCAGCGGGCGAGCATCATCGTATCAATTAAACGATGAGTCAACCTAACTTTGGAGGTTCGCCACAACGCTGCATTGAGAAAAGCCCGGTCATGCGCACTCGCGTGAGCTACTAGTACGTTCCCACCCACAAAGGACATGAAATCATGCAATCCTTGAAGCAGTGTAGGCGCCTTCTCTGTCATCTGTTGCGTAATCCCGGTGAGTTCGGTAATATGCTTCGGCACTGCCGTTTTTGACTGGACCAGCGTATAGAACTGTTCCTCTTCCAACACAACGCCACCTCGAAGACGCACTGCACCAAAGGACAAAATTTCATCTCCATGCTGGGGGGAAAAACCTGTTGTTTCCAGATCAAATACAACAGCATCCAATTCGCCCAGAGGCGTATGCAACACTTCTGGTCTACGTTGCTCCCTCATCATGGAACGGATAAACGCCATATGTTGCGCCGTAGGGGCTCCCATAATGGAAGCGATGGCGGAAGGAACCCCTCCCTGACGCAGCGAATTCCAAAACCCTGTACTGCCCCTTGCCGGCTCTCTCATGGACGTCTCCTTTCTGCAAAACGCAACTGTCTTTGCAAAGCACGATGCACTCGCTTGACCAATCCCAGTGTCTCCCTCAGTTCATAATGAATTTGCTTCTGCTTCATCTGTTTCTCATCCAGAAAACCACTGCTCTGCTGTAAATCCTCACGTATAACAACCGGCGTGTTTCGACGTAGCTTCAAAGCAGACGTAAATGCACGCTGGCATGTGTCCGTTAACTGAAAAGGAATGGCCTCAAGCGAAGTCAGCCTTTCCATACGTTTTAATGTTGATGATTCCTGAATCCCATGCTGCAAAGCCAAAAATCTTGCACTGTTGACCAGCGGGATATAAACGCCATATTTGACATCAAAGCCGCCCGCATGTTCACCAAATCGCTCTGTAACGACACGACCCAGTATATTTAATGTCGCCTTATGTTTTACCGTATTACGTAATACCGCATCAGAGAGCTGTGGAACCCGGCGAAACTGTTCATAAAAGCTCGTAAGCCAAGCCTCTGCCAAATTAGATTCCCCTGCAATAAAACGCATATCAGAAGCGATGATCAGGTTACGCACCGGTTCCCAGTTTAAGTCGGAACTCCATTCGAATAATTGCTTTTGCCAATCCGCCAGCGTTTTCCGCCAAAGAGATTCCGAGCACATCACCTTGCCCTCGCATTTGGCATAACCCAGCTCTTCCAATAAATCCGCAATACGGTTTCCCAGTTCCTTGAAATATTCTTCTTTAGTTGCATGCGGAGCATCACTGATAATCATGCCATTATCCTGATCACTCCATAATGTCGCTTCTTCCCTGCCGGAGCTTCCAAATACGATAAAGGCATAGGGGACGGGAGGCTGGCCGAAGCCCTCCTCTACCATCCCCTGAATGCATAACTCTAATGCTTTCCGTGCAATGCGGTCATGCAGTTCATTTACCATCTCGTACCATTCGACCAGCGACAAGGAAACGGACATTGATTTCTGGAGTTCTCTCTGCAAAATAACACGTGCCTGGCGCAGTTCATGTGCAGAAGTTGCACCATCGATCCCTCGATAAGACCAGGAAAGGTTTGTTATTGAGATAGGTTCCATCATATCCAGCCTCCTTGAAGCAATTTCAATCTTGATTTACCTCAGGAGCTGAATGTACCACCTGATTTGGATTCTGCATGTTTCATTTGCTCAGGATATCCATATGTCCCGTGTTCACTAAGATCAAGCCCCATTGTCTCTTCTTCTTCCGTGACACGAATACCCATTACAGCTTTCATACCGCCGAGAATAATGAAGGACATCACGAGTACGAAGGCAAATGCGCCAGCAAGACCTAACAATTGAACACCCAGTTGGTGGAATCCACCGCCATAGAACAGACCCGCTTGACCTACGCCTACTTTCTCAGCAAGCTCAGGTGTTGCGAACAAACCGGTGGAGATGGCACCCCACATACCAGCGATACCGTGTACAGAGAACGCATAGATCGGATCATCAATACCTTTGCGATCGAAATATTGAGCCGTGAAGAATGTAATGATACCTGCGATTGCACCAATGACTAGTGCAGCCCAAGGTTCTACGAACGCACAAGCACCAGTAATCGCTACGAGTGCAGCAAGCACCCCGTTCAACATGCTAGGAATATCTGATTTTCCGAGAACTGCCCAGGAGATCAACAGTGCGGCAACACCACCCGCAGCAGCAGCCACGTTTGTAGTGAGCGCCACGTAACCGAAGAATCCTTCACCCATCGCAGACAACGTACTACCTGGGTTGAAACCGAACCAACCGATCCAGAGGATGATGACCCCGAGTACGGAATACACTTGGTTGTGACCCGGAATGATGTTAGGTTTGCCGTCTTTGTTATATTTACCGATACGAGGTTTCAGCAAGATGGTAGCTACCAACGCTGCTGTCGCACCCGTTAAGTGAACTACTGTTGAACCCGCGAAGTCTTGCATACCCAGCTCTGCGAGCCAGCCACCGCCCCATACCCAGTGAGCAACGACCGGATACATAATAATGGTATACAGTGTACCAAACACGATATATACGCTCATCTTTGCACGTTCTGCCATACCACCGCAGGCAATAGCCAGGGAGACAGCAGCAAATGCAAGGTGGAAAACAAATTTAATCGTTAGTGGAACATCGGAGAAAGCGAGTGATTCAAAGGAAGCTGCCATGTTGTCTCCACTCATGAAGAAACCGGTTGTTCCGAAGAATCCGTTACCGTTACCGAAGCCTAGACCAAAGCCAAGCCCCCAGAATGCAATAACTGAAATACCCAATGTCAGGATCGTCTTACCAGCAATGTGTCCTGCATTTTTCATTCGTGTCGAACCCGCTTCAAGGAGTGCAAACCCCCCTTGCATAAAGAACACTAGCACTACTGCCAGAAACGTAAATGCCGAGTTCAGACCGCTTTGAAGCTCAATAGTACTTGGACCCTCCGCAGCAGCGAATGCACTTACCGGAAAAGCCAGTAAAGTAAGCATTGCTAACATTGAAACCAACCATTTCTTTCTCATTTGCCCCACTCCCTCTTGTGTTATGTTTCTTTACATATCGTGAAACTCTTAATGTCATTATAAGCAGAAGTAAGGAAAGTTGACAAGAGTATTTTTATCATTTCCAAAAATATTTTATGGGAATAAAGTCTTACGTCTTTTTCTTGCACTTAAGTACATATTCATACACTTTGAGTACATAGATATAGGAATAAAGCAAGCTATCTTCAAAGCATAACGTTTGACTGTACGGTTCATGATCATGTATCATACTTATTAGAAAGAAAAATTGAGCGTGTACATTGAGGCGCTTGTGGAAACTACATTTCCCTACATTTGAACTTGCAAGCGAGGTGAATATCATTGGGGATATGAAACTTTTTCGAATTGGCGAACTCGCCAAAACGGCTGGTGTAAGCGAACGGACAATTGACTATTACACAAAGCTCGGGTTAATCGCTCCTGAAGAACGAACCCAAAAAAATTATCGTCTTTATAGTCATGAAACCTTAACCAGACTTGAACGTATTGTACAGATGAAACAAGAGAAGTATAGTCTCGAAGAGATTAAACAATCTCTTGAGAAGTGGCGTCTGGTCAGTACTGAAGAACAAGTAGCCAGCAAACTGACAACACTTGAACTTCATGTTCAGCAACTTGAGCGAGAGGTCAATGAACTCAAACCATTGCTTGGAGAGATGAAACCTGTACAAGCACGTAAGATGATGGCAGGACTACTCACCAAAAGCGCGGGTACAATGGAGGCATTAAAAATCTTGCTTGAAAACACCATGATGTAGCTTATTATGAAAGCGGAGGAATGGATATGAGTTTTAATAACGGTATGTTCGTATTGATTATCATCGCCTTTTTGCTCTCGTTATGGGCGCAATTTCGCGTTAAGGGCACCTTTAGACGTTGGTCCGAAGTACCGAACCAGAACGGAATGACCGGTTACGATGCAGCCCGTCATATGCTCGATGCTAACGGTCTGCACGATGTGCCGATTGAACCAGTTCGTGGCTCACTCTCTGACCACTATGATCCGATCAATCGGGTTGTACGTTTGTCAGAACCTGTGTACTACGAAAAGTCCATCTCGGCATTATCCGTTGCATGTCACGAAGTCGGCCATGCCATTCAACACAAGGAAAGTTACCCTATGCTTGCATTGCGTCACCGGATTTTTCCGATTGTGAACTTTGCTTCTGGACTCGCACCATTCCTGTTGATTGCAGGTTTCCTCTTTAACGCGATGAACCTGGTCGGAATCGGTATTATCTTCTTCTCTGTCACTGTTGCATTTCAGTTGATTACATTACCGGTCGAATTCAATGCCAGCAATCGAGCACGTGAAATAATGGTATCAGAAGGATATATCCGTAATGAAGAAGAAAAAGGCGTAGCCAAAGTATTGAATGCCGCAGCTTTAACTTACGTTGCCGCTGCATTGATCTCTTTACTTGAACTGATTCGTTACATCGGAATCTTTAATAGCCGGGACTAATTGCTGCAGATACTCAATGAACAAGTTAAATAAATAAAAACAAAACAATACCCCACCGTTATTCGGATGGGGTATTGTTTTGTTGTAAACCAAAATAATGAAGCAAAAATGAGCGGAAAGACTGAGCAACGAGTGGCAACTTATCATCTGCACGGTGAATCAACCCAATCGTGCGGGTTACTTTCGGCTGAGAGATCGCCACATGTGCAGGTTGCAAGGGATTCGTCTGGAATAACGCCATTTCCGGCAACAGACTGACACCCATGCCCGCCGCTACCAAACCACGAATCGTATCCGTCTCCTCGCCTTCAAAGGCGATTTTCGGTGTGAATCCAGCTTCCAGGCAGGCATGCCATACAATAGGCCGCAGGGAGTAACCTTTGCTGAACAACACAAACTTCTCATCCTTCAGCTGTTCGAGTGCAATGGTCTCTTCTCCTGCAAGCGGATGATTCGGCGGCAAGATCGCATGCAATTCCTCAGTAAGCACAATATCACCAGCAACCTGATCATGTTTTTCTGGAAATGGTGAAATAAATGCAAGATCCACTTCTGCCGACAATACATCCCGAATCAATGTCGGGTACATCCCTTGCTTAAATCTGAATTTTACGTTCGGATACTTCTGACGAAAAGCCGCCACTACAGAAGGTATGAGATGAATTCCTAGACTGTGCGGAAAGCCGATCCGAATTTCCCCGTGCTCCGGGTCAAGAAATTCATGTACTTCACCTACAGCTTTGTCGAGATCCTTTAAAATACCTTCAACCCGTTTGCAAAAAAGCTGTCCTACCGCAGTTAACTGCAAATTCCGTCCTTTTTGCATAAAAAGATCCACACCAAGCTCCTCTTCAAGCTGATGAATCTGCCTGCTGACCGCAGACTGTGCCACGTGCAACTCTTCCGCCGCCTGTGTAACATGTTCCTTTTGAGCAACTTTCAGAAAATAATGCAACTGTCTTAATTCCACTTGCCTGATCGCTCCAATCTGTTATACCCTACTATATCGTTCACCGCACATTCCATCTCGAGAACGTTCTACCTATTTCCTAAAAATCCGTGGTTTCCATAAACGAATAATCAAACCATAAATAAAGAATCCACCGAGCAAACCACCTAAATGCGCCATCCAATTGATATTAGACACTGCAAAGGAGAAAATAATCCCGAACAACAACAGTGTATACATCGTTTTGCGCGAGGTTTCATCCATAATGTTACGCTGGAACAATGCCACGTAGAGAAATGCCCCGTAGACAGCATAGATTGCACCAGACGCGCCTACCGAAATCGTAATTTTGTCGATCGAATTATACCAGGCAACAGCAAGAATATTACCTACTACTCCTCCCCCAAGATACAAGACACCGTATCTCAACGATCCAAGCAAGCGTTCCATCGGCGGAGCAAATACAATTAACGCAAAACTGTTAAACAAGAGGTGACCGAACCCTGCATGCAAAAACATGGAAGTCACATAACGCCACCAATCCTGGGCAAACAATTCGTAATTCGTCAGCGCCCCAAACTTGAGCAGTACCATATTGTTGGTGGAGCCACCATTAAACGTTAACACGATAAACATAACAACATTCGCAATTAAAAGAATCGACGTCAAAGGGAAGTACTTCAAGTAATCTTTCCAATTTTCATAACGGATAAATATCATAGATTTTCACTTTCACTCCACCCTGTTAAAATCAGACCTTCTCTTGAATCCATCACAATGATACACGTCCAGATTGGACAATGTCTTTCATAAAAGATTATAATGGATTTTGGCACGGATCACCAATTTATAAGGAGGAACATTATTTATGACACAAGAACGTAAAGGCGCAGCCACATTTAAAGGCAACCCTATCACATTGATCGGACCTGAATTGAAAGTGGGCGATCAAGCACCTGACTTCACCGTGAGCAAAAACTTGATTGAAGATGCATCTCTGAAAGACTTCGCAGGCAAGATTAAATTAATCAGCGTTGTTCCTTCTCTGGATACTGGCGTATGTGATGCTCAGACTCGCCGCTTCAATGTTGAGGCAGCTGAACTCGGCGAGAACGTTGTTGTTCTGACCGTCAGCGTAGACCTTCCATTCGCACAGGAGCGTTGGTGCGGTGCGGCTGGTGTTGACCGCGTGGTTACCCTTTCCGACTACAAAACACGCTCTTTCGGCGAAAACTATGGCGTTCTGATCAAAGAATTCCAACTGGACATGCGCTCTATTTTTGTCCTGGATGCCGAAGACAAAATTACATATGTGGAGTACTTGCCTGAAATGACAGACTCCCCTAACTTCGAGCAAGCCATTGCTGCAGTAAAAGCTTTGCTGTAAAACAACTTTCGTAATTGCAGAATAAAAGCGAGGAAGGTCATCCTTCTCTCGCTTTTTATTATTTCATCATTTATTTCACTCATTCGCCTTATACTTGCTGAGCTTTTTATCAAGTACGGAGAACAAGTGCATAATCGTACGATAGTTGGAACCGAGATCTCCCAATGAACCGCGGGAAGCAGAGTACATATCCACTGCACTTCGTACAGGACTCACCGAAATAATGGAAACCGTAATATCCATTGTACGCCCAAACGTCGTGCGTTTTTCCAGTATAATCTCGCCTACAGAGTGCACCTCATGCAGTACTTTATAACCCGGAATTTTTTTTAGTGTCGAAGATACTTCTTCCCAGGCTTTTTCTTTGGATAAATTGTAATAGCGTGTTTTTAATTTGGGATCCTTGGCTCGATCGCTGGTCCCCTCCATACTTCGGATGATACCGACGAGCGTTCTCTTTAAGGTCAAGACCCTTCCTCCTTTGAGTGTAACCGTTCCATTATGTATTCTAGTGTAACATTGTTCAAGTAGTAACAAAAGGGTAAGCATCATATTTAACAAAAATACTAGGATCAACAATAATCCGAATTAAATCATTCATCAGATCCACCCAAAAATCAACATAAAAACACCCTGGCTTCCTCGTAAAAAGGAAAAGTCAGGGTGCTGTACATGGTGAAATTAGAAACCCGCCTATGCCGTCCGGCTACATTGTCTTATGAACCTGCTTGGCAGGTGGGTGACTGCAAAAATGCATTTGAAGTCCCCATGTCGTATAGACAGGGCTTTTCAGCAACACTTTGTATTAATCTCCCGAAGACATCATCATTGGTTCAAAACAACGAATAACCGAAACGTACATCGCAGGATGTACACCTATTATATCCCTAACTGTGTAAAAAGTAAATGCCATACAGACATGTTTTATTTTTGCTGTGTAAACTCTTTATTTTCAGCAGATTCAGAACTCTGTGCTTCATCCTGTTCTCCTGATTTTTCAGCCAAAGCAGCTGCCTCTTCTTCCTCTTTTTGCAATTGAATCTTTTGCATCTGCTCCTGCATTTTGTTGTAGGTTGCATAGAAGTTAAAGAACGCAAACCAAGCCACGATGCTCATGATGAAAAAGATAAACAGCACCGGATAACGCAATCCGAAATAGAACAACAACCCGCTTCCCAGTAATGTGGAGAACACACGGAAAGGTCGAATCAGCGTTAACAGGACTGCATTTTTAATAATAAGGCCGATCGACATATGGTAATGTACAACCATAGAAAAGAAGTTAAACAGTGATACAAACAATAGCAGCAACAACACGAGCATAATTATGCCAACCAGTTGCATATTACGGAACTGGGTCATATAAACCGTATAGTCCAGATACATGATTGCGAACAGCAGTGTGTAAAAAATGCCACCAATTAAACTTTGTTTGTAGTTTTCCTTGTAACCTGTAAAGAATGTACGGAAGATCGGCACATCCGTATCTCCCATATTCCATTTACGAACAACCGTGAACAAAGCCGAGGTCGCCGGAAACAGTGTAAGCGGTGCCACAATGGCTATAGCCCAGTTCATTTGTAATGATTCGTTCGCGAGATTCTGTTGCATGACGAGCAGCTTCATAATCATGAAAAACAAGAATGGTGAAGAACAGATCGCCCACAAGAGATTGCTTGCGGCCAGTCTTGTAATCCATTCTGTCAGCCGGTAAAGCCCGCCCATAGCTCCTTTAAATTCCAAACATTTCTCCTCCTCCGCACCTTGCGTCTAACCTGAATTCTAATATTAATATACCTTATTATATATAGGAAAAGCCAGCACTTCCCGAAAGTAGATCACTTTAGGCAAGACTGATCGTTCTAATAAATGGAAAGTTTATGAACTTTTACAAAGTAAAAAAAGATGGAGCAGCTTCCTGCCCCATCCTCATTAAATGTTACACTTATTCGAAAGAGTTATCTCTAGCCGGACGACGTCCTTCGTTATTGCTTGGACGCGGTTTGCGATCACGGTTGTAGCCGCCTTCTCTGCTTCCACTTCCACCACTGCTGTTGCGGTCACGGTTGTAACCGCCACGTCCACCACCACTGCTGTTGCGATCACGGTTGTAACCACCACCGCCACCACTGCTACGGTTACCGCTGTAACCTGATGGTTTGCGTCCGCCAGAACGAACATCTGGTCTACGACGTTTAGCACGGATTGGATCTTCAGGAGTCAGATCAACCTGAGCATCTTTTTTGTCGCCTGTCAGGAGTTTCAAAGCTGCGGACAACAATTGTACGGAATCATATTGCTCCAGCATTTGAATGGCAATACCTTTGTATTCGTTCAGCTCACCGGATTGTACAATCTCCAGGAGACGTTCAGCCGTTACGCGTTGTTTTCCTTCAACAGCTTCTGCCATCGTAGGCAACGGTTTACGCGGAATACGGTGACGTGTTACACGCTCGATGAAGTGCAAGTGATCAATCTCACGCGGAGTTACGAAAGACCATGCCGCACCTTCTTTACCCGCACGACCTGTACGGCCAATACGGTGAACATAACTTTCCGGATCTTGCGGAAGGTCAAAGTTCACAACGTGTGTTACGCCAGATACGTCGAGACCACGCGCCGCCACGTCTGTTGCAACGAGTACATCAATGCTGCCATCACGGAACTTACGCATTACCGTATCACGTTGGTTTTGAGACAGGTCACCATGCAAACCATCAGCGGAATATCCACGTTTTTGCAAAGCTTCAGCCAATTCGTCAACACGACGCTTTGTACGTCCGAACACGATTGCCAGTTCTGGGGATTCCATATCCAGCAAACGGCTAAGAGCTTCGAATTTTTGGCGCTCAGGTACTTCAATATAAGCCTGATCAATCAACGGAGCGCTGACTTGTTTAGGAATAACAGAAACGTGTTCTGGATTAGTCAAGAATTGTTGAGCCAATTTTTGAATGTTAGGAGGCATTGTTGCAGAGAACAGCATCGTTTGACGGTCGTCTGGAACTTGTTTCAGGATCGATTGAATATCCTCCATGAAACCCATGTCGAGCATTTCATCTGCTTCGTCCAATACAACAGTTTGTACATCATCAAGTTTGATTGTTTTGCGGTTGATGTGGTCAAGGAGACGTCCTGGTGTACCGATGATAATCTGTGGTTTTCTTTTCAATGCACGAATCTGGCGTACGATATCTTGTCCGCCGTAGATTGGCAGGGAGCGTAGACCTTTGAAGCGAGTAAGTTTTTCGATCTCTTCAGCGACTTGGATCGCAAGTTCACGTGTAGGTGCCATAATGAGGGCGCGGATTTTATCATCCGTTTTGGAGATTTTGCTGATCAACGGAATACCGAATGCAGCGGTTTTACCTGTACCTGTTTGAGCTTGACCGATCAAATCTCTACCTTCAAGTGCAAAAGGAATCGATTTGGATTGAATCGGTGTTGCTTCTTCAAACCCGAGCTCAGTGATGGCTTGCAGCACCAGTGGTTCAAGATTGAAATCTGTGAAATTTAAATTTGTCAAAATTATTCATACTCCTTTTATATGGTGGACATGGTGGACAATCCACTTTGTTGTCTGTATTCTTAAGTAGCGTTAATATTTATAGGGTATCCCAACGGGACGAATTATTTTCATGAACGAACATAATTCCATGAATGGGTCCCCAAGATAAGACTAAAACTACAATCATGTGTTTGAAACATTTCAAATTTTAGCTTTCGATTTGGGAAAAGTTTCCTACTCAAGAATATCCACAAATCATTATATCATAAAACTATTCAAGATTACCAGCAATCTGGTTTTAAATAAAAATGAGGTGATTAAATTGCCCAAAATAATTTGGCACTCTTTGGTGATCATTTTGGGTGCTGCAGCTATTGCTTGCGGCTTTAACTGGTTTTTGGTGCCCCACCAGCTTCTGAGCGGTGGAGTATCCGGTATTTCCATGCTTTTAGGTTATTTTACCAATTTGAATCTTAGTATAATGTATTTTGTTCTTAACATCCCTCTGCTCATTGCAGGTTGGTTTATTCTTGGACGACGTTTCATTATATTGAGCATTGTGTCGGTAGCAGCCACTTCCTGGTTTATTGGACTGCTGCCTGTTTCTGCTGTAGCGACCGATCCAATTCTAAGCTGTGTGTTTGGCGGCGTGCTGGTTGGAATAGGTACCGGTGTTTCCTTTAGAGTGGGCGGCTCTACCGGAGGCTTGGATATTGTCGGTTCCATTTTCACCAGAAATCGTGATTTCCCGATTGGCACCGTCATGGCGGGTATGAATGGAGCGATCATTTTACTAGCTGGTTATCTGAATAATAACTGGAATACCGCTCTGGCCTCCATGGTTTCAATCTATGTTACAGGTAAAGTGCTGGATCTCATCCATATCAGTCACGTCAAGGTTACGCTCTACATCATCACCAATGAAACCGAAGCGATGCTGAAAAAACTTCTGACTCGTCCACGCGGCGTCACAAAAATTAAAACCCAAGGGGCATACACTGACATTGAAAAGGATATGTTAATGACTGTGACTACCCGTTACGAACTGGTTGAGATCAAACGCATTATCAAAGAGACCGATCCAAAAGCATTTGTTAACATCGTGGAAACCGTAGGCGTGATGGGCTCATTCCGCCGCAGTTAGTTATCTGCCCGTTAACAATTCGCAAGTTTGTGGTATAATAATGGTGCACCGCTCTTAAATATGTTGTAAGCAGGTTCTAACCTTTACTTTTCACAAAGCCATATGCTTTCCCGATTCGCGCCGAATGACTTACCATTTTGGAATTCGAGTAGGAAAGGGTGATTATTGTGGATACGGAAACGGTAAAACTGTTTGAAATTGTCAACAAATGGTGCCCGGAAATGCTCCCTTTCTTAAAACCGAATGAACTCGACTCTTTGATTGTTCTCCGGGATGGGCTGGGCATCCTGGAACAGGGAGATGCAATGGAAATCATTCAGTACAGTATTTGTGAGCATCAGAATGATGTGTATATTCAATAATATTTTTCAGATCGATTACGCCGCTTCTTGACGAGGTATTCCTCAGTCAGGGAGCGGTTTTCATTTTTTCCACATGTTTCATAAAAGGATTAATATGGTTAAAAGCACGGAGGCTTTGTTGTATAATCAAGTATGGAATGTACATAAAGGGAGTGAAAAAGTATGAACATACTGTGGGCTTTGTTCGCAATGGCCTTGGGAGGTTTCGGAGGAACGTCGGTAGCTCCGGATCTGGGTCATAGCAATAATAGTCAATTACCCTCGTTAAGCAACAGTTTTAACACAGCCATTATTCAATCACAAAAAGAACAAGTCGTCATTGATGCTGACAATCCCCCTGCCAAGGTCGATCCGCAACCTGATGCTCCTGTTGTTAAAGGCATATATGTCACAGCGTACAGTGCTGGTGGCGCAAGAATGGCACAACTGCTCGAACTAACCGATCAGACAGAACTAAATGCTATGGTTATTGATATCAAGGATGATCTCGGGTATATCACATATCCGTCCAAAAACAAAGCCGTGAAAACTATGGGCGAAGCAAAATCTTTTATTCGAGATATCAATGCCTTGATGAAACGATTAGAGAAACACAAAGTGTATCCTATCGCACGAGTTGTTGTATTCAAGGACACCATTCTAGCGAAGAAGAACCCCGAACTATCCTTTCGTAATAAGGACGGCTCTGTATGGGCCAACGGTAAAGGAGACAGTTTCGTGAATCCTTACAGCAAAGAGGTATGGGATTATAATATTGAAATTGCCAAAGAAGCGGCGAAGCTCGGTTTCAAGGAAATTCAGTTTGACTACGTTCGCTTTCCCGAGGGATTTGAAACACGCGCAGATACACTAAAGTACACACAGACCGATCAATCACGCGTTGACGTTGTCGCCGAATTTGTGCAATACGCACGTAAAGAGCTCGCACCTCTTGGTGTCCGAGTTTCGGTAGATATTTTTGGATATGCAGCCTCTGTGCCGGCAGCCGAAGGTATTGGTCAGGATTTTGTGAAAATATCAGAAAACGTGGATGTCATCTCACCTATGGTCTATCCAAGTCATTATTCCACCGGCTGGTATGGTGTGAAAGACCCTGACAAAGACCCCTACACAACGATTAAAGGTTCTATGAAGGATACACATAAGAAGCTCGACCCTACCAAAGAACTCAAACCAATCATTCGGCCATGGATTCAAGACTTCACCGCAAGTTGGCTGGGTAGCGGACATTATATCAAATACGGTAAGAAACAGGTCGAAGATCAGATTAAAGCGATGAAAGAAATGAATGTGGATGAATATTTGCTATGGAATGCATCCAATCGCTATACTCCTGGCGTACAGTACAAATAACTTAATTAGCACTTATAAAATTTTATTCGTTTAACCGCAGATTTGATTATGAACTCCATAATCTCGAGCCTCGTCCCGTTTATCGCGGGAGCGAGGTTTTTTATATTTTAACATCCTGAATATTTGTTAAGGCACTCTGTTCCTGCTTCAAGCCCCTTTCTCCTGTTGCACTATCCAAATTCGTAAAAATCCTCTACAATTAATAGCTGTCTGATATGACATCAGCATGATAACTATATAGATCGTGAGGCACCTTAAGTGAATATGAACATATCGAGCTTTCCACAAAAGATCAAACAGTTCCTGATTATATTTTTGCCCATCTTCACCACTCAAATTGCGCTTTCGGCCATGTCGTTCTTTGATACGAATATGTCCGGCAAATTTTCTCCAGCTGATCTCGCAGGAGTCGCTATAGGTACAAGCCTATGGATGCCCGTGCAGACCGGACTTAGCGGGATTTTAATGGGAATAACCCCTGTTGTCTCTCACCTGCTCGGCTCCAGGCAACATGATCAGATTGGACGGAGCGTCATTCAGGCGCTCTACCTGGGCATTGCTGTAGGTCTTATTGTGCTAGGAGCAGGCGCTTTATTGTTGAGTCCCATTTTAAACGCGATGCCCCTCGAGCCGCATGTTGCAAATGTAGCGTTTTATTTTCTGTGTGCGCTAGCTTTTGGCATTATGCCCCTATTCGGATATACAGTACTTCGCAGTTTTATGGATGCACTTGGACAGACACGTGTTACCATGCTCATCACACTCGTCTCGCTCCCCGTTAATATTTTGCTCAACTATCTGCTCATTTTTGGGCGGTGGGGTTTCCCTCAATTAGGCGGTGTTGGTGCAGGTGTGGCCACAGCATGTACATATTGGCTTATTTTTTTGATTAGCCTGTTTTTCGCCCATCGTATCGAGCCATTCGCCAAGTATTCTATTTTCCGTCAATGGTCACGGATCTCGTTTAGCAAATGGAAGGAACTTCTGGTCATTGGGGTCCCGATTGGATTTGCAACCTTTTTTGAAACGTCTATCTTCGCTGCGGTCACCTTGCTGATGAGCCGATTCGATACGGTCACGATAGCCGCCCATCAGGCAGCACTGAACTTCGCTTCTACACTCTATATGTTACCTGTGAGCATCTGTATGGCACTCACCATTCTGGTTGGCTTTGAAAATGGTGCAGGCCGGCTGAAAGACGCCAGACAGTATAGTCTACTAGGAATCGGGGGAGCTATTGGCCTTTCCTTGATTACAGCGATTATTTTGCTGGTTTTCGGAGAGCCCATTGCGAGAATTTATTCCAACGAACAGGAAGTAATTACACTAACGCAGCATTTTCTAATCTACGCAATTTTCTTCCAAATTTCCGATGCCATTGCTACGCCGACACAAGGAGCACTACGGGGGTACAAAGATGTCAATCCGGCGTTAATCATTACCTTTGTCGCTTATTGGATTATCGGTCTGCCCGTTGGTTATTTTACGGCAACTTACACTTCACTTGGGGCATTTGGATACTGGATTGGTCTTATTGCAGGACTCGCAGTGGGGGCAACTGCGCTGTTGTGGAGACTGTTCCGGGTTCAGAAGAAAGCTTCCCTTCGCGCGTAAGCAAACTGCGTTCTCCTCGCATGCTTTTCTTCTTTCTTCACACAGAAGAAAGAGAATACACCGAATACAAAAAGAAGAGCACAGCTCCGAATCATACGGAGTGTGCTCTTTTTTTGTTGAAAGGAATTATTGAGACAAGCGTTGTGCAAGCTCATACGTTTCCATATCAAATGCTTTTTTCGTATTTACGACTTTATCGATGTCCGTAAGAACCAGCTCACCTTTGACAAGTCCACAGCCTTTATCCGTCTCGCCCGCAATCAGACTACGAACAGCGAAGTCACCAAGACGGCTAGCGAGGTTACGGTCAAATGGCGTTGGTGTACCACCGCGCTGGATGTGTCCAAGAACGGTAACACGCGGCTCATATGTCGGGCAGCGTTCCATCAGTTCTTTGGCCACGTCTTCGCCTTTACCTACACCTTCAGCTACGATGATAATACTGTGGCGTTTGCCGTGTGCAAAGTTTGCTTTCATACGTTCAGCCACTTCGTCCATGTCAAAGGGTACTTCCGGCACCAGAATGGTTTCTGCTCCCGAAGCAAGTCCGGCATGGAGCGCAATATCTCCGCAGTGACGGCCCATAACCTCAACGATGGAAGAACGTTCATGCGAAGACATCGTGTCACGCAATTTGTTCACCGCATCAACCACAACACTTACGGATGTATCAAATCCGATCGTGTAATCCGTGAATGATATGTCATTATCAATCGTACCTGGCAAACCCATCGTGTTAATGCCAAGCTTGCTCAATTTGTTTGCACCATGATATGAACCGTCTCCGCCAATAACAATAAGACCATCAATACCGCGTGCGCGCAAAATATCTGCTCCTTTTTGCTGGCCTTCCGCGGTATAGAACTCTTTACAACGTGCAGATTGCAGAACGGTTCCCCCGCGCTGAATAATATCCCCAACACTGCGCAGATCCATCGGGAAAATATCATTGTTCAAAAGCCCTTGGTATCCGCGCTGAATACCGAACACTTCCAATCCGTGAAATAGTCCGCTGCGAACAACCGCACGAACAGCCGCGTTCATCCCCTGTGAATCGCCACCGCTCGTTAGCACTGCGATTTTCTTTACTGCTGTCATGATGTTTCTTCCTCCTCTAGTTTCACTTCAGGCTCCGCAACAATACACCTGACTTACATATGCTTCCGTATCCAGCGACTGAAAATGAAGAAAAACACACGTGTCATTGGACTGTTCTTCATCAAGCGTTTGGACACGACGCGAACTTCATGCTGTTCGCTGACTTTGGGATCAGACAGGTAAATGGCTATCAGTCCTTCAATAATCATCCGGTGAAAAGAAGTTCCCGGAATCTTCTGCACATCACTGCGAGCCATCTCCACAATAAAAGCAATTCGATCCAGCATCATCTCTACATTCTCATAATAATTGCAGAAGTTGAGATCCCCACCAACACGGTCCTCATCCTGATCGATCAAATAATCGAGCATGATGTGTAATGCGCATACGTGCGGGAAATAGGCAGTGTGGATCGAAACCGCCTGCTCTTCGGTCAGCTGATCGTCACTTGCAGCGAGAAACAGCATAAATACACCCAGAGTAGAGCCCGTAGCAGCGGCAAATTCGTTCCAGCGAAACTGAGGTGTGCGGTGGCGATGCTCCGACCACCATTCGAGCAAAGCCGTTTCTCTCAGTTCCGGTTTGATGTGCTTATATACCTGCAGGTCCGTGTATAGGCCTGCCAGATCCTGTATTTGGGGCTTGGCTGACGCATATCCTGGTAGCTGACGAGTGAGCTCCTGACATGTCGTCACCAGATTCCGTAGGTAACCACCGTCATCCTGATCCTCACGGAGCGCATAATAATTGACAGGTGTTGCCTCGGGATCTACCGCATCAAGCATAGATTGATGGAGCAAGCGAAAATCAGCCGGGTCCATCGAGGTGCTGCGGTCACACAGATTGTCCAAATAATCACTTATGGTTTGATACGAAACGATTAGCGGAATAAGAATATGTCTATTGGACATATCCGCTAATGCATAGACAGTTCCACCTTCACAGTGAAATTGCTTATCCCTTAGACTGGCAAGTGCTTGAGTACGTAATTCCTCATTTGGAATTGTCTCTGCCTGAGCACGCCATCCATCCAATGCCTTACGCGTTTCCGGAATGGTGTATTTGTACACCCCTCTCATCAATGCCAGCGGTCCTCGCGGGTACTGATGACGTTTTCGATTTGATTGGCTCAAAATAAATGTGCCTCCACTTTGGTTGAATACGTATTAGAGCGATTTTAACCATTCCTATTATAATATGATCCCCTTAATTGTACAAATGATCTACCGCATAAACCGCGTAAAAAATCGCATCCCCGTTCAAAGCTTTATGATATACTATCCATATTTCTATCCATCAAAGGAGTCGTTGACATGTCGTCAGGTGAACCACTTTCGTGGAGACGGTTATTTTCTTTTTTTGTGCCACTTGGCATCTCCGCCTCTCTAGTTACGATATCACACGTAATCATTAACAGCACACTTGCACGCTCTGCTCATCCAGAGACTGTTATTGCAAGTTATGCCATTGCGGGAAGTTTGCTGACCCTCACGGAGCGTCCCTCCACCTTGTTGCGTCAAACCTGTTCCGCCCTGGTGCGGGACCGCCTCTCTTTTCAGGCTCTTACGTTTGTGACCAAAATATTTCTGGCTTGCGTGCTACTCATCGGATTTCTTATTGTGTACTCACCCATTGGTACCGGTGTGTTCAAATATTTATTCGGCGTCAGCCCGGATCTACTAAGCAAAGTGATCGACGTATACGAGATCCTGATGTACGTTAGTATTTTTTCTGTCATCCGCAACATCTACCAAGGCATAATCATCACGAACAATCGAACCAAATGGCTCACCATTGGTATGGTATTCAGGTTAGCAGGTATGTATGGGTTGTCCCTGTACTTCATCTACACAGATTCTATTAACAGTGGTCGTGTAGGCGCTATCATCTTTGCTGCGGGAATGATGATTGAAGCCCTGGTTAGCTACTTGGAAGGCAGAAACATTATGAGAAAAATGCCTGCCAAGCTTGAGGATCATCCCGTTGAGAGCAAGGGAGATGTGTATCGCTTTTACAAACCACTGCTATTATCCAGTTTTGTAGCCCTGTTTATAGGTCCTGTCATTAACATTGTTCTCGGTAAAACAACCGGAATCGCGCTGGCTATATCCTCTTTTGCTGTAGCGAGCAGTTTGATGCAGCTCATGTTAAGCTTTTTTACCTACATTCATCAGATCGTGCTCAACTTCTATCTGATCGATGCCAAACTCGTTAAGAAATTTGCGCTCGTTACCGGTTTTATACCGTTCGCGATGACTGTCTCCATTGCGTATACGCCTTTAGGTCCATGGGTACTCGAAAATATTATGAGCGTTCAAGGCCAGCTACTGGAGCAAAGTCTCTGGACACTTCGCGCCTTTGTGTTATTTCCGCTGATCTCTCCTTTTCTGGACTTCAGCAATGGTCTTATTCTGCTTCGCGGTCAGACCAAAACGATGTTTCGTTCACAGAGCGCCAATGCGATTTGCACAATTATAGTATTGCTTATTCTTGTAAGCATTTTCCCCGCTTGGAACGGTATGATCGGGGCAGCCGCCCAATCACTTGGTTTGCTTGCAGAACTTGTTATTGTCTGGCTGGTCATCCGGCGCACGCAAAAAGAACCAACGATGTCTATCCCGCCATCTCGCGGCTCTTCATCCCTGAAAGGCTAGTCCATTTGGGAACACAGTCATATCATATGATCTATGAAACAAATTATCAGAAGTCTAAATCATGAAATAATCTGAATTAGATTTAAGAACGGAGTCTCTCATCATGAAATCAAGTCATACGGCCCGGCCAGATCAGAACTGGCTCCGGGCACTAATGTTCACCATCTTTGGTTCTACCGCACTGGTAGTCTCGTACTTCCAGCTTTACTTCAGCCATCTTGGCTTCAGTCCTGCCGAGATTGGTTACCTGTATGGCATCGGACCGCTCATTTCTGTATTCTCCAATATGTTCTGGAGCATGGCGAGTGATAAATACAAGACCGTACGGAAAGTGATGATCCTACTGCTCGGCGGCCAGCTAATCACTGGAATTCTGCTTGCCAATGCATCAAGCTTTGGCGAAGTGTTTGTCCTTGTAACTCTATTTTACTTTTTCTATTATCCGGTCTACCCACTGTCGGATACGATGGCAATTACAACGGCGAATAAATATGGTCGCAATTTCACGTCCATTCGAGTGTTCGGTTCCATCGGATATGCTTTTTTTGCCCTTAGCATCGGTTACGTCCTTGGCTCTTTTGGTTCCGAATGGACGATGTGGATCTGCATTAGCCTTGCAGCTGTGACCTTACTGATCAGCTTCCAATTACGGGACCAGCCTGCTGGTAGCAGTAGCAAAATGGATTTATCCGGATTGTGGGCTATCCTGAAACGCCGAGATGTTCTTGCTTTTTTCGGCTGTGTGTTTCTGCTAGCTATGGGTCATCGGATGAACGAAGCCTTTCTGACGATCACACTCAAAGATTTGGGTGCCAGTGAAGGATTGATCGGCTGGTCCTTGCTCATCTCCTCTGTGAGTGAGATTCCGATATTTTTGCTACTAAGCAAATATGGAAACAAATACAAGGAACTCCCACTTCTCACCTTAGCGGCCTTGATGTATACCATTCGATTATTATTCATGTCTATCTCGCATACACCAGCAGCCGTTGTTCTTATTCAAACGATGCATAGCGTTACATTCGGTATCTTTTATGTCACTGCGGTCCGTTATATAACCCGACTCGTTCCTGATAATTTTCGAGCAACGGGCATGGCTTTATTTACGATTGTGTGGTCTAGCTCTTCTGGACTTTTAAGCGGAACCTTGGGTGGCTTGTTATTAGAGCTTACAGGACGTCAGACGTTCTATCTTACCGCTATGTCCTTTGCACTAGCTTCATTGATTGGTTTCGGCTTTCAATTGTTACGCACGACAACGCATCGTTCCACATGAGCGCTGAAAACCAAAAAAAGCACAGTCTCCGAATGGGGACTGTGCTTGTGTTTGTGATGTTCAGCTATAATCGATCATTTATAAGAAGTCCGTGAATGACGGAAAAATCTTACAATTTAGTTACGTTAGCTGCTTGAGGACCACGGTTTCCATCAGTGATTTCGAATTCTACCGCTTGACCTTCTTCCAATGTTTTAAAGCCGTCGCCTTGGATTGCGGAGAAATGTACGAATACGTCCTCGCCGCCTTCAACTGAAATAAAGCCATAGCCTTTTTCTGCGTTAAACCATTTAACTGTACCTTTCAAATGAACAACCTCCTAAAAATATCGCCATCTATGGCGAATATCCTTATTATACTGTATGGGCTTCCATTTTGCAATTTATCTTTTCCATAATTGATGAAAAAATTTGCTTTGCATCGTAGTGTACGGTATCATTTTACCAAAACCGTTAGTTTGGAGACTACCTATGATAAAAAAACATGAAATATACAAAACAGACAAGTGGAATATGATGACTGTAGAAGTACAAGGCAAGTATCTCGTTCTACGGGAAATATCAGAAGAATGGGGCGAAGAATGCCACACATTCCTTAGCCGTCCTGCATTAATGCATTGGGCCGAGCGTCGTTTCCCGAAAGAGGATTTCGAAAATCGTGAAGAGGAATGGCGTGCGTTAATGGCTGCCTTCAAGGGAGTTTAATCGATGCAGCTTGATTCAGGCAATGTCGTTATCTTCATTATCCTTGCCTTCGCACTGGGGTTTGCGCTGATCCTGGGACGTAATTCCGTCCCGGATCGTCTTAGAAGAGGAATGGCGCTAATCGCTACATTGCTCGTATGTTTTGCCTTTTTCCTCATCGTATATTACCTCGTTAACATGGGAGCCTGATACAGAATTCTGAACGTGTTAACACGCGATTCAAGGCGCTCAAATATTTCGGCTGTGCCCAGGTCATACTATACGAAGTTATTAGGGACGAGTGATTCGTATGGTAAGGAGGAAGGCCGTTGAAATATCAGAAATCGTTATCTGTTCTTCTGGCTCTTAGTCTTATTCCTTCGTCTCCTGCTGCACTTGCACAGGAGACGAAGGCGGCTATGCCCGTATTTTCAGCACATAATCAAAGGAGGATTCCCATGAGTAAACTATTGAAACGTTCCGAGGTGCCCGCCGAGCATACATGGAAACTGGAAGATTTATATGCCGATCAGAAGGCTTGGGATCAGGAGTATGAAGAAGTATCTTCTATGATGAAAAAAGCCTCCGAATTTCAAGGCAAATTAAATCAGCCTGACGTCCTTAAAGCCAGCTTCGAATTCGAAGACGAAATCGGGCTCAAGCTTGAACGGCTTTTCGTATATGCTCGCATGCACCAAGATGAAGACACAGCTAATCCTACATATCAAAGCCTGTCCCAAAAAGCTCAAAAACTCGGAGTACGGGTAGGCGAAGCACTTTCCTTTGTCACACCTGAGATTCTTTCTTTACCGGATTCAGAGCTTGACGCCCTTATTAAGAATGAGAGTCTCTCCGCATATACGTTTACCTTGGAAGAGATGAAACGGGAAAAGGCACACGTATTAAGCCAGGCGGAAGAAGCACTGCTCGCACAGGTCGGCAATCTGTCCCAAGCACCGCAGACCATCTTCAGCATGCTGAACAATGCGGATCTCAAGTTTCCACGGATTAAAGATGAGAATGGCAAAGAAGTCGAATTGACTCACGGCAGCTATATTCAGTTTCTTGAGAACCCAAACCGTGAAGTTCGGGAGCGCGCTTTCAAAGCGGTATATGAAACCTACGCAAAACAGAAAAATACGATCGCCGCAGCACTGAATGCCAACGTAACCAAAAATATGTTTTATGCCAACGTGCGGAAGTACCCTTCTGTCATGGAAATGAACCTGTATGGTGACAACATCCCAACGGATGTGTATAACAACCTGGTAGACACGATTCATGAAAGTCTTCCGCTCTTGCACCGTTATATGGATCTCCGTAAAAAATTGCTTGGTGTGGATCAACTACATATGTATGATCTATTCGCTCCACTTGTGGATGAATACAAGATGGACATCACCTATGAAGAAGCTAAAAAGACAGTCAAGGAAGGTCTCGCGCCACTCGGCAAAGAATATGCAGAGGCTCTTCAGGCTGGATATGATAATCGTTGGATTGATGTGTACGAAAATGAGAACAAACGCTCAGGTGCGTATGCATGGGGTGCCTATGGCACTCACCCGTATGTACTGCTTAATCATAAAGACAATCTGAACAGCATGTTCACATTGGCACATGAGATGGGTCATGCGCTGCATTCCCATTATTCGGATACAACCCTTTCGTATCGTGATGCACAGTATACGATTTTCCTTGCAGAAGTAGCTTCAACGACAAACGAGGCACTGCTCATGGACTACATGTTGAATAAATCAACAGATCCGAAGGAAAAACTGTATTTACTTACGTATTATGCAGATCAGTTCCGGACTACGGTATTCCGTCAAACCATGTTCGCAGAGTTCGAGAAAATTATTCATGAACGCGCTGAACAAGGCGAAGCTCTTACACCACAGTTACTGTCAGAAATTTATTACGATCTCAATGTACAGTACCATGGTAAAAATATGGTCGTTGACAAAGATATCGAGATGGAATGGGCACGTATCCCCCACTTCTATAACAGCTTCTATGTATATAAATACGCTACAGGTTTCTCGGCAGCGACCAGCTTCTCGAAGCAAATTCTGGAAGAGGGCCAACCTGCAGTCGATCGTTATCTCGGATTCCTGAAGAGCGGTGGAAGTGACTACTCCATTAATATTTTGAAAAAAGCGGGTGTGGATATGTCAACACCGCAGCCTATCCGCGAAGCGATGAGTGTATTCAAAGAATTGATCGAACAGATGGAACAGTTAACCAAATAAGGTTGCAATCCCCTGTAATCTGTATCCCTTGCCCCGGGCGGGCAAGGGATTTTATAATCAAGCGAGATGCAGTACTCTTGAAAAAGGGTAATGCATTCTAGTTAGCATTTGGTTCACAACAAGGAGGCAACATCATGAAAATGCAATGGGCACTTATCGCAGGTCTTGTTTTTGCGCTGCTGACAGGAATTTTTGCAGTCATCAATGTAGATTCTGTTCAGGTTAACCTGCTGTTCAATACGGTTCGGGTTCCATTGATTTTGCTGATTTTAGGCTGTACTTTAATTGGTGGTATCATTGTAGGCTCTTACGGAATTTACCGTCAATATCGACTGCAACGGGAGAATAAACGCCTGCATCTGCGTGTAGCTGAATTGGAAGCTTCTGCAGCCAGCGCTACTACACCCGTTTCTTACGATAACATGGATTCCACCCGCTCAACCGAACCTGAACACGATCACCAGCTGCACAACGATTCAATCCAGACTCAGCAAAAAGGCAACAATACAGGTACGTTGTAGAAATCAATCAGAAAACAGCCTGCTGGTAGATCGGAATGGACATGTATTCCCCCAGACAGGCTGTATTCTATTTGACCTGTACCTGCAAGACAAAGGAGGAAAATATTGATGAATTTTACTATTGATGAATCTTACGTTCTGTCTTTTTTGAAAAAATTACTGGATACACCCAGTCCAAGCGGATACACTCACCACATTATAGAGATGATTCGCAAGGAAGCGAGTTCCCTGAACATCTCCTGTGAACTGAACAACAAAGGTGGAGCTATGCTCACACTGCTCGGTGAAGATCCTTCCAGAACCATTGCTTTAAGTGCGCATGTAGACACGCTCGGTGCCATGGTGCGGTCCATCACCTCTTACGGCACGTTAAAACTGACCTCTGTTGGCGGTTTTACGATGCATAGCATCGAGAACGAGTATTGCTCCATTCACACTAGAGACGGCAATGCATATACGGGAACGATTCTTTCTCTGCATCCATCCGTGCACGTATACCCTGATGCTCGTACGTTTGAACGCTCGGAAAATCATATGGAAGTCCGGATTGATGAAGTGGTATCGTCCAAGGAGGATGTATTAAAGCTTGGTATTGGTGTAGGTGACTTTATCTCTTTTGATGCCCGGGCTGTCATTACACCAAGCGGTTACATCAAATCTCGCCATCTCGACGATAAAGCCAGTGTAGCGGCCCTGTTTGGTATTCTTGAATCCGCTCATCGTGAAGGCTGGAAGCCTGTACATAACGTTTCTCTGCTCATCTCAAACTATGAAGAAGTTGGACACGGAGCGGCATATATTCCGGCAGAGATCAGCGAAATGATTGCTGTGGATATGGGTGCCATGGGTGATGATCTTAGCTGTAAAGAAACGGATGTATCCATCTGTGCAAAAGACTCTTCCGGTCCTTATGACTACGATATGACAAGTCGTCTAATTGAGCTAGCCAAACAGGATGGCATGGACTACGTGGTAGACATTTATCCTCAATACGGCTCTGATGGCAGTGCTGCCTTGCGTGCAGGAAACAATATTCGCGCTGCCCTGATTGGCCCAGGCGTTCACGCTTCTCATTCTATGGAGCGCACGCATAAAAGCGCGGTAATCAATACAGCCAAGCTACTTGCTGCATACATTACTACGAAGTAAGGAATGAAGCTAGGTTAGGTTACTTTTTAATGCACAATCCCTTTGTTTATTGCTTTGATTCAGTTCATTCAGTTAATTAAGCCATTCTCAATATTAAAAAGGACACATTCTTTGACCGCATGAACGGCGTGGAAGTTGTGTCCTTTATTATTTGAAACATGTAGCCACATTAGGCGCATCTCATGATCAGGCCTGTTCCACATACTCTCTATAACGGCGTTCCTGAACCTGAAGCCGGGCTTCGTGATCCTTAATCTCTCCATGTAAAACCTGTATTGTCTGTCGTACCATGCTAAGTCCATGTTTCACCTGTTTCTCGGCACTACGAATTTTATCCTGAATCATCCAATCCACAAAGAAGTTATCAAAGAAATAGTCCGCAAAGGACAGCAGACCGCCCAAATTCAAATCGGCGTTTACCGCCATTTCTACATCTTCTAATTCCTTCTGAAAACGACGCAGACGCTTACCCGCATCCATAATAGCCACTTGTGCATCATCCATACGACTGCGCTTGATATGCGTGGAGATTGCACCTCCACCCATCATGTCATAGATCCCCCAATTTCCTGCTGATTCTAAAGCCTTCTCTGCACGTTCAAGCGCATATGCCAAGTAATCTCCTTCTCTGAGAGCCTCGTTAAGCTCTTGTAGCTCACTTGCCAGATGCTCCCGTACTTCAGCCAATCGTTGCAGTTCTTCATCCTGCTTAAGCAAGCGTTGTTCTTTTTTCCCCCATAATACCTGATAGTCACTCTCCCAGTACCGATATTGCGATTGTCTTTGAAGCTCTTGCTCAACTTGATTCCGTTGCTCTTGAACATCCTGTAACATTCGGCAAGCTGTATCATAAGCTGACTTGCTCTCCAGCAGTTCAAGCTCTTCTTTCTCCAAACGTTCCGTCTTCTTGCCGATCAGATCATAGAAAAATGAGGCCAAGCTCATGCCGTTCAGCCGATCCACGTCCTCCTGTTCCTTCTGAAGAGCTACGGTGCAATGTTCCACTTTTGCTTCCCACTGCTTCTCCTCCTCTTGGAGCTTATGAAGTCTTTTCGTCCATTTTTCGTAGATTCTTCCTTTTTCCTTAAGCATGGCGAGTTGTTCATTGATTTCATTATTGATCAATTTCACGCTCTCTCCCTTCTATGGAATTCATTACTAATAAAACGTAATAAACAAGGGTAACGTTTCATCTTTTATGTTCAATGTCTGGATTCATCTATGTTATTTAAAGCAAAAATGCCTCCTCCAAAGCGGCACAAAGCCGCCTGATGAAGAAAGGCATTGGTATGGTAAAGTATGTTTTGTTTGCTTGACGTCAACCAAATTAAGATTTGTTTTGCTCAATCTGCTCTGCTAGCTCGTTAAGCACAGTCCAACGCTCCATCAATTCGTCCAAATGACGCTCTGCCTCAGCCTGTTCTGCCATTAACTCTTGCAGACGTGCTGAGTCGCTAAAGGATTCTTCCATCTCCTTGTTAATCCGGGCAAGGTTTCCTTCAGCCTTTTCGATATTTTCGTCGATTTGATCGTATTCACGCTGTTCCTTGAAGCTGAATTTTAATTTAGGTTTTGCCTGTGTTGTAACTGGAGTCGAAGCTTCAACGCTTTTCTCAGTGACCTGTTTCTTGGCTGCACTCGCACCGCTCTCTTGATTACCAGCGGCATTTTTGAGCATCCATTCCGCATATTCACTATAATCACCTACGTGCACACGTACAGCGCCGTTCCCCTCAAACGCCAGCACTTTGTCTACTGTACGATCAAGGAAGTAACGATCATGCGATACAACGAACACAACGCCCGGAAAATCATCCAGATAATCTTCAAGCACAGCAAGTGTCTGAATATCCAAGTCATTAGTCGGCTCATCCAGTAGCAGTACATTCGGAGCAGCCATCAAAATGCGAAGCAGATACAAACGACGTTTCTCTCCGCCCGACAACCTGGCAATCGGTGTCCATTGGGAGGTTGGGTTGAATAAAAAGCGTTCAAGCATCTGTGAAGCGGTGATCAATGAACCATCTGCTGTTTTTATATTTTCAGCCACTTCCTTGATGTATTCGATCACGCGCAACGTTTCATCCATCTCCTGATGTTCTTGAGTAAAATAACCCAGATTCACGGTTGGCCCCAGAACAACTTCTCCAGCGTCCGGTTGCAATCGACCTGAAATCATCTGTAGTAAAGTAGACTTACCGCTACCATTCGGACCTACAATGCCTACGCGGTCGCCAGGAACAGCAATATAGCTGAGATCGTTGATCAGCTTGCGGTTATCAACAGATTTGGAGAGATGTTCAATCTCCAGTATCTTTTTCCCCAGACGCGTAGAACCAACAGACACTTCCAGAGAGCCCGAGCGTTGGACACCCTGCTGATCTTTCAGTTGTTCGAAGCGATCAATTCTCGCTTTTTGTTTTGTAGTCCGTGCTTTAGCTCCGCGGCGAATCCACGCAAGTTCGGTTCGTAACAGATTCTTGCGCTTTTGTTCTGAGGCCGACTCCCGTTCTTCCCGTTCAGCCTTCAGCTCCAGAAACCGCGTATAATTCGCCTCATATCGGAACAAACGCCCGTGATCAAGCTCCAGCATAACATTGGCCACTCGATCCAGGAAGTAACGATCATGCGTGATCATAAGTAATGCGCCACGGCGTTTCTGCAAATACTGCTCCAGCCATACGACAGAATCATTATCGATATGGTTCGTAGGCTCATCGAGAATGAGCAATTCACAAGGATGGATTAACGCGGAAGCAAGCGCAACCCTTTTTCGTTGTCCACCTGACAATGTCCCCATAAGTGCATCGAACTGCTGTATACCCAGCTTGGATAAAATGCTCTTCGCTTCACTCTCCATCTGCCAAAGCTGAAGTTGCTCCATTTGTTGGTTCAGGCGCATCAGACGTTCATTCAAAGCCGTATCTGATGGGTTTAATTCGAGTAGTTCCATCGTTTCCGTGTACTCGCGCACGGTTCTCATCTCGGCACTGTCACCTTCAAACACTTGTTGCAATACGGTGTTGTTCGAATTAAAGTCCGGATTCTGCGCCAGAAACTGCACGCGTACATCATTGCCGATGGAAATCTGTCCCTCATCCGCAGGCTCCATACCTGCAATAACGCGCAAAAATGTCGATTTACCTGTCCCGTTTACACCAACAACACCGATTTTATCCTGATCCGCCATACCGAATGAAGCATCCTTAAACAGGATTTTCTCGCCATAACTTTTTGCAATCTGCTCTACGGTCATTATATTCATTGCACGTTACCCACACTTCTCTATAATTTAAAATGCTCTATCCTCAACTACACGATCTTGCATACCAGCTTATACTCGCAGAAATGAACGGCATCCGTCCAAAAACAGCGCCGCTGCAAAAGCAATTCGTTTGTTCAGGTCTTGTTCATTAAACTCTGGATTCAACATAATATCCATCTTCAGCCGATCCAGAATGCCGATATACGCTTCAGCCAGTAACACAGGCTCAGGTACACCCGCACTTTCCAGAACTTTGCATACCATGCTCATATACTCGTTCATAAAAGCTTTCATAAACTTCATCAAATCCGGATCATTATTCGGTGCCATAAAAAATAACTTCGTATGATTGCGCCGTTCATAATAATACGTCAGATGTGTCTTGGCGATCGCGCCAAGCTTGTCACCCGTGTTCTCGTGCGCTTGTAATGCATATTCCAGGCGGCTGATAAAACTGTTACAATCCCGCTTGGATACAGCGACAAACAGTTGTTCCTTGCTTTTAAAATATAAATAAATCGTGCCTTTGGCAATGCCAGCTTCATCGGCAATATCGGACATTTTAGTCTCATAGAATCCTTTTGATCCAAATATGCCGTAGGCCGCATCCAAAATCGCCTCCGATTTGTCTCCCTGCACCGTATTCAATCTGTATCCCCTCCCTACAACGCCAAAAGGCTACCTAATCCTATAGCTATACATGCACCAATCACAGAACTGAGCACATTGACCAGATCATTACTCATCCAGGTCCAGCCCCGAGCCTGTATTGTTGGCTGACCACAATGTTCATGAACTTCAACCTCTCGGCCACATACTGTGCAACGATACATCTTTTGCACGGTTGCACCGAGATAGGAATCAGCGAACGCTCCCGCTAGCCCACCGATCAGTCCAACCAGAGTCCAGCCAAACCAGCCTGTTTGCTCCAATCCGCTAATCGACGCAAAAGCAAATGCCCCTGTACCAATTACAATACCGCCGAGCGCAGCCGCTGAACTCCCTAACATAGAAACGCCTCCCGAGGCTCCGGGGGTTAACACCTTCCATGTGAGTATAGAGCGAGGGGGCTTGCGACTGAGACTTCCGATTTCGGTTGCCCATGTATCCGAGGTGACCGTTGCCATAACTCCGATAAAAGCATACAACCACGCTGGATGCGGCATGATCCAGTTTGCCAGACATAACAGCATACCTATACCGCCATTGGCCATCACTTGCCCGGCATCCCGATTACCTGTCTTGGCATAAGACTTCTCCATCTCCTGCTTGCGATCTTTGCGAAACCTGGAAAGCAGTGTTGACGTGATAAAAAATAAAAGCAGTGTGCCAAACCAGAACAGATTGCCTGCCCCGTAATATATTGTACCCATCAGAATTGCAGCAAGGCATCCAGACAGGGTTAGCGATTTCTTTGCATAAGCGGCCCCCGCTACCAGAGAAGCGCACACAGCGCCAATAATCCAATCCATAAGCTCTCCTGCATGTGACATCAATACCTTGCACATGACGTTTATATATTTTTGAAAGTTAATTATACCACGGTTTTACGCCAAAGCAGAAACTGAACATGCGGCTAGATAAAACCTTATTTATTTTTAAGTTTTACTTCAGGTTTCCGAGTTACAATTGATCTAGCTCAAACAACAAAATTAACTGAACTACTTCGATTCAGTTCATACACAACAACACAAAACAAGGAGCATAATAACGATGAATATGAAAAGAGTTTTTATTCTAGGCACAATGATTGTTACAATGTCTTTCGCTGGTTCTGCATGGAGTAAATCTACCATCTCCCCCATTCCCGAACCCAAATGGTCTATTGTCGATCTGGAGAACAGCAATGAGAATGAAGATGATGATTTGCTTAGTGCACTGAACCAGGCTTCAGAAGAGGAGCTGGCGGAGAAACTGTATCAGGGACATTCACTACGAACAATTGCAGAGGGTAGCGGAGGCGATTTTGCTAAGGCCATTGCCATTCAGATTAAACAGCTTCAGTCACAGCTGGATGAGCGCCTTGCTAGCGGAAATATCAGTTCTGAGCAGCACGCTCTTCAGTCCCTGGAAATTGCAGAATTGCTCACAGAGAGTGCTAACAAAACATATATCTAGTTCCCGTTTCATTTCAATCTATAAAAACTTCAAGGCAGCGCAACGCAAAAAAGGAGCGCATAATCACACTCCTCCTGTTAACACGGATCTATTTTGATTCTGTTTGCGCTCGGTGGCATAAACCTTATGGATTATAGCGTTGATTCAATTACTCCGCTGCCTTGATCGTACATGCTCCTAATGATTCATCCGCCCACGCCAGCTCAAGCACATCTCCAGGCTGCGCAGCACCTACTCCTTCAGGTGTACCTGTAAAAATAATATCTCCCGGCCCCAGGCCATAATGATGACCTACATAATCTACAATATCTTGTAAACTGAAGATCATGTTGACGATATTGCCGCGCTGAACCTGAATGCCGTTCTTCGTCAAGGTGAAATCTTTTTCGAGTAGTGCTACTGCTCCAGGAAATGTCTGAAAGGGTGTGATGGGTGCGGAGTTTTTAAACCCTTTGGCGGCCGTCCACGGGTGTCCTTTTTTCTTAATCACGGTCTGCACATCACGCAACGTAAAATCAATACCAAAAGCATAGGCATCGACCAGTTCATCGACACGCACTCCCGGCTTGTAATCCTGACCAATGCGAATGACCAATTCAGCCTCATAATGAACTTCGCCTTTAGAAGCTGGCAATTCTAAACTTTCTCCATTCAATGGCACAACCGCATGAGAAGGCTTCATAAAAATCATCGGTTCATCTGGAACGGCATTACCCAGTTCCTCCGCATGAAGCTTATAATTTCGTCCTACACAATACACATTGCGAATATTCGTCAACATAGAGTTGCAACCACCTTTACTGGATTAATTACTTCGTTCATTGCTTCGTGTATTAGTTCGATTACAGCCTTACAATTAAGATCTGAAAAAGCGGCTACTCGTCTCCTTAAATGCATCTTCCCAAACATCAGGACGATTCGTACATATCATCACATCCGGGTCGATGGTAGCCAGCTTTTTCATACTTGCCTTGTCATCCACTGTCCACGCCATCACTCGAATGCCGGCAGCATTCATCTCGTTCATTAACGCTTTGTCTACATTGGTGTATCCGATGGAGAGGAACGTGCAATGCATTTGTTTCAATGCTACAAGCAGATCGCCGGGTTTGGCATCAATGATGAGACCCGTTTCTAATTCAGGCGCAAGCTTTTTTACTTCTACCAGTGCGGCCGGCTCAAACGATGTGATGACAACATCATGCTGCATATGCCTTTTTCTAATTTCGTGAATCACCGCTGCAGGCAGACCCGGATACATGTCTCCTTGTGTTTTCAATTCGATGTTTAATCGAACTTTGCCACAGGAACGATCCAAGAGTTCGCTCAAGGAAGGTATACGCTCCCCCGTGTAGTTCTTACCTTTCCATGATCCTGCATCCAGTTGTTTCAATACAGACCAATCGGTATCCTTCACTCGACCCTTACCATTCGTCGTTCGCTCCAATGTAAAATCATGGATCACCACAGGCACGCCGTCCCGGGATAGTTGCACATCCAGTTCCATCCACTGGACTTCCGGTCTTTCCATCGCCATATTAAATGCGGCCATCGTGTTCTCTGGTGCAATGGAAGAAAATCCACGATGGGCTACACACAGATTGTTCATCATCATCTCTCCTCAGCAAAACGCTACTTAGTTGGGCACTACAGTTCCATCTGCGTTCACTCGAATGCCTGATGACATCTTAGCCATCTGCTCCAGTAGAAGTCGGTTAGCCTCATCAAGCATTGGAACAGCCTGCCCAAGAGCAGCCTCATATGGAATCACCTTCATACTACACACCGCTTCGCGACTGCAACGCGCCTGAAAGACAGCTGTTTTCCACGTTTCTTCATTCGTCGATTTCGTAAAAATAAAATTCCCCGTACTATATGCAATCCATTTGCCTTTATAGTACTCAAGCCCCTGTAAAACATGAGGATGACCGCCAATAATCAGATCGGCTCCCGCATCCACAAATTCGTGCGCAAGCCTCGTTTGATCGGCATTCGGGGTACTTACACGCTCTTCCCCCCAATGCGCAACGACGATAACCAGATCAGCCTTCTTACGGGCCGACTGAATGGCTGCGATCGCTCTTGTGGAGTCATACGCTTCCGCTACGCCTGCCCGATTCCCGTCTGCCTTCCAGCTAGCCACAGGAACAACCCGACTGAACCCAAGCAAGGCAATTTTCATGCCTTTGCGCTCAAAATAGGCAGGTTCATAAGCCTCGGTACCATTCATACCCGCGCCAGCATGTGCGATACCGTAATCATTAAGATACGTTAACGTATCGACCAGCCCTTCCACACCTTGATCCAGAATGTGATTGTTTGCCAGATTAACGGCGTCAAACCCCGCTGCAGACATCGCCTGCAACGCTTTAGGGGAGGATTTGTAAACATAGGTTTTATCCGCAGCGCCCGTACCACCATGGGTCACCGGGGTCTCCAAATTACCAATCGTTAGATCGTCATTCTGAAACATAGAGCCAAGCTTGGCAAAGGGGTAATCATATCCGTTCTTTTCCAGCAATTCTGCAACTTTTCCGGAAAATTGAATATCGCCGACAAAATGAATGGTGACATCCTTAGATGAATCAGATGTTGAGGTTCCCTTATTGCTATCTGCCTTATCCGAGGCTCCTTTTCCAGTAGTGGCAGGTTTTGTTCCCGTTGTCGGCTTATCACCGCCTGCCCCTGAAGTTTCATTGATACCAGATCCCGAGTTATCTACAGCATCATCTGGCTCTGCATTTGGCTTCCCCTCTACCGAAGCTGCATCTTTATCCGGTACTTCAACTGAATCAGCATCAGACTCGGGCTGGTTCAATGCATCCCCACCCTTATCGTCCGCTCCTGAAGGTCGCTCCTGTTGCACGACCTCTGAATTAGCAGGCTGGGATGGTTGTTGTTCACGTGTGTTTAAGAGGTAATATAAGGCGATAAGACCAATGGCTACAATTAATATTACATTTACAATCCTGATTTTTGTATTACGGGTACGTCTTACTTTTTTCTTTTCTGAGCTTCGCTGTGATCTTGGGGGATACATAAGCAACTCCTCTTCTTAACAATAAATCCATATGCATACCATTATATCAAGCATATTCTGGATGTACATCCTATAAAAAAAAGGCCGTCCCTTCTGTAGATGTTGCTACATTGGAGACGGCGGATCTATAATTCATACTTTTAGTTCGTTGAAGTCAGCTGTGCCGAGGCCTGTATGGACATTTCTTTCGCTTGTCTGATACAGTCCGGTAACCCCACACCCTCATAACCAGCCCCTGCAATATAAACACCCGGAATTTTTTCTCCAAGCTCTTTACGAAGGTTAGTGAGATGCTGAAGATGGCCGACAGGATACTGTGGCATCGATTTACGCAATCTAGTAATCTCGGAGAAGATCGGAGTTGCTTCAATACCCATCGTTTCTCTCAGATCTTTCATGACTAGCTCCGTAAGTGCCTCATCGGGAAGCTCCACATTCTGTTCGTCTCCAGAGCGGCCAACATAACAACGAAGCAAGACTTTGTCGTCCGGGCTGGTATGAAGCCACTTGGTAGATGTCCACGTGCAGGCCGTAATATTACGTCCTTCTTTTCGTGGCACCAGGAACCCTGAACCGTCGAAGACATGTTCCACTTCTTTTTTCTCAAAAGCCAGAACGACGTTAGCAACAGATACATAATTGATTGCATCCAGCGCCGATGTGTCCACATGCGGTTTTAGAAGCCCAGAAGCCACATAGGTCGGCACGGTGATTACAACGTCATCGGCTTCCAGAAATTGTCCGTTATCGAGTTCAACCCGATATCTGGCGTTCTGTGCATCCACACGCTCCAAGGATTGGGCGGCTGTATTCAAACGCTGATCCACATCATGAAGCTCATGGACAAGCGCATGCACAAGACTTTGCAACCCCTGACGGAAGTTCAGAAACGCACTCCGTTTGGTGCCTGTATGTGTCTCGGTCGGCTTGCGTCCTGTCATCATGCCTCGGATTAAGCTGCCATAATCCCGCTCCACCTCTCCGAACTGCGGGAAGGTTGCTTGTAGGCTGAGCTTTCGCATATCTCCTGCATATATGCCCGCCAGAAGCGGCTCAGTCAGGTTTTCCAGCACTTCCGGGCCAAGCCTGCGCTCAATCATATAACCGAGAGATTCATCCTCTGTTGTACGTTTAGGCGGAATTATAAAATCCATCAGTGCTCGCAACTTGCCTGCCGGAGAGACCAGCCCACTTCTCAGAAAAGGTTTCAGTTCTGTCGGGATGCCTAACACCAGACCGGCTGGCATGGGATGAAGCTTACCACGCTGCATAATATATGTTTTCTTCGACTCCGGGTTTTGGCTGACGAGTTCATGATCCATCTCCAGTTCCTTTGCCAGATCAATCATCGCTGTTTTGCGAGCCAGGAAAGAGTCAGGACCTTTCTCGATTACAAATCCGTCCCGATGCAACGTTTCGATCATGCCGCCCATAGACGAACTCTTCTCAAGCAAGGTAATCGCAGGTTCAAAACCAGCTTCCCTGTAATGCTTGCGGATATAAAATGCCGCGCTGAGGCCCGTCAGGCCCCCGCCGACAATAACAATACGTCTTTTCTTGTCTTCCATTAGTTATCAGACCTTTGCTGCCATTGGCTAATAATAGAGTCGCTCAATGTCTCCATATACAACGGGTCACTATTAAGCGAATCGATGCGCATCAATCGCATGTCCATTTCTTTAGCAATCGCTTTGGCTTCAATGTCGAGATCATACAACACTTCCAGATGATCTGAAACAAAGCCAATTGGAGCCACAAGTACATCTTCCACTTGTTCGCGCGAAAGCTCCTGGAGTGTGTCCAGGATGTCTGGGCCGAGCCAAGGCTCAGCAGTTCGTCCAGCGCTTTGCCAAGTGAACTGCCAGTTCGCAATCCCCACTCGAGAAGCGATGGCCTCGGAAGTTTCCAGCAATTGATTCGGATAAGGATCTCCCATGTCAACAATGCGGGCAGGCAGACTGTGAGCACTGAATAGCACTTTCACATCTCCACGCTTCGCACCCGCTTCCTCAAATGCATCAAGCTTGGCACTTACTCGCGCGGAAAGAGCCTGAATGAGCTTCGGATGCAAATGATAACTTTCGATGAAGGACATCTGGATACCAAGTTCTTCGGCTTTTTCTCGTGCACGTTTGATGTAACTGCCCACACTCATCGTGGAGAAATGAGGTGCAAGCACAATGCCAATGGCCTTATGAATTCCATCTTTCGCCATCTGTTCCACCCCATCCTCAATAAAAGGATAAGCGTGTTTCAATCCTTGATAACAGCGGAATTCAACCTCGCCGCGACGCTCATCCTTTTGCAACGTCTCCTGAAGGTTTTTCACCTGGTTATCCGTGTTCTCACGTAGCGGGAAAACACCGCCAACAATTGCTTCATAGCGATCTGTCAGCTCTTTCAGTTGTTCCGGCTCAGGCGGACGCCCTCTGCGGATATGCGTGTAATACGCCTCAACACTTTCCATATTTTCAGGTGTGCCATATGACATCACCAGTACGCCTACAGTATTAGTCATTACTTACCGTCACTCCCGTCTTCAAAGCTTCTGTTGAATATTCATGAATATATGCTGTCAGTTCTTTTAATTTATCAAGAGAAGCTTCAGGGAACAAACCATGTCCCAGATTGAAAATATAACCCGGGTCCTTGATCCCTTCATCTATGATGACTTTCGCCTGTTCTTTAATTAACTCCATTGGCGCAGTCAGAATGTACGGATCCAGATTACCCTGCACCGCAAATTTACCGCCCAAGCGCCTACGTCCTTCGGATATGGAAACTCTCCAGTCCAGTCCGATGACATTCGCCTGCAAATCCTGCAAGGTTGGTAGCAACTCACCTGAGGCCACTCCAGGGAAATAGATTTTCGGTACATTCAAATCGGATAATTCGGTAAAGATACGAGTAATCGTTGGCAGCACATACGTTTTGAAATCTTTGGGAGAGAGTGCCCCTACCCAGCTGTCAAACAACTGAAATGCCTTACCGCCATTCGCGATATGAGCACGAATATATGTAATGACCATATCGCCAAGCTTCTGCATCAGTTTGTGCCACACTTCCGGCTCACTGTACATCATCGTTTTGGTTCGAATATATCCTTTGGAAGGTTGACCTTCGATCAGATAACTTGCAATCGTAAACGGAGCCCCTGCAAATGTAATTAGCGGAACGTCAAGTTCCTTGTCCAGAATGCGAATGGTTTCCAGAATGTGAGACAAGTCCCCTTCCACGTCAATGGGACGCAGACGATCTACATCGGCAGCCGAACGAATGGGGTTATCAATCACCGGACCTATATTTTTCACAATGTCAAAATCAATGCCAAGTGAAGCAACCGGATTCATAATATCGGAATACAAAATAGCCGCATCCACACCCAGTTTACGTACAGGCATGAGTGTAACTTCAGCCGCCAGCTCAGGTTGCTGACATATTTCAAGCAAGGAGTACTTTTCTTTAATTTTGCGATATTCAGGATCGTAACGTCCAGCCTGACGCATATACCATACCGGCACACGGTCAACCTGCTGTTTGAAACTTGCCCGAATCAGTCGATCATTATAGCTCATGTAAGAAGCCTCCAATAGTTTTTGGACTCATAACTACCATTATGCCCTTTTTAAACAGCCGTAACAACCATATGGGGATGTGTTCCAAGTGACAATACTATGACATTCGTTACACCCCTCATGGATATGCCATTTGTGATATACTAAAAGAATCGCTTTTTTTGAGAGTTACAGAAAAATCTTTGAAAGGAAGTGAAAGCACTTTGAAAACGTGGAAAGTCAACCTCATTGTGCTTTGGTTTGGACAATTTCTGGTCAATGCAGGCATGACCATGATTACGCCTTTTCTATCGCTGTTCCTTGCCAGAGATCTGGGCGTTGTAGGTGAGCACGAAATTGGAATATGGGCCGGATTTATTTTTGCAGCCAATTTCCTCACCTCTTTTTTGTTTCAGCCGCTCTGGGGCAAGTTGTCGGATAAATACGGACGTAAAATTATGTTGCTTCGCTCCGGTTTCGGTATGGCTGTTGTTATCGCATTGATGGGTCTCGCGCAAAACCCTTGGCAACTTCTCTTATTACGGTTGCTGAACGGAACCATCTCCGGCTTCAACCCTGCAGCTGTTGCTCTGATCTCAGGCACAACGCCGAAGGATCGTATGGGATTTGCGATGGGGATCAGCCAGTCCGGTCAGGTGGCAGGTACGATTTTGGGTCCACTTATTGGCGGATTGCTTGCAGATGCGGTGGGGTTCCGTCCTATTTTCTACATTACAGGCGGGCTCATCTTTGCAGCTTCCATGCTTGCAATGTTCCTCGTAAGAGAGACGTTCGACCGTGAAAAAGCTGCAAAATTGCCAGATCAATCGGTATTATCCGGATTGAAGGAGCTTAGCAAATCACCTCAGCTACCTGCACTCTTCGCTGTGACGTTCCTGTTGCAATTTGCGATGATCAGTCCGATGTCGCTCTTGCCTATATATGTACAAAAACTGCATGGAACTGCAGTTGACGTGGCCTTCTGGGCAGGTATGGTTGGTGCAGTTACAGGGATATCCAATATGGCGATGTCTCCGGTACTCGGAAAACTCAGTGACCGGATCGGGTCACACCGCGTCCTCACTTTTTCACTGATCGGAACCGGACTCATGCTTATTCCGCAAGCTTTTGTGCAAACGGTGTGGCAACTCATTCTTGTTCGCTTTATGATGGGGATATTTATGGGCGGCTTGCTTCCAAGTGTAAATGCGCTAATTAGGGGGTATTCGCCAGATAGCATGATCAGCCGGGCATTCAGCTTTAACACAAGCACACTTGCTCTCGGTAATATGCTGGGCGCAGTCATTGGCGGATTCCTCGCTGGTTTCATCGGTATTGAGGGCCTGTTTATCGTATCCGGCGGCCTACTATTACTCAATATGGTATGGGTTCGATTCAAACTTTACAAAACACCTGTCCGCATTAAAGAATCGAAGACAACTTAAATTTCCCAACGGAAATAAACAGCAAAAGCCGCTTCAGTGCCATGACTGGCCTGAGAGCGGCTTTTCTATTACACTCGTCGTTCGTTGAATTGAATCGGATACTCCTTCACACCAAATACAAAAGCGCTTTGAATCGGCTCCAAGGCCGTTTGAGGAACTAGCTGTATCTGCTCCATACGCTGGAGAAGCGTGTGAAGAACAACTCTCGCTTCCAAACGTGCCAGCGGCGCACCCAAGCAGAAATGAATTCCGAACCCAAATCCCATATGTCGGTTCGGCTTACGATCGGATACGAATTGATCTGCCTGTTCAAACTGGGCACCGTCACGATTGGCAGCCCCCACCCAGGATATAACCTGTTGACCTGCCTTGATCGCCTTGCCTCCTAGTTCTATATCTTCCCTCGCAACACGTCCAATGGCTACAATCGGCGGATAATAACGTAATGTCTCTTCTACGGCACTGGCCACCTTGTCCGGATGCTCACGCAACTCTTCTTGCAGTTCGGGTTGTTCAGAGAGAACGCGCACTGCATTTGCAATCAAATTGGTTGTTGTCTCATTCCCTGCAGCCAGCAGGAGAATGCAAAAATTGACCACTTCTTCCTCCGTTAACTTCTCACCCTCAATCTCAGCATCTAGTAGCAAAGAGATAAGATCGTCCTGAGGCTTTAAACGACGCTGTTCCATAATGTCTGTGAAATAGGCATATAACTCCTGGATATTCTTCAACTTTTCCTTCTCCAACTCTTGAAAAGCTTCTTCACTATCATCACGCGCACCCTTCACTAGCACATCAGACCACTCTTTGAATTCACGCCGATCTGTAGCCGGAACACCAATCAGTTCTGCAATAACGATGACGGGGAGTGGCGTTGCAAGATCATCAATCAGGTTCATCCTTCCACCCGACAAATGTGGAGCCAGCAGCTCATCCGTAATTTCCTGAATCCGTGGTGCAAGAGCTTCTATCGCCTTGGGCGTAAACGCCTGATTGACCAAATCGCGAAGTTGCTTATGCTTCGGTGGATCTGTCGTTAACATGCTGGTGCCGGCACGGTTACGTTCAGAAGAGAACAGCTTCGGATTTTTTAACACATACTGCACATCTTCGTACCGAAACACATCCCAGCATTCACGATGCTCATCATATCGGACTGGAGTGTTCTCACGAAGTTCTGCATACACCTGGAAGGGAGATAGTTGTCGCTCCTTGTTGTGCAATTCCCGAATAGGAATGTAGTTGGCATATTTTCGGGGTGCTTGTTTCATCGTGTTTCCTCCAATCAATAATATATATTTATTTACATATAAGGTTCATATCCATTATAACCACAACTGGATAGTGATTCCAACTATTTCAGCATAAATAAGCCTCTCGTCCCAACGTATGCTACCAACTACCCTTGTAGTGTCGAAAGATAGTTATGTTAATTAAAATAACATTGAAATAATGTTATCCCTCCAATCTTCTCATACCTCCCTTTCAACTAAAAATTTAAATTCAGCCATTTTTTCTATTAAACATCTATTTATCTATCAAAAACATCGATTGTAAACGTTATTCCTGCACAATACAACATTTGTTATATTACCTAACATTAAATAATATTATCTCAATCTACTTACATAAAAAAAAGAGAATACCTCACACAAAAACCACTTGAAGGAGTGTGTCAGCATGAAAAAACCATCTAACCTTCGCCCTTGGGCCGTATGGAGTACCGCGGCATTTACCGCATTAACTCTATCCCTGTCCCCGATCGGAACTTATGCCGCTCAGGCAGCTACAGTAGAGGTTAAAGGCACGGTCGGCACGGTTCAGAGCACCCCAGCCACGCCTACACGCAATACCACCATCCCCGCAGTTCCTGAAGCTTCCAAACAATCCCCACTTCCTAATGTGCTTGTGATCGGAACAGGCGGAACGATTGCAGGACAATCGGAAGACGCAACCAGCTTCCAGAACTATAAGGCTGGTACACTTCTTATTGCTGATATGGTCAAAGATTTGCCGGACAAACAGAAAATTGCGGATGTGAGCACACTTCAATTCGGCAATTCCGGTTCAGGCTCCTATACGATGTCTGATTTGTACGACTTGTCTCAAACGGTAGATAAGGCGTTAGCTCAGTATGACAGCGTCGTGGTAACAACAGGTACAGATACGATGGAGGAAATCGCTTATTTCCTTGATATGACCGTACAAAGCGATAAACCCGTTATTATCACGGGATCGATGCGACCATGGACAGTAATCGGCTCTGATGCCCAAGCGAATCTGTACAATGCCATTAAGCTGGCTGGCAGCGGTCGCACGAAATCTTTCGGCACCGTCCTGATGCTGAATGATACCATCCAGCTTGCACGCGGGGTAACCAAGACCAATGACTACCGCACAGATACCTTTGAAACACCAATGCTTGGAGCTGTGGGTTATATTGATGAAGAGAATATCCGGATCTACCGGGCTCCTGCTCGCGCGATGAAACCGGAAGGCACAGCGAAACCTGCATTTGATCTTAGCAAAATTACCAAAGCCGATCTTGCCAAAGTTGAGATCGCCATCTCGTATCAAGAAGCGGGCGGTGGAGCGATTGAAGGATTTGTGAAGAGTGGAGTGAAAGGCATTGTCACCTCAGGTACAGGGGCAGGCGGAATCTCCAGGGCAATGGGTCAAGCCCGTACAAAGGCTATTGAGGAAGGCGTTATTTTCGTCACGACAACCCGAACTGGTTCAGGCAGCGTGTATGGAGGTGGCAAAGGTATTATCGCAGGGGATAACCTCAGTCCACAGCAAGCACGGATTCTTTTAATGCTCGGACTGTCTTTCAGCGATGATTTTGATACGATTAAAAAATGGTTTGAAACATACGGCACCCCTGAAGTATAAGTCAGTGAAAAATAATTACCAGATGTAATTGAAAAGGCCAAAGCAGAGGTTCTTTCTGCTTTGGCCTTTTTTCCCGTCCTACTAGCCTTTATAATGAATAATAGCTTACATTCGGAAAGGAACATAACACTTATGGATTACTATTTTCTCGAATCTCAGTATCCCCGCACCGGATTCATCAGTGGCGGCACAACCTTCACTCCCGAAATGGATACCAATTATTCGGCTATAGATTATCCGTTGCCTGATGATACAAAGGCCGAGGTCGAACTTTTTTCATCGGTACGTAGCTTGAAGGTAGACTATTTCGAAACCGTTACAGGTACCCGTGTTGTATCGAACGCTTTCAAAACGCTATTGGAAGAAACCGGAACGAACGTGCAGTTTATTCCCGCCGTTGTCCGTTATCATAATGACCGCCCAGTTGAAAAGACATACTGGATCGCACATCTCCTGAAACAAGTGGATTGCTTCGATTATGAAAGGTCGGAATACGGACGAAAAGCGGTCATTGCCGCTTCGGTGCACCAGACACCACGTAAACTTGTCAAAGTGATTTCCAAACTTGTTCTTGATCCGGGCAAAATCGGCGGGCACCACTTCTTCATGCTGGCACATGTACAACTACTGAAACCGATCATCTCAAGTGAATTGTACGACACATGCAAAAAGCATAAATTAAAACTACATGTCACTACGGTATAGTTTGACATTTAACTTAGCTTTCAAGCGAGCTTTCAACGGAGTTTCGAATGACCTATTTCACCCAAGCCAGTGCCAAACCGTCATAGTCCGGAAGCATGGTTGTAACCAGACGTGGGTCATTTGCCATCTGCTCGTTGAAACGACGCACAGCAAGCACGGCCGGGCCTTGCTTGTCCGGATTAAGCGTGCGACCGCGCAGGAAACAGTTGTCACCTACAATGACTGCACCCGGACGCGCAAGGCGAATTGCATAATCCAGATAAACCGGATAGTTTTCCTTATCTGCGTCAATAAAGAAGAAATCAAAGGTACGTCCTTCCTGCGCCAGTTGCTCCAGGCTATCTGCCGCAGGCCCGATCCGGTACTCGACTTGACTGCCGAAACCACCTTCCTCCAAATGTCCGCGAGCCATATCCGCGTATTCTTCTTTCAGCTCAAGGGAAGTCAGACTCCCCCCTTCGCTCAGCCCACGAGCAAGGCAGATGCCGCTGTAACCGCCGAGCACACCGATTTCGAGCACAGCTTCAGCTTTAGAGGTTTTGGCCAGAAAGGTGAGCAAGCGTCCATACGCCGCAGCCACCGAAACCTCCGGCATGCCATTTGCCCGAATGGCCTCTTTTACTTTTATCAAGAGCTCATCCTCTTGAAATAATTGATTTACATATTCGTCCGGGGTCAGATTCACCACGAAGTTCCTCCTTGCACATTTGGACTACTTTCCATATCAATGCCCCCAGGTGGCTTTCTCTAAAATACCCTGGATAGCTTTTCATATGGATGCCAATGTTTTATAATGAATGTTTGTTATCCAACACAGATTATTGAACGCTGCATTACCTGCATTGAAGTTTTTGCGGTTAAGCCGCATTACTCATTGTAAGTTTTTTCACGGGAAGCGGCAAGGCCGCACCGTTACTATATTGGCCGCGAGAGGCTTAAGCCTGCTGCGGCTCGAAATGGAGTTGAATGAATTCATATGGCTCGATTGCAATTGATTGCAACCTCCGCGATGGGACTTGAGGCTGTTGTAGCCCGGGAACTGAAACAGTTGGGGTATGAGGATGCCAAGGTCGATAATGGCCGCGTATTTTTCACAGGAGATTACATTGATATTTGTCGCTGTAACCTGTGGCTGAGAAGTTCGGACCGCGTGCTGGTCAACATGGGGGAATTCCCCGCAACTACATTTGACGAATTGTTTGAGGGTACCAAAGCACTGCCTTGGGAAGAATGGATTCCGGCAGATGGTGAATTCCCGGTTGAAGGACGATCACAGAAATCACAACTAAGTAGCGTACCAGCTTCACAAGGTATTGTCAAAAAGGCAATTGTTGAAAAACTGAAGCTGACGCATCACACCGAATGGTTCCCCGAAGATGGAGCACGTTATGTGGTCGAAGTCATTCTCTTGAATGACCGCGCTCTGATTACACTGGACACAACAGGCCCAGGACTTCATAAACGCGGATACCGTAAACTAGTTACAGAAGCGCCACTGAAAGAAACACTGGCAGCTGCTCTGATTCAGCTTAGTCGCTGGAATGTTTCCCGCCCGTTCTACGATCCATGCTGCGGTTCTGGCACCATGCTGATTGAAGCAGCCATGATTGGATGGAATATCGCACCAGGACTTCGTCGTACTTTTAACTCCGAGAACTGGGACGTGATTCCTGCTGAACTGTGGGAACAGGCACGTGAGGAGGCATTTGATGCCGTGCGTGATGATGTGCCTCTGCAGATTTCAGGTAGCGACATCGACCCAGAAGCGATTGAGGTTGCGCAAGCGGCGATCAAAAGTGCGGGCTTTGCCAAAGATATCGAAGTCAGCGTGCTGCCAGCACACCGGGCCAGACCTCAAGGAGAATATGGAGTTATTATTACCAACCCTCCATATGGCGAACGTCTGAGTGAAGAAAAAGAAGTGCAGAAGCTACTTCGTTCCCTCGGTCGCTCTTATCTGGATATGCCAACGTGGTCGTTTTTTGCCATAACCTCCACCAAAGCATTTGAAGAGTATTTCGGACACAAAGCGGACAAGCGTCGCAAACTGTTCAACGGACGGATTGAAACTCAGTACTATCAATATTTGGGGCCATTGCCGCCACGCAACAAAACACCGCAAGCTTAAAGACACTTATGGTTAAGAAACGCTCTGACCTTTACGGTTGGAGCGTTTTTCTTTTGTTTGATCACCGACCAGCCAACAAAAGCAGGACTTCATACCTTATAAGAAGGGCCTGTATGACATGCGAGTATGAAGATGAGCATAGTTGAAATGCGAAGCGGTCACGCTATAATATATGAAGCCCTGTTTTTACATTCCGTTAACAAAATAAACGACATATTTAATCCATAGCTTCTCGAATCATGAACAACTACATAAAAAAAGGGGGAAACATTATGGTTTTCACTCAGCCTATGCGAAGTTCCAGAACGCCCATGCTTCTGCGTCACCCATTGACGCTATATGTTATTTTCACGATACTGATCCTGCTTAAGCTGATGTTCCTGCATCACAATCTGAACGCGTATAACATTACCATGGGACTGCTTGACAAAGTGATTGCAGTTGGATCATTGTTGCTTCTGTCCTTCTGGGTCTGGTGGCTGCCTCGCAGGGGCATGATTGCTGCACTTACGATCCTTCACTTGTTTCTTACTGCACTCATCTATGCGGATATGGTCTATTATCGCTACTTTCAGGATTTCCTTACCATTCCTGTGCTCTTACAGGCACGACAGGTAGACGCACTTGGCGATAGCATTGCCACTTTAATCTATACCCGCGATATATGGTTTTTTGCCGATTTGTTCATTGTTATTCCGTGTGCAGCCTTAATGCTGTTCAGCAGACGTTATCGCTCAGGTCAACCGTCAGGGATGTACACAAGCAGTTCTAACGGTAGTTATAGCGGTTACTCCTTCACTTCTTCCATATCTCATAAAAAGCGTCTCCGTCGCCGTCTATTGGCAGGTGTCACAGCGCTCATTCTGGGATTGGGTCTTGGCGCCGGCCCTATATATTATTACAGCAAAACCTGGGCCAAGGGGCTGTTTGATAACAATTGGTGGAATGTATCCATGTACAACGTAACCGGATTGCTCGCTTTTCACGGCTATGATACGTACTCTTATGTCAAAAATAATATGGGTTCCGGCCCCGAAGCTGATCCGGCCGATATCCAGCAAGTTAAAGCTTATTTTGATGATCGACAAAAGTCGAATGCAGGACAGACCAGCCAGCCCTTATACGGAAAATATAAAGATAGCAACGTCATTATCGTGCAAGGTGAAGCTTTTATGAATTTTATGATTGGACAAAGCATTGGCGGGCAGGAAATCACCCCCCACTTCAATGAACTGATGAAAGAAAGCCAGTATTACAGCCACTTTTATCACCAGACTGGACAGGGCAGAACGTCAGATGCCGACTTCGGCGCCAACATCTCTCTGCACCCTCTTCCTGTAGGTTCAGCATTTGTGCGATACGCAGATCATATGTACGATTCGTTACCTTCCATTTTGAAGGAGCATGGCTATAGCACCAACGTATTCCACGCCTACGAGAGCGGGTTCTGGAACCGATATACGATGTATCAGAATATGAAATACGACAAGTTTTACAGCAAAAATGATTTCATAGAAGATGACCCGCTTGGCTGGTCTTTGTCGGATGTATCTTTTTTCCGGCAGTCCGTGGAGAAAATGAGTAATGAGGTGAAGGAACCCTTTTATTCATTCCTCATCACACTTAGCAGCCATCATCCCTACGCCTCTCTGCCTAAAGAGAAACAACAGCTGGATGTGGGTGAATTCCAGGGCACCATGTTCGGAAATTATCTGCAGTCTGTTCACTATGTGGATGCCGCACTCGGTGGTATGGTGGAGGATCTGAAGAATCGTGGACTATGGGACAAGACTATCTTCATGTTCTACGGTGACCATGACAACTCGATTAACGACAAAGCTCAATATGAGAAGTTTCTAGGCCGTGGGCTAAACGACCTTGATATGGCACAGATCATGAACGAAGTTCCACTGCTGGTACATTTACCTGACGGAGCTGAAGCCGGTACCTTTGATAAACCGTCAGGGCAGCTGGATATTACACCATCGGTGCTACATTTGCTCGGGATATCGGATGAATCCTATTATCACATGGGAAACAATGTGTACAACGACACGGAACGCACGGTAGTGCTACGCAACGGTTCGTTTACAGACGGTAAAGTATTCTATATTCCCTCGGATGATTATCTTTATGCCAACGGAGCCTGTTACGACCAATCCACTCACGAAAAGACGGATATTAACGCCTGCAAGGTTGGTTTTGAAACAGCCTCAAAACGTCTGCATGTGTCTGATACGATCATTACCTACGATCTGATACGTCAATTCCGTGAGGAGAAGGAACGTCCGGCAAACGAAACCGAGAGTTCTTCGGTAAAATAATCAGGTACAGAAAAACGAAATTAATATTAGACATACTCTATTATAAAGGAGCCTCATCTTATGACATCTAACATCCAAACACACGAAATTGAACAAAAACTCTTTGATGCTGCTACCGATTTTGTTAAAGAGCGGTACCCCCAAGGTTGGGGTGGGGCGGGCGCTGTATATACCGACGCCGGTTCTCTGCTCATCAGCGTAGCTCCAGAGGTCATCAACGATGCGGTGCATCTTTGCATGGAAACAGGCGCTTATCTGGAAGCTCATAAATTAAATGAGCGGGTAACCCACTCTCTCTGCGTAGCGCGCGATGACGAAAATACCGGATTCAAAGTGCTTACACCTTGCGGAATCTGCCAGGAACGCCTTTTTTATTGGGGAGGGGACGTCAAAGCAGCTGTATACGATCCGTCCGGACAACTTATTTTCAAAACATTAAATGAGCTTCAACCAAACCATTGGACAAAAGCTTACTCGAACGATTAAATTCGAATAACTTGCGAAAATTTGAAAGTCACTTTATAATTGTAACTATATTAGTTTCAATTAGGAACATAATGGAGGTTTTAAACCAATGAATATTGAAGTATGGTCTGATTTCATGTGCCCTTTCTGTTATATCGGCAAACGCCGTCTGGAAAACGTGCTGGAAAAATTCCCGCATCGGGATGAAGTAAAGTTGCAATTTAAAAGCTTTGAGCTCGATCCTAACGCAGAAGTGAACAGCGGAAAAACGAATGTAGATTATCTGACTTCCAAGTACAACATCAGTGAGGAACAAGCTCGCGGGATGAATGCACAGATGAATGCCAATGCTCGCACAGCAGGGCTCGAATATAATATTGATGCCATGATCCCAACAAACTCCTTCGCTGCTCATCGTCTGACTCACTGGGCAGATACTCAAGGTAAAGCCCTTGATCTGAGTGAGCGTTTGTTCCACGCCATCTTTATTGAAGGCAAACATGTTGGTGATCCTCAAGTGCTCGCTGATCTCGCCCAGGAGGTTGGTTTGGATCGCGAAGCTGCGGTTGCCGTTCTGTCTAGCGACCAATATACCGAGAACGTACGTGCTGATCAGGCAGAAGGCGCACAGCTCGGCATCCGGGGTGTTCCATTCTTCGTTCTCGATCGTAAATTTGCCGTTTCCGGAGCACAGCCCGACGATGTCTTCCTAGATGCTCTCCAAAAAGCATGGGATGAACGTTCCCCGTTCACCATTGTTGAATCGAACGATGCCGCATCAGATCGTAACGGTGTTTGCACAGAAGAAGGTTGCGAGGTTCCTCAGAACAAACCTTCTAACTAACATAAAAAAAGAAGCAGCAGATCATGGCTAAGCTCGTGATCTTGCTGCTTCTTTTTTTATGTTTACTGCAGGTGTCTTCCTCTTCATATCAGAAAAGTTAAAATCAGAACAAAACGGAGAAGCGAAGCCCTCCGTTTTGTCACTGCCCTCGCACTCCGAAGCTCCTTTTCCAAGTGACTCTCCTGTCCAACGTTGCTGCGGAGGGGGCGAAATCGATTCTGTAGAAGCGGAGCGTTCGCCTTTGTTTTCGAATTTCAACCTTTAAAAAATTTCAATCGAGGAAATTCGAAAACAACAGCGATCAAAAAAACGATTCGTCACCGGAGCTTCCACCAACGCCCCCCATAGCTCCCACCAACGTTCATACTTATTTAACCGGAAAATGAGCTTCGTCCTCAATCCCAGAATAGCTGATCCGGATGTGGTCCTGTCCGTTTGTCCGAATCGAGCGCATCAATCTGTCTCAACTCATCTGGTGTCAGTTCAAAATCAAAGATATCTGCGTTCTCGCGAATCCGCTCAGGTGTCACCGATTTAGGAATCGTCACAATCTGATTCTGGATATCCCAGCGTAGAATAATCTGAGCCGGTGTTTTGCCGTATTTCTGAGCCAATCCCTTCAAGGTAGATTCCTGATTTAACTTCCCTTTCATGATGGGACTCCATGCCTCAAGTTGAATGCCTTGGGCCCCGCAGAAGTCCTGCAGTTCCTGCTGAATCAGTCCCGGATGTAGTTCCACCTGATTGACCGCAGGCACCGTACCACCTTCATCTATAAGATCGCGCAGATGATGTACCTGAAAATTACTTACACCGATCGCACGCACACTTCCTTCGCTATACAGACGTTCAAAAGCTCTCCACGTCTCTTTATATTGATCCCGGCCTGGCCAGTGAATCAAATATAGGTCAATGACATTTAAACCAAGTTTCTTCTGGCTGGCTTCGAACGCTCTAAGCGTCGAATCATAACCTTGATCATCATTCCAGAGCTTCGTCGTTACGAATAGTTCGTTACGGGCTACACCACTACTCGCAATGGCTTGTCCCACTTCCTCCTCATTGCCATAAACGGACGCGGTATCAATGCTGCGATACCCTACTTCCAGAGCGGTCTCTACCGCCTGTTGTACTTCTTTACCCTTTGCCTTATAAGTCCCGATTCCAAGCCATGGCATTGTCACTCCGTTGTTCAGAATTGTGCAATCTGTAATATGTTTAGTCATCCTGTACCTCCCGTATTGATTTTTGCCTGCTCTCGGTCTATTAACCTTCTGACAGAATTTTAAGCGCTGGAAAAAACCAAAAACCTGCAGACCATCACGGCCTGCAGGTTACGGTGTAACAGGAACAGTTTATTTCTTCCCTTGCCTGTGCTGATTCTGGAGTGAGTGTAACCTCTGCTTCTCCTCAATGAACATTTCCTGCGCTAACTCGAAACCCTGTCCACCCAGTGACAACTCTGCTTGCTTCATCGCCTGCTCGGTATGAGCCAGCCGCTGCTCTGCCTGCACAATGGTCTGTGCATTCGGATGGGACATGGCCTGGGATACAGCATAATGAAGCTTGTTCACCGCATTTTGCGCCTGAGATACCGTTGTACCCGCTTGCAAACTGGAATCATAACGCTTGGGCATGAGTTATTCCTCCTCGGAATCATATTCCTGTCACCTTGTTAGCATGGATTGCATAGAGAAGACTTATTCTTTTTTTGAAAATTTGTTCAAACTTTATGCCTCCAAGATACGTTAAAAGAGCAGAAGGTTGTAAGATCAAAAAAATGGAGGAATGCTGATTGAGCACAAAAGGGATTCGTATAGGCCTCCTAACCGTTTCATTGCTATCCGTTCTGTTACTCTTATTTTTTATTTTTTGGACGCAGCGCTTCACAAACTCCACGTATGAGATCAAAGGATACGTCTCTTCATCGTTGCATAAGGATATCCCCGTGCCTGCCAATGCCAAACTCATTGAATCCGCGGCTTATTCCGATCACCCCACACAATCTCGGAGCGAAACGTATGAACTGAAACACATCGGTGGTGAACAAGGACTATATCCACCTGAAGATTATTTTCAAAAGTTACATGAGGTCGGTTGGACGGAACTGAAGGACGAGCAGATGGGCAATGTGCATATTCTTAATAAAGACGACGTTCGCATCGCCATTGAAATTCAGGAGGACACCTTCCAAATATTTTTGCTCCATTCGGATCGGGATCGTCATCAAAACTTGGGCTAAAACAAAATGCAACGCAAAAGGAGAGGCTTCTGCCCCTCCTTTTCAGGTAGCTATTCGGTTATTTGATGAACTTGGAAACCTTCGTAAGTACTTCTTCTTCCGTTGGAGCACTGATGTATCGGCCGTTGATGAAAACAAAAGCACGCTTCGCACATGGGCCGCAATAAGATTTACAACCGATCTTGATTTCTGTGCCTGGAGCCATCTTCTCCAGCTTAGGCACAATGGATTTCAATCGGATGTGATTACATTTTTCGCATACGCGGATATCGTTAGCCATGAGTTCCCCTTCTTCGCTCCCTTAGTGGTCGCCGTGGTTGCCTTTGGATGGATTCGTGATCACAAATCCTTCTTGTGGCAAGTAGAGGTAATCAATTTTCACGCCATCCAGCATAGGTTGTCCATTTTCCAAAATAACGTCGATGCCCTTATCTGTAGATACTACAGTGTCATTATCTCCTGGCGTATCCAGGTCAAGACCGTAATGCGCATGGTCTCCGTGTGCATGTGTAATCACAACACGCAATAGTTTACCTTCATTCTCCGGCTTGTCCAGTTCAAGCTTCAACACTTTCGCTGCGTTACGAGTGATTTTGCAGTTCATTCAATTCATCTCCTATATTATCATTGCTGGTTTCAACAATTTCAGCATTCATTTTAAACTCCAGCATCTATTGTAAAGAAAGTTACAGCTAATCGCAATAACATTGATGCGAAAATGACATGAAGTCATATTTTCGACACGACCTCGAGATGTTGTTTTGTCCACCAGTACTGGATATTTGCATTCAACTCGGCTGACAAACCAATTCATCAGAATCAGGATTATTAAGGTTGGATTTACAAAGATAAAAAACGAGCGCCGCTTCAGCGCCCGTTCCGGTTATATGTCTGGACGATCGTTTCGTTTCATGCCCGCTAACCTGAGGCACCTGCCTCACGCTCTCCATGGGATAACAATTCTGCCAGCAGCATGCCCACTTCCACACAAATGTCATCAAATTGCTCCACTGGTAGCGGGTTCACTCCCAGACCCACCTCTACGGTGAAGCCAGGCTTGCCGAACGCTTGAATAAACCAATCTTTATAACCAGCATCACTACCACCAAGTTTTACGGCTTTATACCCGGACGCTTTGGCTAGCTTACGCGACAATGGTGCACTCTCTCTCGGCTCCAGATCCCGATAATTCCAATAGATTTCTTGACCTTGGCTATGCAGGGATACCACTGCAGCAAATGCATGTTCCTGCGTCCACTGTGCAAGCGCCTGAGCCTCAGGTTCTGTTAGCGGAGCCGTGCCCGCATAATCCCTTGGACCAGGCGAAAAAACACTTCTGCGCGCAACCTCCTCGTCCCAGTGAGCCGGAAACTGATCATTAAGATCCACACCTCTGATGTTCGCTTTCCAATGTGTAAAGTGTGGTCGTCCTCCATTCCACGCAAGTAATTCAGAAGCATACTTATGATGATTCACTACACCTTCCTGAACTAGCTCTACTCCGTCCGGGTTCACCATGGGCACCGCCCATAAGGACGTCTCTTGCATCCAGCGCTGCGGATCATAGGAGTGCCACAGCGAGTCCAAGGAATACGCCTCAGCGTATTCTTCAATAAACCTCATTAGAACTGGCGTGGTTAACCATTCATTGGCGTGAACCGATGCATTCACATGGATATGGCGGGGGCCTTGCCCGATTCGCACATAAGGTAATGTTTTTCCCATCACACTTGTACCGATCTCTCCCGATTTCACGCAGGAATAGCGTGCTTCCAATCGCTGTATATCTCTGATCAATTCACGATATCCATATTCACCCTCAATGTTCACGATGGTTTTCCCACCAGCCTGAGGAATATTTATACAGCATCCACCCCAATCCTTCACCTTGGAGATTTCGGGATTACTCTCACGAAGCTGTTCTTCCGATAATGCAAAACGTTCTGCCGTTTCCTGCACCGTTTCTCCCGGTGGTACCGCATATCTGCGTCCGGTTCCAGGCATCACACGTAACATCTGACCGGCAAGTAGATAAGGCTGCGCTGTAGCTTCGGGGTTCAGCGCACACAACAATGCATTAGTCATGCGATATGCCGAAGCAATTCGCGGTAACGTGTCACCTGTTTTCACGATAATCCATTGCAGTTCCATGTTGTTCTCCCTTCCACAGGTCGGATTCTCCCAATTGATTCTCCTTTATTCGTACCTGTATTATCGTATGCAAGCCCGGTTGTCCGTCATGTGACATCGTTCGCAGACTTCTATGTTATGTTAGATATTCTAGCCACCAGAGCAGAGTTGGAGCGTGCCTAAGAAATATATAAAAGCCCGAACCTTAACAGGTCCGGGCACCGAAGCAAAATTACATAGATGAATGCAGGCTTAATCCTATTTTTATCCCATATAATGATGATTACTAATACATTCCGACAGCGATTACGACAACTGCGTGACCTGCCAGACGACAGGTGTCTTGGAAATCTGCTCTCCCAGCCATTGTTTCGTAATATTCTGGAACATACGCGGATCACCAGTACAGAAAAACTGATGCACAGGCGTTTCATCTCCGCTTGCCAGCTTGCGTTTATCATATAAGATGGTACTGATTTCTCTCGCTGTTTCATCGGCTGAGCTGATGAGCTTTACATCCTGGCCCATGACATCCTGAATGGTATCCATCAGAAACGGATAATGCGTGCAACCAAGAATCAGACAGTCAATAGGCTCTCTTTTAATTTCTCCGAGCGCTTGATCCACCGTATACGTTGTGTGTTCGGAACGAAATTCGCCTTTCTCCACCAACGGCACCAGTGCAGGACAAGCCTGGCTGACCACATCGACATAAGGAGACAGCTGCTTGAGTGCCGACGTATACGCACCACTTCCGATCGTACCCACAGTCCCAATCACACCGATGCGGCCTGTACGTGTTGCCATAATGGCTGCCCTTGCACCAGGATGGATCACTCCAATGACAGGAACATCCACCTTGGTCCGGATATATTCCAGTGCGGCGGCTGTCGCCGTATTGCAGGCGATCACAATCACTTTCGGATTAAACTGAATCAAAAATTCAACGATTTGCTCCGTAAATTGTTTCACTTGTTCGGACGAACGGGGTCCGTACGGTGTCCGGGCAGTGTCCCCAAAATAAATGATCTTTTCCCGCGGGAGTTGACGCATCACTTCCTTCGCAACGGTCAATCCCCCTACACCGGAGTCTAATATAGCAATAGCTTGCTGCACGAACACACCGCTTCCTTCTTCATTAAATTCATTCTGATCTTCCATACTAAAAAAGCTTTCTACCTACCCTATGATATTTCCGGCAAAAAGGTACCTACATCTTACCCGATTTCATCACCGGGTTCAAATTTAAGTCATTGAATCCTGTTGTCATGCATAGCATGAGCACACAACAAAGCAGGCTTTCCACCGGATTGGGGAAAGCCTGCTAAACCCGCATTGCTTAGTTTTCGTCTTTGGACTCATCGGTAGTAAGCTTGACAATATTTTCGTTCCCCTGCTCTGTTGGTACCAATTTCAAGCCTTGAGTTTGTCCTGAATCCTCTACTTGATCTTGAACCTGGATCTCAGGCTGGACATGCCCCTGTACTCCTTCAGCTTTATCCGCATCTGCAATTGCAGCGGATATCCGGATTTCTTTACCATCCGAAGAGCAACGCCAGGACTGGATATCCTTAATAACTACATCCGCCGTTTCCTTCACTTTGGATACGATCTGTGAGCTTTGCTCTCCCACTTTTACAGCCAGTTCTTGACCTTTATCCGTAACTTGACGAGCACCCTCGGAAATATCCTGACGCAATTCACGTCCTGATTTTGGTGCAAGCAGCAGTGCAGTGACCGAACCAACGACGGAGCCGATTAAAGCCCCCCACAACAAGCTTTTATTCGAATCTTTCATGATCCATCTCTCCTCTTCAATGGGTTAGACATCGGTTTATGAAACAACGATAGGATCTGTTCATCTGGGCCAATGCCTACTCTGTTCATGCATTATAAGCAGGATGGGCTTGACCTGACACTCTGGAGTGAAAAAAAAACGGAACAAACGCATCTCTGGGTTAAGATACCCATCCTCATTCTTTTTTACCGAACTGTCTGAGGCGCGGGTACAGCATGCTCTTCTCCCGGGTTCAGATCTACGACGTATCTCCCTGGTGCAATTAAAGCAAACTGATGCTCACAGCGCCAGCGCTGTCCACCAGATGAGCCCAAGGTCTGACCATCCTGCAATACATCTCCCTGATCAAATATGTAATACGCAGCACCCAGAAGTGTCTGAGCCACCGTATCGGGGTCAAGTCCAGTAAAGTGACATTGCACATCAGGTACGCCAAGCGCAGATAAACCTACGGTATCCATAACCAGTTCTCGCTGTTGCTCCGTACCTCCCGCTTGATACATCCGCACATTCATCGCAGCATAGAGATGCTCCTCGCGTTCCTGGGATTGAATGTAAGCATCAGGTTCAACCAGTTTGTCACTGCCGTACCAGTAAAGCGCATCACAATCCAGTGTGTCCTGCACAGCCAGCACCGTTTTCTGGAACAAGTCCAGACGCTGTTTACGCGGCATGGCAGCAGTAAACATATCATGAATCCGAATGGAATAACGGGCAGAAGCTATAGCTTCTCCTGCTTCAGGCCAGTGCCATGCTTGCTGCAAAGCCCCCGCAAAACGTGTACGGTCCACAATTTCATGTACGGGTAGCAAGCAAGTCTGAGCGGGGATGCTACCTTCCTGAAAGGAAACCTTATGTTCCATATGGTAGAACACCATCATCTCCTGCGTTCCCTGTTCCTTCTCTTCCTGTTTTACATCCAGTCTCCCTTGTCCCGTTCGATGGATGAGCGCCTCCTGTAACACATGCCGATTCACATCTGGCTTTTCATTAAACAGGAACTCCACCATGTACACGGGGTGAAATCCTGATGACATTTCATCGCTTTCCCGCTTCCCTTGATCTGTCCCTTTCGAATCTTTCTCCATACAGCTTCCCTCATTCCTTACTCTCTCACTTGGCCTTCATTTCCCTGAAAAGGTCCAAGTTCTTTTTCCACATAAGTGCTTACCTGGCCGGAGAACTGTTCAAGCACATCCGGCAAGGCTGCACTAAGTGGATTCAACACGGTTCGCTGCCAGCTGTAATAATCTTGCACAAGCGGTTTACGCAACGTAACGAGTTGACGCAAAACCCCGTATGTTGATTCATCAAATACGCTCTCTTCATAATTAATCTGAATAATATCATCGTAACTGCTTGCATCTCTCATAATGAAACCATCAATGAGATAACTGCCCACATCAGTCACAATCTCAACGGCAAGATGCAAACATCGTTCTTGCACCATCCCCAATACCAGACCACCATCCCAGGCCTGTACAACCTGCCGAAGCCCTTCAGCAACTTCCGGTATCGCGTCAAGCCGGCGAGCGATCTGCTCCCTATTCACATAATACATTCATTCACTTCCCGTTCAGTGAGTTATCGGTTTCGTTTCCCTCTGCGCTTAAGCCAGAAGATCATAACAGGGCAAGCGATCAGAAACACAACAAAAATATATAGAAATTCCATAACGTCTCTTAAATCGCTCATGCAGATTCCCCTTCAAATCCAGAATAGAATGTGTAAAACCTTAGATCACATAGTCAACAGCAATGGATTGTTCTCTCACTTCGTTCATGTACTTGATGACATCCTGATGGAGTGGGTGAACCTGATACGCCTGAAGATCTTCCAGCGAAGCAAACTCCGCTGTCAGTGAAATGTCGAATGATCTGTCCGAACGCAGTACATCGATACCCACCTCAAGGGACATGAGAACATCGATTTTGCCTTCCAGATTACGCAGAACCTGGGCAGCCGCCTCAACGCTTTCTGCAGAGCGATCTTTCATTTTGAACAGGACAATATGCTTAATCATCTTGGTAAACACCTCGTTTGGATTAATAACTAGAACTATTAGCTATGTTTCGTGTATCCAAAATATATCATATCACCGTCTATTACGAAAGGATGCTTTGTATGCGTTTCCCGAACAACAATAATATTCCCCCAGGCTAATCCTTCGTTGAATCCGACTGCCGATCAGAAGACACTCCCCCATTCTCAACCCTTTTCTCCTGACCTTGAACAGTTTGAACATCTTCTTTTGATTGAACCTCTTCTTTTACTGGAGAAGGGATAGCGGAATTTGGCTTAGGCATGTTCCATTCCCGGTCAGGCAGACTGCTCTGTTCCTCCTGTTTCTTAAGTACCGCGATAGCCTGTCTGAGCTTGGCAGGTAAAGGCAATCCAATTTTGGCATAATTCTCTGTGATTGAGATCAATTCATTGACCAAGTAAAAATAAATTGCTCCTCCCTTAATAATATCGGTCCCCATAATCAGATCAATACGGTGAGCAAGCAGAACAACGGTCAGCATTAGCCCTTTTCGTGCAAGTCCCCAGAAGCCAATATTACTGTTCAATCCCGTTCCCGTTCTCACAGCTGCCGCCAGACCTGTAACATAATCAATAGCCATAGCGATCGCAAGCAGACTAAGTAGCTGATCCCACCCGCCAAAAGCGAACGTCACAACCGCTCCCGAAATAGCAGTAACCGAACTCACCGCTGGGCTCACGTTCCTCACCTCTCCCTTGTTCTTTCTTGTTTGAACACCCTACAATATATGTGAGAATGAGAGATTGTGATCGTTCATCTGTCTTGCTGAACATGCGGATTTATCATTTCAGATTTGTGCACTTTTTTGGTTTGAACACCAAAAGTAGATTTACAAATGTAGTAGGAGTTCAGGGGAAAAACAGCATGAAATCAACAAAAATAACACAAAAGTTCTAAAGACCTATTAGTGGGTAAATAGAACTAATTAATTTGTAATCTCGTACAATTCATTCCATCTTTTTTAGTGAATCATTGTAATCTAGGAATATACTAGGATGTGTTTCGCAAGAGGTCTAGTTCGTAGTTCCCTCTTTCATGTAGAATGACGCACAAGCGGTTTTCAAACCAGTAATTGCGGCACTTGAAAGTACCCCTTTATTTATTGTAGTATTTGGTTAAAAAAATCGGAGGAAATATGCCTAATCAACCAGAACAACATTCCATCCAGGCGTGGTCTCTGATCAACCGTAAATATTTGGGAAAAGGTGTCCGTGTTAAACGGTTCCGCAAACCGACACGCTGTCAAATCCGCAATCGTGTTCTTCTTGCCGTGCTGATGGCCAACGATATTAAATTGTCTCAGCTCGCTGAAGACCTCTCGATCTCCTCACGCAGTGTAAGCGCGTGGGTGTATGAAGGGCGAATACCCGGCAGTACCAATCTGGACAAAACTTGTCAGTTGCTTGGCTACCCGCGACATATTCTTTTTAATGAAGAGGTCGTGCGCAACAGTCCTGTCATCTGTCAACCCGAGCCTTCCCGCTTTATGAAGCGGACGGTAACCCGCTCTCCAGTGAGTAACCGTATTTTGACAGGCCTGTGTATGGTCCATGATTTGTCGGTGACAGATGTCAGCCACTGGATCGGGGTTCATCCCGGCACTTTCCGCAAATGGCTGCATCAGGGAACGCTGCCTTCTGCCGCGTTTCAGGAACAAGCGGAACAATTTTTCCGCATCCCGAAAACTATTCTGTTCGCAGATGTCATTCTTAAGGATCGTCGTAATCAATAAAACAGCGAACAGCCAAAAGGCTCTGCGCCCTCTCCCGGGGGCCAGAGCCTATTTTAGTTGGATACGCCAAGATGATGAACGATGCATAATTTACCTGAAAAGACCACAAAATGAAACTGTGTAGCGAGCGGATTATTGCATTACAAAAATGGACCACTCCATACTCTATTTTAGAAGCAGGTGAATACAATGAAGTCATTCAAACATCTGGGGGTCGCCTTGGGCTTTCTCGCTGGAACCACCTTTGGTAGTGGAATTGCGTTTTTGTTTCGTTTCTCGCCCGTTCAATTAATGCTCAGTGTTGCTCTATTCGGTTTAGCTGGTATCCTTTCAGGATTGCTGACCAGTAAAATTTGGTATAACCAGATTCAGGAGCATTAAGGAAAAAGCAAACGAAAAAAGGTTTGTACATTGCCCATTCGGGCAACATACAAACCTTTTTGTTATGCGGTCGAGAGGACTCGAACCTCCACGGGGGGTTAGCCCACACGGACCTGAACCGTGCGCGTCTGCCAATTCCGCCACGACCGCATATTATGTATCTCTTCATCATCGATGAAAAGTATATCCGGTGAAACAATTCCTTGTTTTACCGTAATTCAGAGTATACATGTTACATTTTTATATTGCAACAACTTTTTTAATCCCTTAGAGGGACATATGTCCTTTTCTCACTAATTCAAACCACATATGTTTATCAATAGTAATTTTATAATGACATAAAGCACATATACCAATGAAGGGGACTTTCATTTGCTGAATTCAAAACTATGTTTTATCGGAGCCGGATTCCATGCCTCCACGAATATTTACCCTGCAGCGATCGAAGCGGGTGCAACCATTCAGGCTGTGGCTACAAGGAATCTTGAACGATCTAGGGCGGCCCTGCTTCGCTTTGGCAGTTCAGGTCAAGCCTATGATCATGCCGGCCAGATGCTGAAGCAGGAAACCTGTGACGGAGTCGTCGTCGTTGCTCAGCCAGTGGATCAAACCAAACTTGTGCTGGAATGCATTGAGGCAGGTAAACATGTCTATGTGGACAAACCACTTGGCTGGACTGCAGAAGAAGCCGCTAAGGTGGCCCAAGCAGCAGATCAGGGTGCTGTTGTGGTCATGGTCGGTTTTATGAAACGATATGCTCCGATCTATCAAAAACTCAAGACACTCATTGATGAGAGAACACTCGGTAAAGTGCGCTCGTTCCAGATGAAATTTGCCGTAGATAGCACGCCTTTTTGTGAAAATGAAGAACAGTTTATGAAACTTGCTGCCATACATATGGTGGATCTCATGCGTTATTTGTTTGGCGAAGCTATGCAAGTAACAGGAACGACTGTAAGAGATGGAAAACATATTAACCAGAGTATTTCCTTGATTTTTGATGAAGGTGTCACGGGCAGTGCCTATTTTACAGGGATGAGTGCATGGTCACGTGAAAGCGAAAGTGTGCTGGTTACTTTTGAGCATGGATTCGCTCTAGCCGATGAGATCACCAAACTTACAATACATGAATCTCATAAAGGGGATCTTCTTCCATGGAAGTCTCTTGAAGAACACGATTCGTTATATACTCCTTCCGGCACCCCAATGTCTGGAGCTTATAGGGATCTTTATCTGCGTGGCTTTGTAGGTGAAATGAGACACTTTATGTCCTGTTGCCAGACGGGGGCCGTTCCACTCTCAAGCGCTCGCGATAATGTTAGCACAATGGCTTTATGTGACCGAATCCTGTCATCTTTCATATAGAAACAAACAGAAACAGACCCTGTTCATAAGGGTCTGTTCGTATTTTTCCGTATTCTCTGTTCTTCTGTGCTACTATTTTGCTTTTTCCACCGTCTGAATGATGACGGTTCTATTGCGTCCCTCTTCTTTGGCCAGATAGAGCGCATTATCTGCCAGATGAAACAATTCTGTTTCCGAACGGGAATGCATTGGAAACTCAGCAATGCCTGCAGATATCGTAACGGTACGATCAACAGCCAATATACTTTCTTCAACTGAAATCCGAATGCGCTCAGCTATCTCATACGCCTTCTTGGAATCGTAATCCCTTAACAGTACAACAAACTCTTCACCGCCAAACCGAAAACAAACATCCTCAGGCCTTACAGACATCTGAATCAACTTCGCGATCTGTTTCAGTACCTCATCTCCGGTCGAATGACCATAGGTATCATTAATTAACTTAAAGCGGTCTATATCGAGAACAATGATTGCAAATGGATTCTCATCATGAGTCCATGCCTGAATCACTTCCTCAAAGGTTCTGCGATTATTCAAACCAGTTAATACGTCCGTTCTTGCATCATACACCAACTGATCCGTCTTGTTTCTGAAACTTGTCATCGCTCCAAGCACCGCTCGAGTAAGCAGATCGGCTTCCCTGTTCCAATGCGGCTTCACGACAGGTAACTCCACCTGCCCTTTGTCTACTTGTTGCACAAGATCAGCCAAGAATACAAACGGATGTACCAGCTTCCGGGCAACTCTTAACACAATTAGAGTCAACAATATAAAGGGTACCGCTATGTATAGCAACAACAGTCCGATCTGACGGTTTAACTGATCATATACGATTTGGGTTGGCGATACGACAACCACTCCCCAGTTGGTTGCTGGAACTTTGTAATATCCGGCAAGCGTATTAACCCCATCCAAATTCGTATATTGCTCTTGTCCCGTCTGATTTTTGATCAGTTTCTGCACCACTGTATTGGCTCTAATATCTCTGCCAATTCGGCTGACGTTGGGATGAAAAAGCAACGTTCCCTTATGGTCAACTATAAAAAAGTATGTTCCGTTGTCGGTTTTAAGTTGACTCCCAAACGACAAATCGAGTATATTATTTTCCTGCAAATAGATACTCCCACTAATCATGCCTTTGTATTTTCCCATTGGATCAACAATTGGTTCACTGAGAAAAACAATTCTACGATTCGTTCGCGGTGTCACGTAAGCATCTGATATGTATGAGGCTTTGGATTTGATCGCCGCTTTGGCCGCCTCGGAGCTCACATGTGTACCAATACTGGCCTGAGAATACGGTGACCTCGACAGCACAAGCCCCATCTGGTCTGCCAAGACTACAGCGTTAAAATAATCACTGCTATTATGGATGAGATCCAGCGTAGTGTTCAGTTTCTCCTTATCATTGAAATCGACATTTTTAAAATGTGCGGCTCCATACTTTAAGCTTTTTTTCATGGATTCAAATAAGGAGTTTAACGTTTGACTCATCTGTACAGCACTCGCATAGTTAACAGAAAGAGTATTGTTAATAAGAGACTGTTTCTGCGTGGTATACGAGGTAATCACCATAATGGTTAGCGTCATCAATACGGAGATTGTAACGAATCCACCAAGTAATGCGGTCAGACTGACTTTTTTGAACTTCTTTACTTTTCTGCGTAATCTGGATTTTTTTTTATTTGCAATCATTTTGCTTCCCCCGGATTTTCATAAAAAAGCATACCTATATCATCATATAATAAAGTTGTTAAGAAACAATGAAGAAATGACGTATATTAACTTTGAATTTATAGGATTGACGAATTTATGACAAAATAACGCATCCGGGGAATAAGCGAATCCTCTTCATCTATTTACCCTTCAATGACATAACCCTCTTCCAGGTTTTGCTCCACAAAGCCCGCCATATACCGCACCTGAACATCAATTGGGCGAAGACTTCCCATCAATATGCGATTCTGAACGTCATTAGGCTCGGCCGGAAGTGCAAAGGCACGTACATAAGGGAATTCTATTCCAAGCGTTGTGTAGATTGCGTTGACAAGCTGATCGTTACCACAACGTCCAAACACATTAAGCAGCACAGCACCACCTGCATACAGTTTGTCTTTTGCCATGTAAAAAAAAGAACGGTTCGTAAACTGCTCTGGTGTGCCCGTTGCCGTAAATGCATCTATAACGATATAATCGTACGTCCCAGCCTGTTCCCGTTCCAGCAGTTCCCGACCATCCCCCACCAGGACAGGGGACCCTTTGTATCCAAAAAAGTGCTGACTGATTTCCACAACCTCCGCATCCAACTCCGCTACCTTAACTTGTCGATCGGACAAATAAGAAGGGATTGTGCCAATACCCTGCCCCACGACGAATACGCGATTGTAATGCGGGTTATTTCGCTCCATCAGATGTAGCATAGCCCTCGGGTACTCCAGAACAATTCTGGAAGGTTGCTCTACATCGATCGCACCCTGCACGGCATCATTAGAGAACTGCAATACACGAAAATGTCCTTTTTCCCCGTAAAGCCTTTTCGTCTCGTACACCGTCAATTCATGCTGCTCACTTTTATTCCGGTATAGTACTCTCAACTTCCTGCTCCCTTCAGATGAACCTTTGAACCTATGAAATCCATATTACAAAGAAACCGTGAACTCAATCTTGCAAACCAATCGCTTCGTGTAATGCCTGCACATAAGCCACGCCGAGATTGGAAAGTGACGTGCTTTTATGAGAAATCCACCCGACATTAATGGACTCTTCGCATTCAAGCGGAACCGGAATGATTTCATTGCCGTTCAGATCGGCGCTAAGCACTCCAGTCGAGATGGTATACCCGTTCAGACCGATAAGCAGATTAAATAAAGTCGCCCGGTCGTTGACCTGAATGCTTTTGGGATGAGATAACGTACTCAGAATTTCTTCGGAAAAATGAAAAGAATTATACTCCCCCTGGTCAAAGGACAGGTAAGGATAATCCTGAAGCTGTTCAATGGCCACAGACTCCTGTTTCGCAAGTGGATTGTTCACACTGATGAAAATATGCGGTTTTGCTGTAAACAGGCTTGTAAACACAAGTCCGGCATCTTTCAACAATTTATTGATAACTTTGGCGTTGAATTCGTTCAAGTAGAGGATGCCAATCTCACTCCGAAGACTTTTTACATCCTGAATGATCTCATATGTTTTAGTCTCGCGCAGTGCAAGTTCATACTCATCATGACCGTGCTGCTGAACAAGCTTTACAAATGCATTCACCGCAAAAGCATAGTGCTGGGTGGATACCGAAAAGTGTTGCGGAGACGGCTTCGCATTCAGATAACGATTCTCCAGCAGTTCGGCCTGTTCGACGACCTGACGAGCATAACTTAGAAACTCCACTCCTTCTTTGGAGAGAGTAATGCCTTTATTGGTTCGTTCGAAAATGGTAATACGAAGCTCCTGTTCCAGATCGCGAATCGCGTTTGATAAGCTCGGCTGGGAGATAAACAACCGTTTGGCTGCTTCGTTCATCGATCCGTGTGTGGCAACCTCGATTACATATTTAAGTTGTTGTAATGTCATGACTTGACTCCTTTTTCCGATATCCCTCGTATATCTTATATTCCATCAAGAGAAAGTTTTCTTTTTGGCGATCCCTGTCACTAGATTCTCTGCTTCCAGCGAACAACGTTCAGGAAACATACTACGTTGCTCCAGCTTATCCTGAATAAAATCAACGACCTGTTGCAGCGAGGCGATCTGATCTTCTACTTTTTTCTGATAATTGACCAGCATCTCCCGTTCCTCCGGAAAATCGTTCAAATCCGACTCCAGCGACATCTGCAGAAATGGCTTCATATCCTCAAGCGACATGCCTGTTTTCTTCAGACAAGTAATTAGACTCATCGTCTGGATGTCCTGTTCCGAATAGACCCTGTGGCTACTTGCTTTACGCTCCGCACGGGGGAGTAGACCAATCTTCTCATAATAACGAATGGTATCTTTGGATAACCCCGACCGCTCTGATGTTTCATGAATGGAGAACGTACTTTGCTCACTCATCATTAGCCCTCCCATACCCATACTTCTCTCTATCATATAACTTGGAGCTAGCTCCAAGTCAAGCCTCAAATCTACTCTTGACTTGGAGTCAGCTCCAAATTGTAGAATGACTCGAATACATGAGGAGGTCATTTTAATGAACCCAGTAAATCCGCTTCGCACAGCCGTAATAACCGGCTCATCTTCAGGAATTGGCCTGGAACTAACAAGACAGCTTCTAAAGGATCAGTGGAAGATTATCGCTCTTAACCGCTCCGCGTTCCCGGCAGATGATCGTGTAATTCAGTCCGCATTAAGCTCAGGTCAATTACGATCCATTCAAGCCAAGTTCACGAATTATGCCAGCCTTCGCTCAGCGCTGGACCAGATTCGATCACAGACGGATTCCATTGACGTCCTGTTCAACAATGCAGGCGGAAGCACCTCTACCCTCCAATACTCCGACCAGGGGCGTGAGTTGCATTTTGAGCTTCAGACGGTGGTTCCTTATATCATTTATCGGGAGCTGTATGAGTTGCTACGCCAAGGGAGGATGAAAACCGTAGTAAACACCTCCTCAACTGCTTTTCGCATGATGAAGGCGTTCGACCTTGATACACTGGAGCGGCCAGCCTCGTTCAAAAAGCTGTTTGGTCCTTACGCTGCGTCCAAGCTTGCCCTCTCATTATGGACAGCCGAGGCTGCATCCCGTGCTATGGTGGATAATATTCGACTTCTTAGTGTTGATCCGGGTGGAAACAACACGCTAAGAAGCAACAAAACATCCGGTTTGCCCTTCTATATCAAACCTCTTATGAAGTTATTCTTCTCTCATCCAAGTCGAGGGGCATCCCTGCTTCATGACGCTGTACTCGGAAGCATGAAGCATGATTCTGGTGCGTTTCTGGTTAAAAATAAGGCAACACGCCTTCGTTTTCATGAGCAAGGCTCTGCTGTACTTCAACGCGTGCATGAGATCTATGAGCAAAATTATCTGAATACCTAATTCATGCTTGAAATTTACCGATCTGACCCTGAAGAAGTCTGATTCCAGACTTGACCGAATAAGGTCAGGTCTTTTTATCTTTGTCCTTCATATTTTCCAAGCCTTCGTTCATAGGTGTAAGCATGGTGAGTAAACCACATGACGCGGATTGCAGCGGATATCGGAAGGAGACATCAGAATGAGTAAAGAAAAACAACCCAGTGCTCAGCCGTATATTATCCCCCAACCTATTCGAAGCGACGGTGCAGGCGGCCCGGATTATGGACCAAGAGATGTGTTGAGAGACAAGCAAAATCCCGATATGCTTGTCCCCCCTAAGACAGATAATGGCTTGTTACCTAACCTCAGGATGTCCTTCTCCGAGACCCATATGCAGCTCAATCACGGCGGCTGGTCACGTGAAATTACGGTACGTGACCTGCCCGTTGCCACTACGCTCGCCGGCGTGAATATGAGCCTGACTCCAGGCGGCGTCCGCGAACTGCACTGGCATCAGCAATCGGAATGGGCGTATATGATCTGGGGTACAGCCCGGGTCACTTCTGTGGATCAGAACGGGCGAAACTTTATTGCTGATGTCGGTCCGGGTGATCTTTGGTTTTTCCCAAAAGGACTGCCTCATTCAATTCAAGGGTTGGAGAACGGGTGTGAATTTTTATTGGTATTCGATGATGGGAGCTTCTCTGATCTGAATACATTGTCCATCTCAGACTGGTTTGCCCATACGCCACCAGAGGTACTATCCTTGAATTTTGGCGTTCCTGAATCAGCCTTCCAATCGATGCCCAAGGAACAGGTTTATATTTTTCAAGATGATGTACCTGGTTCACTCGAAAGCCAGCGCGTTCAATCCCCCTACGGAACCGTTCCTCTTCCGTTTACCTATCGTTTGCTTGCACAGGAACCTTTGATCACACCTGGAGGAAGTGTGCGCATCGTTGATTCCACCAACTTTCCTATCTCCACTACAGTTGCTGCAGCGCTAGTCGAGATCAAACCTGGGGCGATGCGTGAGCTACACTGGCACCCCAATGCCGATGAATGGCAGTACTATTTGACGGGTGAAGGCAGAATGACCGTCTTTGGTGGCAATGGGATCGCACGCACCTTTGATTACCGGGCCGGAGATGTAGGGTATGTTCCCGTTGCCATGGGGCACTATATACAAAATACCGGAAAAGACACATTATGGTTTTTGGAAATATTCCGAAGTGACCGGTTTGAAGATGTTTCTCTCAATCAATGGATGGCTCTAACACCGCGTGATCTGGTTCGAGACAATCTGAATGCTCCTCCAGAACTGCTGGATGCATTACGGAAAGCAAAGTGGCCTGTCGTATAAAATAGTATAAACCTATATCATATGCACGAAAATGGGGTAAAAGGAAGAGAACCCCACATAGACCAAGGAGGAATATGAAGATGAAAGCTGTTACGTTTCAGGGCATCAAGGACATTCAGGTGAAACAGGTCGAAGATCCGGCACTGCAACTGCAGGATGACATTATCGTTCGTATTACTTCAACGGCGATCTGTGGATCGGATTTGCATATCTATCAAGGCGCGCTACCTGCTGCAAAAGACTATGTGATCGGTCATGAACCGATGGGCATTGTGGAAGAGGTCGGACCTGAGGTTACGCGAGTCAAAAAAGGGGATCGAGTCGTCCTGCCTTTTAACATCGCTTGCGGTCAATGCTTCTACTGTAACCACGATATGGAGAGTCAATGTGACAAATCGAATGGAAATCCTGATATTCATACCGGGGGTTATTTCGGGTTCACCGAGCGATATGGTGGTCATCCGGGCGGTCAGGCTGAACTGCTACGAGTGCCTTACGGCAACTTCACTCCATTTGTCATTCCCGAATCCTGTGAGCTGGAAGACGAGGCATTATTGTTCCTTTCCGACGTGTTGCCGACAGCATACTGGAGTGTTGAAAATGCTGGCGTCAAGCCTGGGGATACCGTCACCGTACTCGGCAGTGGCCCTATTGGGCTAATGACGCAAAAGTTTGCCTGGATGAAAGGAGCCAAGCGGGTTATTGCCGTCGACCGTCTGCCTTATCGACTAGATAAGGCTAAACGTATGAATGACGTAGAGGCTTTTAATTTTGAAGAGCATGATGATATGGGTGAGCATATCCGCGAGATCACTCAGGGTGGAACAGATGTTGTTATTGACTGTGTTGGCATGGATGGCAAAAAGACCATGCTGGAAGAGATCGGTCAGAAGCTAAAACTCCATGGCGGGGCGCTGAGTGCCATCGAAATCGGCATGAAAGCCGTGCGCAAGTTTGGAACACTACAGCTTACAGGCGTGTATGGCTCCTCCTATAATATGTTCCCTTTGGGAAACCTGTTTGAGCGTAACATCAACATTAAAATGGGACAAGCTCCTGTTATTCATTATATGCCTGAACTATTCCGTAAAATTACAGCCGGTGAATTTGATCCAACTGAGATTATCTCACACCGTATATCACTGGATAACGCGAGCGAGGCTTACCGGATATTTAATGACCACGAAGATGAATGCACCAAGGTCATTTTAAAACCCTGAATGAACGAAAGAAAGCTTGGGGTAATGGATACTACATTACAGGCTCATTCTTTTGGCAATACAATGAAGGCGTCAAGACCAGAAATAAAAAATAAAGCAGGCTCCTCTTACAAGAGAGGTCTGCTTTTTGCTCTTGGAGTTTCTTTATTCTTTAGGATATGAACCGTGCCTCTTCCCCTCTCACACTCCACGCTTAATTGCCTGGATATACACACTTTCTCCTTCAAAGCTGAGAATTTCACCCTGCTCTTTCTCCACGATATTAAAATAATGTCGGATCTCCTCTGTCGCATGCAGCAATCTCGCTTCAAGCTCCAGGCGTTCTTCTCCAAAGAGGGATGCACGTGTGCACCAATCATCAAAATGAAATTTTTTTGCAAAAGAAACCATCGTTTCGACCCGATACCCTATACGTTCCAAAAGTCCAATCCATTCTGTTTTCCGCCATGCCCGAACATGACTTGGGTCACGCCTTTTCTCTATGTCGTTGTAGAAACGATCTAGTTCATCCTGCTCGGGAGCCACATTGTCAATAAACAATAATCGGCCACCAGGTTTGGTCACCCGATAAGCCTCGGAAACAAACGAGGATACATCTGGAAAATGATGTGCTGCAATTCGGCAGGTCACCAGATCAAAGCTATTGTCTGGAAAAGGAATATGCTCAGCATCTCCCGTTACAAAATCCACATTTTCATGACCATTGCCCTGGATAAAACGTGCAGCCACCTCTAACATTCCTTCAGTCAGATCGAGGGCTGTCACGCGACTCACCAGCGGAGCAAGCGCATTCGCCACATGTCCTCCTCCCGTTGCAATATCCAGCACACTCATATGTTCTGCCGCCTGAGATGATGCAACGAGTAGCGCGAGGTCCTCACCTTGTGCATGAATTGCACTTGTGACATAATACTCGGCATTCTGAGAAAATTGCTTCCGCATCTGATTTTTGATCTGATCCTTCTCCATTTTGATTCCTCCTCTTCTTTTGCATATCTCCTTCAGATAAATATTGATTTTACTTTTCGCCACTTCTATTGTTCCATCTAGTGAAACCAAGTTTCATTTAATCTAGAATCATCATATCATACCCCCTCTCCAAACGAAACAAAAAACACAAAAAAGCATCCCTTCAATGAAAATTTCACTGGAGAGATGCCTAGAGTTGATAATCGTTTCACCATTGGTACAGCAAGTTCACCTGAACTTACATTAACCTATTTTATTATTTAACAAGTGTAGGTGATTTTTTCCACAATCCCAGAATGAGACCCGAGATGACAGAACCAATAACAACCGCGAGCAGGAACAAAATGGTGTGGTTAGCCAAGAGAGCTACAAAGACACCACCGTGCGGAGCGGGAACATTAATGCTCCACAGCTGAGTAAGTCCACCTGCTACCGCAGAACCAATAATACAGGAGGTCAGTACACGAAGCGGGTCAGCCGCTGCAAATGGAATTGCACCTTCTGTAATAAAGGAAAGACCGAGTACATAGTTTGTTAGACCGGATTTGCGCTCTTGCTCCGTGAATTTGGATTTGAAGAACGTTGTTGCAAGGGCAATCGCCAGTGGAGGAGCCATACCGCCTGCCATAACCGCTGCCATCCATGCCCCGTCTGTGTTTCCACTGGATGTAAATACACCAATCGCAAAGGTATAAGCCGCTTTGTTAAACGGACCACCCATATCAATCGCCATCATACCGCCGAGCAACAAACCAAGCAATACTTTGTTACCTGTTCCCAGGTTACCCAGTGCATCTACAAGCCAGGTGTTTAGAGCTCCGAAAACCGGATCAAAGATGTAATAAGCAATCGTACCAACGATCAGCAGACCAAGTACCGGATAGAGCAGGATCGGTTTCAAGCCATCAATCGCTTTTGGAAGACCTTTCAGCGCTTTACGCAATCCAATAACAACATAACCCGCAAGGAAACCGGCAGCTAGACCACCAAGGAAACCTGCATTGGAGTTTACAGCCATCAAACCACCGACCATACCAGGCATCAGGGCTGGACGATCACCAATACTCATCGCAATAAATCCGGCAAGTATAGGAATCAGGAAATGGAACGCGCCTGTTCCTCCACCAATCGTTTGCAGCAATTGCACGATCGGATTGTCAGGACTTGCAAGTTGTTCAAACAAGAAGGAGATCGCAAGCAGGATACCACCGCCGACAACGAATGGCAGCATGTGTGAAATCCCGTTCATCAAATCTTTGTAAATTTTGCTTCCCACGCTTGTCTTGCTATCGCCTGCACCTTCATCGCTCGCTTTTCCACCTTGGCTACGATAGATTGGTGCATCGCCGTTAACCGCCTTGCGGATCAGTTCTTCGGATTTACGAATACCGTCACTTACCGGTCTTTGCAACACAGGTTTACCGTCAAAACGAGCCATCTCGACGTTTTTGTCAGCTGCAATGATAACCCCTTTGGCACGAGCGATCTCATCAGCTGTCAATACGTTTTGTGCGCCTTCGGAACCATTGGTCTCAACACGAATGTTGATGCCCATCTCTTGGGCTTTTTTCTTCAAAGCATCCTCAGCCATAAATGTATGGGCAATCCCCGTTGGACATGCTGTAACAGCAACAACAAATTCTTCTGTATTGGCGTTTCCAACAATGACACCGGAGTTTTTTTTCACGTTGTTAGCACCACTTTCAGTCGAAGATGCTTGAGCTACTCTCTCTGCTTTAGCCTTCTCTTTCGCAGCTTCCTTCTCCGCAGCTTCAGCTTGTTTCGCATCAAACAAAGCGCTAACTTCTTGCGGCGTATTCGTGTTCATCAGCTCAGCGATGAAATCGCTATCAACCAACAGCCTTGAAAGAGCCGCTAGTGTGCGGAGATGTGTATTGCCTGCGCCTTCTGGTGCTGCAATCATGAAGAAGATATGAGCAGGCTCGTCATCCAATGCTTCAAAGTCCAAACCCTGTTTACTTTTTGCAAAAACGACCGTTGGTTCATTGACCGCTTTGGTTTTTGCGTGTGGCATAGCAATACCGCCGCCGATGCCAGTGCTGGACTCGGCTTCTCTTTTGTAGATCATTTCTTTAAACAATTCTGGATCATTAATACGTCCACTCTGGTTAAGACTTGCAATCAGTTCGTCGATCGCCTCGTCTTTGGTTGTTGCTTGCAGATCCATAATCATCGTTTCCTGGATCATTAAGTCAGTGATTTTCATCTTGGAACACTCCCTTAAGTTCGGTCGGCCTGCACATGGCAGGCCTTATATCAGTTATTCAAGGTAATTAAAGCGTTGTAATCGTCACCTGATTACGCAATTCGTCAATAAACTCACGTGTAGCGAGGTCATCTGAGAAAGCTGTCGCACTGCCGGAAGCTACCCCTGTACGGAATGCTTCAAGCAAGTCTCCTTGCAACACATAGGTACCAACAAATCCGCCAATCATCGAATCACCAGCACCAACCGAATTTTTCACAGTCCCTTTAGGTACAGTTGCGTGATAGACATTCTTCTCGGTGATGAACAATGCTCCTTCTCCAGCCATGGAGATCAACACATGTTTGGCACCTGCTTCGAGCAATTTACGTCCGTAAGAAACCAATTCCTCACGTGTTTCGATGGTTACGCCAAACAATTCAGCTAGTTCATGATGGTTCGGCTTCACCAGCAGCGGCTGGTGAACGAGTGCTTCCATCAGAGCAGGCCCTGTTGTATCAATAACAAACTCGGCTTCTGTCTGTTTGCATACATGAATAAGCCGATCATAGAAATCTGAACCAAGTGATGGCGGAACGCTACCAGAGAGAATGACGATATCTCCTTTTTGCAAGGAAGATAGTTTATTCAGTAATTGCTCTGCCTCTTCTGTACGAATCGCTGGTCCAAGACCGTTAATTTCTGTCTCATCCCCGTGCTTCAGCTTAATGTTGATGCGAGTATCATCTGCAATGGTGACAAAATCCGTTTGAATCGCATCCTCCTGCAACTTGTCATTGATGAAACGTCCCGTGAACCCACCCAAAAATCCAATAGCTGTGTTCGCAGCACCGAGTTGATTCAGAATTCTGGAAACGTTAATGCCTTTCCCGCCAGGTAATTTCAAATCCCGATTCATGCGGTTAAGTCCGCCGAGCTTCAAATCGTGCACTTCGACGATGTAATCAATGGACGGGTTGAGTGTTATCGTATATATCATCGCTATCCCTCAATTATTTTAGTTTTCTGGGTGATTACTGCACGCCAATGTTCAGGCATTCGCTCCGTAATCAAATCTGCCTCCTCCAAATCAAACAATTTGGCAAAAGTAATATCCCCGATTTTGCTGGAATCAGCCAGCACATAAGATTTCCCTGACAATTGATGTGCACGCCTCTTAATCAAGGCTTCCTCTGGATCAGGAGTTGTATACCCCATTTCCGGATCTACTCCGTTACTTCCTAGAAAACACTTGTCAAATCGGAAATTGTCCATGTTCTGTAGCGCGATACTGCCGATCACCGCTTTGGTATGAATTTTCATCATGCCACCCAGCAAGTAACTGCGAATTCGTTTGCTTACCAGCGCCTCCACATGGGATAGTCCATTGGTGACCACGGTTACATCCCTGGCTTCTATAAAAGGGATCATAGCGAGTGTTGTTGTGCCGGCATCTAGATAAATGCACTCCCCGTTCTGGATTTCCTGCGCTGCCAGGCGGGCAATCACTGTCTTCTGTTGAATGTTTTTGAACGTTTTCTCCTCCATGCCTGGTTCTAATGACTTTTCATTCACCAGTGAAGCACCACCATGAATACGTTTGAGCATCTGACGGCTTTCCAGATCAATCAAATCTCTTCTAATCGTGGATTCAGAAACACCCAACACATCAACAAGCTCTTGCAACTTCACAATTCCCTGTAAATGTAAGCGCTCTACAATTGCAGCATATCGTTCTTCAGTCAGCATATGCATTCCTCCAACTGCTTCTATAGTATCATAAATCCCGTAAAAAACAATCATTTTCATTCAAAATAATTCGAAAACCTTCAAAAACTTTCACCGTTCGACTTATTTTCTTGTCCAAGTGTCCCTATCCAATAGTCCATAGTACGCATCTGATAACCTAGTCCCTACAACGGAGAGGTGATGACTTCAATGTCAGACCGTACAATCAAACGACGGAAACCCTGTGTGTTACATCCAACCAAAGAATCTTCACGCCCGCGTTCGGGCTGGATTTCCTTCAATTGGAGCGGTTACGCAAAAAGAAAAACAACTCATCCCTATCGGCGGATTTCTGCTGATTGGACTGTACCATATGTTCTTCCTTCCTCCCGCAATTCGTATTCCTCTGCATGGATTGGCATTGACGGCTTCGCAAACACAGATCTGATTCAGACGGGAACAGCCCACGATTGGATACAAGGCAAACCCGTCTATTATGCCTGGTGGGAGATTCTTCCGGCAACCGAAACCATGATTCCCAACCCAGTAAGCCCAGGTGACTGCATGCGCGGTATCATTACGAAGTTAACTCGCCATTCCTGGTGCATTAGCTTGATCAACCTCACTAAAGGCTGGACTTTCCGAACCATTCAACGATATACAGGCCCTCAAAGCTCTGCCGAATGGATCGTTGAGGCTCCCTCCGTAGGTGGTTCCATTGCCTCCATGTCTCGTCTTAGTCCAGTTGCTTTCAGAAACTGTCGTCTGAACTGCCGCCCTCCTGCCTTCTATACTAGAGATAAAGGAATCCTGATTCAGGGCCAGCGTATCTTATCGATACCTGGATCTCCCAATTGTTGCAGAGATGGATTTGTAGTTCGTCGTGCTCATTAAGACTTGTCATTAAAAATCCTGCAACAATCGCCCTTCTGGTGGCAGTGCTGCAGGATTTTGACGTTTTTGTATAATACGGCTTATTTCTACAATAACTCCGCGCTTTCCACTTCCGGTTTGGGTTTGAGCCATTTTCCTTCTTCATTAATAAAAGCACCCTTGAATCTTCCCATCTCCAGTTGCTCGATTAGCTTCTCCTCATCCGTTGCCAGGATCTCAATTAACTGTTCTAGGGTGTAATATTCATCAGGGTCATAATCCATCAAGATGGGGACAGCAGTATCATATAATTCACGGATCAGATTTTCGAAAGAAAGCCGCCCAAGATTGGGCATCTGCCGATAGACCTGTAATGGTTGGGACACCATATTACGGAATGATTTGTTCTCAAGGTTCATCCACAACGTATTACAGGCTTGTACACTCATATAATTTTGCTCCACATCATAGAACTGTATTTCCTCAATTTTCATAAATTTCTCTTGAAATGCCACAATTTTAATTAGAGGTACATTGCGTATACGTGATGCCTTTTTCACATGAGCCCTGAATTGCTCATAATTCATTTGTTTTATTTGTTTCTTTTGTTCCATTTTTTATCCCTGCCTTTAACATGATCCAAACGACATTTTACAATAAATCGACACCGAGTGTAAGTCACAATGTAAAAAAACAAAAAAAACGTACAGCATCCCATCGCTGCACGAAATATATCATATGATCGCCTCAGCCAAGAACCCGGCGTTTCACCCATGTCTCCGTAAATTCCAGCTCATTGTAATCATAAAACCCACGAAGTGTCTCCTCCCGGTCATCGAGGAACAATTGATCAGCTATACCTGCAACCAGTTTGGGGATGGCACTTCTGGTGCCCGATATCGCTGAAGCAGACAATCCACAACTGGCCAGTGCAGAATAATTGAATATAAACAAGCCATGCAGTAGCGTTTTTCCCTGTTCACTTTTACTGGTCATTGCAAATCCAGGGCTTAAAAAGGGGTGTGCATCAAGTAGCACATTTCGAACTTCCAGCGGGGCTTCGTAACAATCTTGCCAGCGAGCAATGTGCTGTTCCACGAGTTGCAGTTCGGGACGAAGAGCGGGATCGCTGAGCAGACCTGTGCTTACAATAAGAAAATCAAACGTATAAATTCCATGTGCCGTTTCAACCTTTGCTCCTTGATCCGTAGCTTGCACGCTTAACCATGGTGAGTCCAGATGCAACTCGAATCCAGGCCAAGATGCGGCCCGGTTGAACGTATCATTGGTAGGTGGCTGATTATATTTGAAAAAGTGAGATATCACCTGATACTTATCAGCTATAGGTAAAGCGTGAAACCGCTCGATCATGCCGGATTGTTCCATTTGGCGAATCGGATTGACTCGTGGTAATTGTTCACGTCTGACAAAAACATGAGCTTCAGCCACACCTGAGGATAGCGCGTGGTTTGCATTATCAAAAGCTGAGGCTCCACCGCCGAGCACTGCAACCTTTTTTCCTTTTAACCGTTCAAAATCAATCATTTCTGAAGTATGGGCATACAACTCTCGCGGCAGATGATCTGAGATCAGTGAGGGTACATGCCACTCGCCGCCTCCTTGAATACCCGTTGCAAGCACAACTTTCCGAGCCAAAATGTGCTTTTCACGAATTCCTTGTTCGGTTACATGTAGACGATGAATTCCATCCTGCCCAGGTTCAATGAGGTTCAACTTAAATTCGTTCTGTACTGGAAGGTCCAGGATTTCCCGATACCAACGCAAATAATTCATCCAGTCACTGCGAGGAATTTTATCGATCTTCTGCCATCCCTCAACACCCTCCTGAGCCTCCCACCATGCACGAAACGTCAGAGAGGGAATACCCAGGTCAATGGAAGTTAGATGTTTCGGCGTCCGCAACGTTACCATCCGTGCATAAGTTTCCCATGGCCCTTCTTGCCCTTCCACATTTTCGTCGATAATCAGAATATTCGAGATCCGTTCGCGCAAAAGTCCAAATGCAGCCCCAAGGCCACTCTGTCCACCGCCTACAATAACAACATCATAGACATGCCCCTCTGCATGCTCTCTTGTACGAACCCAGCTGGTACCTCCAAAACATAAATACGCTAAATCATGCTTCACACGTTCATTCAAAACTTCGAGGCCCATACTTCACCAACCCTTTCATGATCTATCTGGAACAGGCTCCGTTGCATTCATACATACTTATCTCTAGGTTACATTGCAATATCCGAATAGAATTAGCGTTATTATATGAGTTGAAATCCAGTAGGGGAAGCTAACAGAAACGTAATTGTCATTCAACCTAAAAAAGCTGGGGATACTTGTTTCCCTATACTAAAGAAAATTACTATGTTTAAAATTTGCGCTGAGATACTCTTTATTTAATGAAGATCACTTGCTTTCTTGTCAGGGTATACCACTCATAAAAACAACTCTCTCTAACGTAAAAAAACAGCTACCTTCGGAGAGTAAAATACACCGACTGTAACTGTATTTTTATAAACCAAGTTCTTTAATCATCCGATTTCAAAAGCATGCGCCATCGCGATTCTGAATCTAGTTTTGGACAAGTGTTACAATAGCCATGGGCAGAACTGCCGCTACCCACTTGATACGCCAGACAGCAATACCTGCGGATCAGAAGCTGAGGGCCCTGCCATTCCGGATGTTCAAAACGTTGTAACCGAGTGAAAAATGTATTATCGGTTGACTCCTCTAGCCATACATGTGCATCATGCTTAATGAGCTCAAGACGCTTATCCGTCTTCCATATCGCGTGATCTTCGATCGCTCGTGTAAATAATTGTTGTACATTATGCGCCACCAGTTCATTCATAATCCTTGTGCTTGCTCCTGTTGCCGCAGCAACTGATTGGAAAATACGTCCCAAGTGTAGCTGTAAACGATCCCGTAGCATACTAATTTCTGTCCTGCGCTGAGCCAAAACCTCATTAGTTGGAGCTACATTTTCCCCAATCCCCAGCCCTGAACCATTATCTAGACTTCTTTCCATCCGGGTCTCATAGCGCATGCCGCCCGTGCCATTCAATTCGATTCGTACAACATCATCCTCGATATTTAGAACAGTATCGTATAAACTGCAAGCTGAGATTACAGCCATAACCCATACCGAATATCGTTTGGCAAAAAGGGTACCCACCGCTACACTTCCTGTGCCGCCTTGATCGAGTCCTTGTTGTATGGCTTGTTGGTGTAATATCAAGTCTCTCTTCTCATCATGCAGCAAGTCACCGGCAGCAAAAGCATAGGTGGAAGAATCATCGGCCCCACGGATACTCGTCACAAAAGACGATTCCAAAAGAGCCACCATCTCTTCACGGTCATTCCCTGAATAAAGTACCATCTATTGAATCATATCTTTAATTTCATTTAATATTTCGATTCGTCCTATAGCTCCCCATCCTTTAAACAACCAGAAGGAATCGGTTTGATAGACCTGACCAGTTACAACAGCCGGGACGTTTTTCCAAAGTGAGCTTTCTTTCATCTTACTTAAATAATCCTGGGCATTGGGATCTGCTTCAAGCACAACATAATTGGCATCGATATCTGCTATCTTCTCCATAGACAGATCCTCACGTTGTTCTGCAGGTGTCACTGCAGAAGGTTCAAACCCAAGATCATGATACAAGAGCGTGTTGGTTGGGTGACCTGTTGCCGCATAAATCTGCAGGTTCTTCTCCCTTACTCTTAGGTAAGCCAGTTTTTTCTGATCCAATTGCTCTATTTTAGCTTTAAGTTGATCGGCTTGTTGCTCTACTTCCGCGATTTTTTCTTTAGCCAAATCAACCTTATTGTACATTCCAGCAATAGTCAGTAAATCTTGAGTCCAATACTCTGTATCGCCGTTGTAATCCATCCAATCGTCACCTAATACAATCGTAGGAGCAATTTTCTCCAACTGATCATATGAATTTTCAGCTGTTCGACTCTCAATTACAATCACATCCGGATCAATCTGAACAATGGCCTCAAGGTTGGGACTATCTGCCGAACCTACCGTTGGAACCCCTTGAAGCTGATCTGCCAGATAAGGCAAGTAATCTCCACCGTAGCGTATTTCTACATTAACACCAGCAGGTTTCTCACCAATGGTAAGCATGTGATCAATATAAGCAGCAGATAACACAACCATACGCTCTATTTTTTTGGGTACAACCGAAGTACCCTTTAGGTGTTTAATTGTTTGTGTGCTCTTCTCTTCCAGCGTGGTTGCCTGTTTTGAAGATGTTGCATCTGTAGCTTCCGTTGTCGACTTACCACATGCTACTAGAACGAGCATGAGCAGGGACAACAAGATCATATAGGCTGTTCTCTGTCTTAGCATTTTGTTTTAATTCCCCTTCACTACTTAATAATAATAATCATTATCATTATGGTAGAAAAAAGCAAACAAGCTTTCCATGGATTATTCCACTCTCTTTACGTGTAAAATATCACCCTACGGTAACACCAAGCTGCTTGGCCACATACTTCATAGTTCTTACACGCCCGGTTGGACCCAGCGTTTGGAAGAACATATCCCCTGCATCATAAACATGACCTTCCTGTACAGCCTTGGATGTTATCCATCCATCAGATTTCATCAAACGTTGAAATTGAGTTCTCGCTTCTGCTGTAGGATCCACCATAACAAATAGATGATCCGCGTTGTATAGCTGTACATCATTGATGTTCATCTCCACAGCCCACTGTTCGCTTGGGTAATTCTCTGGCATATGTAATCCCATATCATCATACAGCAAGGAACCGGTCTGATTATGCAATCCATACATCCGATAGAATTCGGAGGAAACGCGAATAAACATCGCCGACTGCTTTCCCCATTCGGAGTGAATACGATTTTGAAGAACATGGCTTAAATCCGCATGCTGTTCAATCCAGCGAATAGCATATTCATTCCGTCCCATGATATTTGCCATATAAAGCAAACTTTTGCCTACTTGATTCGTGTGTTTAAGGATAGCCGTAGGAGCAATATGATGCAGAGATTCATTCGGTTCCATACGGTCACTCGTAATGATTAAATCTGGCCGCAATCCCTTCAACTTATCATAATTCTGACCGGAACTGTCCAGAATAAGTCCTTGAGGAGAATCGGCTTGATGTGCAGGCATAAGGGTAGGATGAGTCACTCTCTGAACATAAGATAAAGCAGACACAGGTTTCAACCCGAGTGTTAGAACAACATCATCCAGTCCATAGTATAATGTTGCAATACGGTTAACTTTATTTTTCATATAAAATGTTGGAGCAACACCTTCATTTTTTTTAAACACCCGGCTGAAATAGTGCTCGTCCTTGTATCCGACCTGCTCCGCGATCATCTTGATTTTATCTGTAGAAAACAATAGCTGTTTGGCCCGAGTCATCCGTTGTTTCTGAATATAATCCATCGGTGTTATCCCAAACTGACGTTTGAATGTTCTTATAAAATGATTCACACTAAGCCCTGCAAGGCGGGCCATGTCATGCATTCGAATGTCCTTCGTATAGTGATGTGTCATATAATCTATGGCCAGGTCCATTGCAACATGAGGTTGAACAAACGATTTAACATTAGTCATCAACTGAATTAGTAGCTGGTGCAAAAGATATTTCTTGCCTATGTTATCCGATTCGGCTGCAGCAAAGTTTGTATAGATGAATTGATCCATCATTTCTTGAATATCTCGTCTATTGGTTGGAAGTTGAAGCTTACCCGTAACAGGAAAATCAAGCGGCTTCGTGTGCCAAACATTGTTTGTTCGGACAAGTTCAACACCGGAAAATAAGATTAGTTGCACTCGGACAGGGGCTTCAATATCTGTCTGTAACTCCACGTGCATGCCTGGACTAAGCACAAACCAATCGTCACGGGACAACGTATGCATTACGTTATCAATTGTCAAAGTCCCTTTGCCATCCATTACTCTGCATACGGCGAATCTTTTCCATACCCTGTGCTGGGCTTCTCCTGAAATACCGACATATTGGCAGATATGAACAGATGAAAGATATAATTGCTCCAGTCGTTTAATCCAGTCATTCCTCTCCATGATAACTCCCTTTCCATATGGTAAGCCGCTACTTCTCACCAAATTAATTATCTAATTTACTCTTCATCAACAAAATCCGACACTTTTTTATTTTCATTATAGTTTGAATGATAATAATTCTCAATAAAACTCATACCGAGTTAAATTATTCTTTTAGGGACAACCTATATTATTAACCTCTCCTTTTTATGAATATCTACGTTAAGATAGGTTCTGAAAAAATCTATTTTTTCTTTTTTTCAACCTGTTGCATTCTCATCTATGACATGTTATATTAATTGAGCCATCAATGATTGACGTATCAACTATTGATCCGTCAACGATTGAGAGAGCTACAGAATCATGAAGCAATGGCATTGTATACTGGCAACTTTAATTATTTGTTAACATACGCCGTTGTTGATTGGATTCACCCGGGAGGTCTAGTCATGACACGTATGGTTTCCAAAGAAGAGCAGATCATTAATCTGCTGAATGTACTGGGGAACAAAATCAGTCCCAAGTTCGAACGCTGTACCGGGATCAGTTCCTCTCGCTTTGAAATTCTGCACGAGCTGGATCAGGTAGATGAGATCAACCAATCTATGCTCCAGAAAATCATTAACATCGATAGTGCTGCCATTACTCGTCACTTGAAACAACTTGAAGCTGACCTCATGGTTACAAGACGCAAAAATCCTGAGGATAATCGGGTGACTTTTGTTCGTCTCACGGATCATGGGCGCAAACAGATTGAAGGATATAAAGCAGAGAAAACCAACTATATTCATCAGATTCTGGATGGTTTCAGTGAAGATGAGATTCAGGCACTGGCCGATTTCTTGGAACGTATGCAAAACAATTTTTAAACCATATATAGAGGAGAGATTTCCATGTCTACAACACAAAGCAAATTCCAAAAAACAAATGATTTTAACGAAATTACGTACGGTCGTCGTTCCGTCAAATTGTATGATCCAGAAGTGAAAATCAGCCGTGAAGAAATGACTGAAATTTTGGCAGAAGCTTCTCGCGCTCCATCTTCCGTAAACATGCAACCTTGGCGTTTCCTTGTTGTTGATACACCTGAAGGCAAAGAAAAGCTCGCACCACTTGCAAAATTCAACCAAAATCAAGTGCTGACTTCTGCTGCTGTTATCGGTGTGTTTATTGATATGAAAAACGGTGAGTACTTGGAAGAGATTTTTGGTAAAGCTGTGGAGCATGGATTTATGCCAAAAGAAATCGCTGAACAACAAGTTAAAGTGGTTAAACCTTATTACGACAATATGCCTGCTTCCGATCTGCGTGACGTTAACCTGATCGATGCTGGTCTGGCTTCCATGCAATTGATGCTGGCTGCACGTGCCCACGGTTACGATACAAACCCAATTGGCGGATACGAAAAAGCTCAAATCGCTGAGACATTTGGCATGGATAAAGACCGTTATCAACCGGTTATGCTGATCTCGATTGGTAAATCTGCCAAAGAAGGTCACCCATCTTATCGTCTGCCTGTAGATACGATCACAACTTGGGCTTAAGCGAGTACAACCGCTTTTATTATAAATTGCTCAATCTGCTTCTTAAGATGAAACACATAACGTTATTGTCTTGTATTGATTAAATCTATTTGTAAACATACAACTATCTGGAGGTCACAACTATGATTATCATTCATGCACATTTGCAAGTACAAGCCGCTCAAGAGCAAGCTTTCTTGGCTGCTGCCAAAGAACTGATCGCTGCGACACGTCAAGAGGAAGGCAACATCAGCTATGATCTGGTGAAAAGCACAGAACGTGAGCAAAGCTACACGATGATCGAGCTGTGGAAAGATGAGCCAGCAACCGCTGCTCACAACTCTAGTGCTCACTTCCTGGCCTTTGTTCAACAAGCTGCGGCATTCATGGCTGCACCAATGAACGTTGAAGTGTTTGCCGGCGAAGCTGTTAAACAATAATACAACTAAAAGGAACCGTTTGGATCTCACCTAGAGGTGATTTTCAAGCGGTTCTTTTGCAAGTTAAACAGCAGGAAATGTTGCAATATTTCCCATGTTCCTCTTGAAATGGTACAATGATAAAGTCGACATACATAATATATTCGGAGGTATATGCTGATGAAGATGAAAAAAGGACTGCTTTCAGGTTTCCTGGCTCTGGCTTTAACTTCCACTCTCCTCGCATCCACAAATGTAAGCGCAAACAATTCTACCGAGTCACGCTCTCCTTTCTCCTACTCCCTCGTAACCAAAGGTTATAACTGGGGTCCCGGTGTTTACAAGATTATTCTTGATACAGGCGTAGCCATTCAAGGAAATACACTGACCAAAGACACGTTCAAGGTTCTTGCGGAACGTAATTATCCAATGATTAATTTTCAAACGCAGCAAAAGTATGATGGCTCAGACAGCAGTAGCAGAACGATCGAGAGAGCTTATCTTTCGGACAAAGACGGCAATAAAACCTCCCTCTCCGCAGGACAATATATTACGATTGAGATGAAAGTCCATCCCGATCTAATGACCGCAAGTCCGTTTATGTTTGATCTGCAATCGTTTACCAATAAGTATGTTGAGCTTCAATATACCATTGTTCAGCAAAAATCCCTTCAAGATACCATGGGCAATGCCGTTGAGCATTTGACCACAAGACCAGACACCCCGCATACCATGATCGAACAAGGTGTTGACGTGTTTGATACATCCGGCAAATTCAGTTACAAGGACTCCAAGTTCGGTCAGATTAATCTAACCTACGCTTCCTATATGCCGGAAACCAACAAGAAAAAACCACTGATCATCTGGCTTCATGGTGCCGGTGAAGGAGGTACGGATCCGCGAATTGCCCTGCTGGGTAATAAGGTGACCTCTTTAGCCGATGAATCGATCCAAAAGTATTTTGGAGATGCCGCTGTGTTGGTGCCCCAGACTCCAACCTTCTGGATGAATGACGGAACCGGGCAATATACCAAAGACGGAAAGAGTATGTATACGAAATCGTTAACTGCGTTGATCAAACAATATGTGAAACAGCATGCTACGGATATTGATACAAACCGAATCTACATTGGCGGGTGCTCCAATGGCGGATTTATGACTTTGAACATGCTACTTGCGAACCCGGATTACTTTGCAGCTGCTTATCCTTCCGCAGAAGCGTACGAGGATCGTTTGTTGAGCAAACAGGATATCGCCAAACTTAAAAATATTCCGATCTGGTTCACGGCGGCAGGAGCGGATCAGACGGTGGATACGTCCAAAACGTCAACAGCTACCTACAAACGCCTGATTGCTGCGGGAGCCAAAAATGCTCATTACTCCTATTTTGATAAGGTGCTGGATTTGAGTGGAGTATACACCAAAGGAAATGGCGATAACACGCCATACGAGTATAATGGACACTGGTCCTGGATTCCTGTTTTAAACAATGACATTTCCAAAGACTTCGATGGTAAGCCTGTGAAAATCAAAGGTAAAAGCGTAACACTTATGGAGTGGCTGGCTAACCAGAAAAAGTAACAGGCCAGGCATATCTAGATCGCAGGAGCCGCACCAAGCGGCTCCTTTTCTATTCCTTTGATCTAACTACAGGCCACGTGCCGGAGTAATGCTTTGCGGGTTGTTGAACACATTTTGGGGATCGTATTTGGCTTTGACTCTGCGTAATCTCGCGTAGTTCGCCCCGTAGTACACCGGACCTGAGCGTTTGATGCCTTGATCCGGTACATTAATGTAGGAACCGACGATGTAGGGCTGTAATTTTTGGCGTGTGTTACGCACAATGGCAATATTTTTGGCCGCCTGGGACGGTTTCGTCCAGGAGCTGTTCCATTCCACATAGAACTTGGCTTTACGCCAGTAGAATGCTGTAGATGTAGGTGATTTACGACTGACAGCTCCGCCCCAGTTGAGGAAAAAGAAACCGGCGAATTCGCCTTCCACATTTTCCAGAAACGCTCGCATCGATTTGATTGCCCGATCCGGGAACGGCTTTCGTCCAAATCCGGAAGAAAATTGATTGCTGTATCTCTGAGTAAGCACAGGATCTGGAGGTAGAAGAAAAGTAACCGCCTCTGTATAAGGTACTGAACGTATGATCGTCTGGGATGGTGTGCCCGTGCTGGTCATCGGCTTTAACAAACGCAATGCCTCGGATTTAGAACCCAGAAACAAACCTTCCATACTGACATTGCCGCCTTTTTTGGGGCCGATAGACAGCTCACTCCCGAGCCGGGTGTCAACGGAAGGCGCCCACTTTTGCCACACTTTGAGTACCTTCTCGAACTGAGCCCAAGGCCAGGTGATCCGATATACTGTCGCTCTGGCTGGTGCCCGGCGTACTTTGAATTTGTAACGGGTATAGACTCCAAAGTTTCCTCCGCCACCACCTTGCGATGCCCAGAACAGATCAGCGTTACATTTTTTGTTCGCACGAATGATTTTCCCGTTTGCATCCACCATCTCGAATTCCAGCAGATTATCACTGATCAGACCGATCGTTCGTTGAAGAGGCCCGATCCCTCCCCCAAGCGTAATACCACCTATACCAACGGTTGGGCTATCCCCGAATGGAGCAATGAATCCCTGACGTGCGAGTGTATGTGCAATTCTGCCAACTCGGTTTCCCGCTCCCACAACGGCTGTTCCTGTTGTTTTGTTCAGCTTGATGGTGTTCAGATCACTGACATCAATGACAATCCCGCCGTTCACCTGTGACAGATTAACCTCAAGCGCATGTCTTCCACTTCGCGGACGAATCGGTACGTTGTTCTCACGAGCCCATTTGATGGCATTGGAGACATCTTTCGTTTTTTGAGCAAAAACGAAGACTTTAGGATACCTGTCGGTATGCGGGTCCCAGTTTTTACGTGCTGCCTCATACCCTGGATCCCCTTTAAAAATGACACGTCCGGTTAGTTTTGTTTTACTGTTGGTTTTCACATATCCCACTCCCTGCGTTTAGCATCGTTATACAGCATTTCTGCATTAGGCATCTTATACTCTATGAACGACATTCGCGGAGGGAATGGGCTGTAGAATGTCCTATACGCAAAAAAATTCCCTTAAAGCGTATAGACCGCTGTAAGGGAATTAATTTTCATTTCGTAATTTTCATCAACTATCCGGTTCGATTTTGATGAGTTTCCGCGGCTCTTGTTCTTTTTCACCATACCAGACAAGCACATCAGCGAACAGATCCATGATACGACTAAAGCTTTTTTTGTCGGCTTCCGTAATCTGATCTGCGAGCTTAAATATGTCATCAAAACAAAGCTCACGAACAAATGCGGTGTACTTCGTGTATACCTCTCGACCTTTGGCTGACGGTTTGACGTAAATATCTTTGCGGTTACCACTCAGATGATATTTTTCAAGTAGTCCTTTTTCAGTCAAATTCTTCACATTTTTAGAAAAGGTACTGCGGCTAACGCCCAAACGAGCAGCCATCTCGGACATCTTCTCTTCCTGATCCTCTGCTTCCAGAATGTATTCAAGTGTCTGAATCTGGGCTGCAGAGAATGTCATATCTGTTCCGTAGCTTCGTTGCAGCTTGTAGGTGTTCGAGTAAGCATTGCCGTATTTGATGATCTTCTCGACAAGCTCCCGATGGTCACCCATCCAATCTAATTTCATGCGTAATCCCTTTCGTCTTCGAATTCTCTCTCTATTACTCTACTGAAATCAGATTCGTTTTTCAATCCATGAGATCGCTTCTTCAATCACTTCATCCCGTGCTGTCTCATTAAATATTTCATGCATGAGATGTGCATAGATTTTCAGTGTTTTATCTGCCGAAGCGATATCTCCGTAAAAGTCACGGGAATCCTTTTCGCTAACCAGCCCATCATTCGCACCATGTAACACAAGCACCGGATCAACGAATTGCTTCGCATGTTCTTTCAGCCATTCTACTCCATACCCCAGACTGTTAAACAAATCTACAGAAATCTGCTTTTCTACCAGCGGGTCATTAGCGTAAGCGGATACAACCTCAGGAACACTGCATACTCCGCTTCCAAGTTCATTCGGGAAATACGTGCCTGCTGGCAGAGCCATCGGCAGTTCTCCAGCCACTTTCGTATTAAATCGAGTAAGCGCTCCTGATAATACGATACCTTTCACTTTTCCCGGATATTTCGTACCAAATGATGAAGAAGCAAAACCGCCCATACTATGTCCAATAATATACAGTGGCGTATCGCCGCTCTCCTCCAGTGCAACCTCCACTACAGAGTTGACATCATCAATCAGATGATGAAAATCACTATAAAATGTTCGTTGTCCTTCCGATCTTGCATGACCCCGATGGTCAAAACGATATACGTTGAATCCACGGCCGTTCAATTTTTCTGTCAAATAATCATAGCGGCTGGCATGCTCTGCCAATCCATGTACAATGACTATGGCGGCCTTCGCATTTTCAACTAAATTTTTGCTGAAATAAAGCTGTGTTCCGTCAAAGGATTTAAGTGTTGTTTCGATGCTGTTCATCGTGTATCCCATCCTTTTATTCATTTTTATATTCGTTATAAATAATATTGTTTCTTACAGAAACAATATATCACCCTTATGAAGCGTTTGTCCATGAATTTTTAAAGCGTTTACAATTAAATTTTTACGGAAGTGCATCTTCTTAAGGCATGTCACACTTTGTGCTCCTAAACGGTCAAAAAAGCCTCGTTCTTCTTCTTTTCCGCTTATAATTTCTGATGAACGTAACAACAGTAAAAAAAGGACAGGCACTGTTTAACAGTACCTGTCTTCTCTATCTGTATTACTGCTTGTATTACTGTTTGTATTACTGCTCTGTATTTGTTCTGGTTCTATTACTACTCTATATCCAGTGTAAATCCAAGACTCGCATTTAACATGCGCAAAATCATAAGCAGCGATTCCGATCTTGTAGCATTGGCATTGGGTTTAAATAGACCTTCCGTAGTGCCCTTAACAATACCCATCTCAGATAAAGTGTTAATCTCGGCCTCGGCCCAATTCCCGGATACATCCTCGAACTTGGAACTTTTCACCCATTCAGTGTTGATTACTTTCGATAACATCGCCACAATCTCCGCTCGGGAAATCGACTGATTGGGTTTGAACGTTCCATCCTGATATCCTTGTACGATACCACTTGCTTTTAATATCGCAATGGCCTCTCCGCCCCAATGATTTTGAGTATCCTTAAAGCTGGAATTCGTTTCGGATTTTAAACCTAATGCCTGTACTAACATGGTGGCAAATTCTGATCTCGTTACCACACCATTCGCACGGAATGATCCATCTGCATAACCCTTGATCATTCCCAGCTTTGTTCCGAGTTCAACAACTTTCGCCTCAGAGGCACCAGCCACGATATCCTTAAATGCTATGGCGGATGCGTTATTTGCTTTTTCTACCAACTCTTTCACGACGTTTATGTTCACTTTTTCATTATAAAAAGCTTTTGGTGTTGGTGTAGACGTTGGTGGAACTGTCGTTGGTGGTGCTGGTGGTGCTGGTGTAGATGTTGATGACGTTGGTTGCGAAGAAGGTGTTGACGTTGTTGGTGACTGACCACTTGATGGTTGTGTTGGCACTGTTGGTTGGGTCGGTTCCGTGCGATCAATTGAAGTGATTTCTAATTGCTTCACCGTCTCATTGCCGGCTTGATCCTTCGCATAGATGCTTACCCATCCATTCTCGGTAACAACAAATTCAGCTTTTCCACCTACAAGGAACAACGCTGTACCTGCGCTTGCAAAGTACTCTTTGTCCTGTTTGCCTGTAGCATACTTCAGCACTATAATCCCATTCTGTGGCTGTACGCTGGCTACAACTGTAACATTTCCTTTTGTAGGTCCAGACGGATCAATGGACGTTTGAATTGTCGGCCCCACTGTGGAGATATTATTCACTGTCACTGTCTCAACGCTCTTATTTCCAGCAACGTCTTGTGCATATACGGTATATGTTCCGTTTTCAGTAACATCAAAGTTAGTACCACTGAACACAGTGCCTCCTGAATTGAAATAGGATGCCTCGCGATCACCCTCTGCCCATTTCAGCAGCGCAACACCGCTTTCGCCATCATAAACTGTTGCTGTAACGGTAACCGGCTGGTTCGTTGGAGCGGTGGAACTAACTTGAAGTTGAATAGTAGGTGATGTCCGTTCAATGTGAAATGCGTTTGAATGAAAAAATAATGTATTTTGATTGCTTTCAATGGCCTTGACATGTAAATACCAGGTACCTTCCTCAGCAGGCACTGCGATTTGCAAGGTCCCCTCAAAGGTTTCCCAACCCGTGGCATCCGGTTGATCTGGTGTCAGTGTCCATTTGTAACTTTTTTCTGCCTCAATGAGTGACTTTTCACTTAATTCTATGGTTTGAGCATTAGACCAGGTAGCCCCATCTGGATTATATCCAACGGAGATCATCTTGCCATAAGTCAGTTTAAGCTTGGTCGGGTCGTTATTGTTAGCATTATTGTTGTTATAAGTAGCTACAAAGTTTTCTGCATTCTCGTAACCGGAAATTAGAATGACCGGGTCATTATTGAGAAACCAGTCTGATTCAATTCCAATGGACCTTCCCGCAAAAACTACATTCTCTAATTCATTTGTCATAAAGGCATATTGTCCAATGCTGGTTACATTACTTGGAATGGTAACACTCTCAAGACGATTGTAACCAAATGCCAAAGAACCCAAACTTGTGACACTCTCGGGAATAATCACGCTGGTTAAAAAGTTATCCCTAAAAGTACTTGGCCCAATACTAGTTATGCCTTCCGGAATTGTTACACTCGTTAATTGGTTTTTGAAAAATGCATAATCACCAATTGAAGTCACACGATATGGGATGATCACACTCCTTAGACTGTTTTGTCTAAAGGCTTCTTTCCCTATGCTGATTACGCTGTCTGGAATGGTCACACTGGTTAAATTCTTTCCCATAAAAACCTGATTTCCAATATGGGTCACTACTTGCGAATCAAGTGTGCCAGGAATATCAACGTCCACAGCACTCCCCATATACCCTGTGATCGTCACGGTTCCATTCCCATTTACGGAATACACCCAGTCACCTGCTGTTGCTGCACTGACTTTCTGAATTCCTGACGTAAACCAACCTCCTCCCATGCTCAAGGCCAAAACTAACAGGCAGATGAACACCTTCTGTACTCTTCTGGAAAACGATCTCATGTATGAATTCCCCTCGCCCTGAATTGATGAGCATCCTCCACTTAATTACCATTAAATGTCGAAAACATGCGCACAAAACGAGTGTATGTGATGCAAGTCTCTTAATCAACTTAACTCTATATTAATTCTAGCTTAACAACGTTTGTTGGATGATAAGCCTGCATCTTATGTTTGTTCGACGAATTCCAAAATTCTACTCACGCCCTCCACCATACCTCCCGTTTCAAAAAAACTGCTCCCCAATCTCACCGCTTCAGCTCTCATCTTCTCACTTCTCATCGTTTCAAACGTCATGTCCTTTAGATCTGAAGCAGGCATGTTCATATCACGGCCATACACACCGACTCCCAATTCTTCCAATCTCGATGCAATTGCAAATTGATCAGCCCCTTGAGGGAACAGAATCATTGGCACGCCAAATGCAAGGGCTTCGGACACACTGTTATAACCGGCATGAGAGATAAAAATATCTGCCTTGCTTAAAATCTCCAACTGAGGAACAAATGCAGATACCGTCATATTTTCGGGAATGTCTCCCAAGGATGCGATATCAATCCTTTTCCCTACTGACATAATGATTTGAGCTTCGCTGTATCTGAAAGCTTCAATACATTTCAGGTAGAAATCCGGGCGATCTGTATAGATGGAGCCAAACGAAATGTAAATCAGGGGAAGCTCATGCTCCTGTTTTGTTCTTATCCTCATGGATTGAAGCATTTCAGAGCTAACATTAGGGAACTGTGGACCTATAAACACAAAACGGTCATCAAACACATCCGAATGTGGCTGGAATACTTTTGACGTATATACTAGATTTAATTCTTCATTCCCACTAAACGCATCTACCAGGCCAAAATCTTGAATATGATGCCTTTCAGCCAGTTCTCCCGCCAAACGGTTTAGTTCGCTGGCCGTCGTGTCTGCAAATGCGTAGCCTTCTTGGATTCTGAATACCTTGTGTATGAGAAAATGATGGTCTTTCTCCAAAAGCGCCTGATTGATCGCAAACGTTAGGACATAACAGGCCACTGGCACCTCAAGCAGTTCTGCAATCAGTTTGCCCCAATGAGCGTCACTGTCCCTGACAATGTAGTCCGGTTGCTCAGCCATAACTTCTGCCAAAATCGCATGAAGAACGGCCCTGCTTTTCTGGATCACTCCAGGAACTAGATGCTCCAGCATCGTCTGCGGATTACTCAAAAATAGGCCCGGATCATTGTCGTCCACAAACAACTCTCTCATATTCCCATAGCTTCGAAAATCCACATCATAATCGGCAAGCAACCCTCTATATTGTTCATCCGAATAATAAATCACGGTCTCTCCACGTGCCAGCAACTCTGCAACAAGGGGTAGTGTTGGTTTAACATGGCTGAAAAATGGAAGGCTAAATATCATTACCGTTGCCATAGCAGACTCCCTTCTTCATACGATTCACACGTATTACTCATTTGTATTACCTATCAGAACTCCTTCGTTAAGATACGCAAAAATACCGTCAACGCCCAGCTTCACTCCGCCTTCATTACGGATCTCTTCCCCGACCCTCTTGCAGGACTCAGCATAAGCCTTATCATGGAGGATACGTTCCGTCATAAACGAAATATCTGAAGGTGTGCAGTGTTGGCTATCGCCAATGCTTCCTGCCCCCAATGCCTCAATCCGGCTGGACACAGCAAACTGATCCGCTGCTTGCGGGAACACCAGCATAGGCACTCCGTGGTAGAGTGCTTCATTGGTACTGTTATGACCTCCATGTGTAATGAACACATCCACATATTTGAGCAGTCTTCGCTGAGGAACATGGGATCGAACAGTAAAATGCTCGGGAAACTCTCCCAATTCTTCAAGAGAGATTCGCTGTCCTACAGACATGATTACGTTCCACCGATGTTCCTGGAATGCTTCGATACATTTTCGATAAAAAAGCAGACAGTCGTTATATACGGTTCCCATCGATATGTAGATTACTGGCAGATCCGGTTCAACATGCGGCAGGTCTCCGCCCTCTTGTTCCTCCTCACGAATCATCGGACCCAGAAACAGATAATCCGAACCAAACGACTCTATAAATGGCTGGAAAACCCGTGAAGTAAAAACAAGATTAAGGTCGTCCGCCCCGGAAAAGGCATCGATCGCCCTATATTCTACAGAATATGGAAGAGAGAGTTGCCTTGTATATTCATTCAAATATTCGCTGAAACTGCCGGACTCGGGAAGCCACGCCATACGTCCTGTCGTATTTCCGAATACATTGGCAACAAAATAGTCATGATGAAGATCCATCATCGTTTCATTCAAAGCAATGGTAGTGATATAACAAATCACCGGAATATCAAGCATAGTGCCAATCATTTTCCCCCAATAAGATTCGCAGTCCCGAATAATGTAGTCTGGATCATCCTCCATCACCTGTTCAAGGAGTAAACGGACCATCTTCTGATGTTTATTCAGTTTATGCGGAACAAGCTGGTCCAACACTTTCAATGGGTCTGTCGTAAGAATAGGGATCTCTTCGTCCAACAGTGGAAGCACATCCCCGTAACTTCGACATATCACGCCTTCCATTTGTACATATTTCATATACGCATCTGTTGTATAGTAATAGACCTGTTCCCCTCGGTTGGCCAGTTCTTGAACCAACCTCACTGTAGGATTAACATGACCAAAATACGGAAAACTGAACACAACGGTTGTGCCCATTGCTGCACCGCCCTTTCGTACATCAAGTCTGAAATCTCCGAACATCGCAACATGCCCGGAGATTTCAAGAAAGTTTTAGTGATTTGAGCTACTGCACCGTAATCATTCCTGCTGTCAGTTTCTTCTCCAGTTCTTCGGCACTCGTCTCGAATGGAAGAGCGATATGCACTTGCATGTTGCAACCGACATGTCTGACGTAGAAATAGATCCCATAATGATCAGCCGCTTCTGCAAAAGAAGGTCCCCCATCAGGTATGACGTTATCTTCTGGTTCCGCTTGTATAGCTCCAAAATAATTGAGCAGAATCCCCTTGCCTGTGCTTTGATCTTCCATATCAGTGAACCGGATCTGGTGAGCGGAAGTCGTTTGATTCAATGCTTGAATTTGCTGCAAGAGTTGCTCCGCTGGGGAATGGGTATCCAGCACCAATGGAATATAGTCCGTAAAATTACCGACAAGATGATAATAGGTATGCTCCCCATATCGTCTTCCACTGCTGACCAATTGTACAGGCAAATGCTGTAGTTCAAGATATTCCCGTCCAAAAACCGCTAGCAAACCGAGCACCTTCAGCCAGCCTTCCTCCGGGTTTCCTTCTGAAAGTTCCCATTCCAACGTGATCGATGTGCTCTTCTGGGCCGGGAACTCCGCGAGCTTGTTACTCATGCCTAGAAGAAGCTGACGATACGTTCCCAGTTCGAAGCGACGCTCCAGTTCCATAAAGCTGATTCCGATCGGCCCCTCCTCGATCCGTCGAAGGTAATCACGATATCGGACAGGATGTTTTCCCCCGTGCAACGTGGATGCCGCCCCTGTTAATACCTCAGCAATTAAACTGCAACTTAACCCGTCGGATAAAGCATGATGAGAAGAGTACACCAAAACTTTCGCTCCGGTTCTGCTGTTCTCAATGACTACCATTCGGTACAACAAACGGTCTGGTCCATCCTCTTCAAATCTGTCATAGTACAATTCCGAAACCAATTGTTCCATTACTGCTTCGGAGCAGGTTGTCTCAAGTTTGACGTGTGGCACTTTAAATCCGGCAGGATGCTCCCGCAAGCTCCAACTTTTGGCCATAGTGCCATTGTACAAACACCTCATCATTTCCTGCTCCTGCACCAATCCATGAATGGCTTGATGGATATCCTCATATGTCTTGTCGGCAGGGAAATGCATAACAACACCAACGTTTTCTGCGCGTCCGAGATGTGTGGACTGGGAAGCGGTAAGAGGCAATATGGCCAATTCTACCTCTGCGGCCAATTGTCTTCTGTATACCTCTTGTTGGTCTGCAATGCTTGCACGTGCAGCCATCAGTTGTTTCCGTTCCTTATCACCCAAAACCTGTTGCAATTGCTTCTGATGTGAACCGAATGTCTTCGCTCCACCTGATATTCGTTCTGGTAAACCTTCCGATTGAAGCTGCTGATCATCTTCAGATGTAGTTTGAAGTAACCGTTTCCCTAGAGCAACAGGAGATTGATGAACTAACAAGTCTCTCACATCCAGAGCCACCCCCTGCTCTTTCAACAAAAAGCTGGCTTTCATTGCCGAGATAGAATCGCCACCCAGTTCGTGGAACAAGTCATCGGTTCCGATTCCATGAACATTCAAGACTTGTTCAAACACACGAACGATCGTTGCCTCCAGTTCATTCTCAGGCATACGGGATAGCTCCCCTGCCTCTTGCAACAGTTCCAAACGTTGAAGTGCACCATGATCTACCTTGCCATTTGACGTCACAGGGAGCCCGTCCAGCTTCACCAAGAATGATGGAAGCATATAATGAGGAAGAACAGTCGTAAGCTCGATCTTCAGTTCGCGCGATGCTGGTGCATGGTCACCCGTGTAATAGGCTACTAGTGAGTTTTCATTTTCCCACAGCCTAGGCAATACAACCGCTTCACGAACACCGGTTATTTGTAGCAGTCGTGCCTCAATCTCACTTGGTTCTACACGGTATCCTCTGATCTTAAGCTGATTGTCCATTCTGCCTTGGTATATCATCCTGCCATCTGGTAGCAGTTTGGCTAGATCTCCCGTGCGATACATCCGTTCAAACCCTGGCAGGTCTGAGGAGATGAACTGTCTCGCAGTTATTTCCGGCAGATTCAAATAACTCCGGGCAAGTCCAGTACCTGCGATGCATAGTTCTCCAGACACCCCGACAGGCAGTGGGTTCAGTTCCGCATCTACAACGCACAGTCTGCTATGAGGGATGGAGTATCCAATAGGCACAGATAACATATCGGCCTCTTGTTGATATTCCCATATCGCTGCACATACAGATGCTTCGGTTGGTCCATAAGCATTCACACAGCGCATATGCTGACTCCATGTCGACAGCATGGCCGATGACGGCTCTGAACCAGCTGTGATCATGAGGCGAAGACCAGGTAAATGCTCAGGTTGCAAACGTGCCATGTAAGGAGGCGGAAGCGTCATAACTGTAACATTCGCCTTTTCCACGTACCGCTCGAAGTGAACCGGATCAGCAATGGTCTCTGCTGATACTAAACACAGTGTTCCTCCGGTAGAAAATGCCATGGCAAACTCCCATATTGAAGCATCAAAAGAGCAAGAAGCAAATTGAAGAATGCGATCTTCGGACTGTATTCCGAGCGTAGAGATAAAGAGTGTCGAAAGATTAGCTAGTCCTGCATGTTCTAGCGCCACACCTTTAGGTCTGCCTGTAGTCCCTGAAGTATAGATAATATAAGCCAGATTGTTTCTTTGTGGTCTGTGCAATGCGTTGTTTGTGTTCACATCGGTAAATTGCATATCCTGAGGCAGATAAACAGGCATATGATATGCGGTATGCTGTGTATCTGCCTGATCCGTAATCATTAGCACTGCTCCGCTGTCCTGAAGCATGTATGATGTGCGATTCGCCGGAAATTCCGGATCGATTGGCAGATATACCGCTCCTGCCTTAAGTACCGCCAGAAACGCAATGACAAGTTCAAAGGAACGCTCCATTCTGACCGCTACGACATCTTCCAGGCCCAGGCCCCTTGAGCGAAGCCATTTAGCCCATAGTTCTGACTGTGTGTCCAGCTGTTCGTAAGTCATATATGAATCCCCAAACAACAAAGCTTCCTTGTGGGGAGATCGTTTGGCGTGCTGGGCAAACTGCTCCAGTAGAGTCAGGTCAGTTGCATCATATCGATTCTTACTGTTAAGTTCCTTCCATTGTTCATGCAAAAGCTCTTGGGGTAGCAGCGTCATCTGCGATACCAGTATCTGCGGATGTTCTATAACGGTCTGCATAATATGCATAAAATAGTCCACATAACGCAGTACGCTGTCCCTTTGGAAAAGACGGGTGCAGTACTCCAAGTCGAAATACAACACACCATCCCCGCCCTCAAACCCGGCTAAAGTAAGATCAAATTTGGACACAGTTTGCTCGAAGCCAACATGTGAGAAATGCAGTCCTCTAAAATCAAAACGATTCTCAGCCGTATTTTGAAGGACAAACATCGTGTCGAACATCGGATTACGGCTGGGATCTGGCGTGTATCCCAAGTTCCGTGCCAAATCCTGATATTGTATCGCCTGATGCTCAAACGCACCCAGCGCCGTATGTTTTACCTGAGTCAGGAGCTCAGTGAAACGCAATTGAGGTAACACCTCGGCGCGGATGGGAACCACATTTACAAACATGCCCATCGTGTGTTCCAGATCGGCCTGTGTTCTGCCAGAGACTGGCGAACCAACGACCAGTTCCTTCTGTCCGGACAGCTTGGAGAGCATGGTCTGGTACATTGTCAGGAGCAACATGAATAACGTAACGCCATTTGCGGCAGCGAGCCTCTTCAGAGACGACGTGCGAGCTGCATCAACGGTAAAGTTAATTCTGCTACCCTCCAAACCTTTAAGCTTCGGTCTAGGGTGATCATATGGCAGACTCAACACGGGAACTCCGTTTTTGAACTGATCTGTCCAATACTGCCCCTGAGCCTGAAATGCACGATCCTCTTTCTGTTTATGTTGCCATACCGAGAAATCCTTGTAGTGAAGTGTGATCTCAGGTAATGAATCTCCATTGTAGATGCTCGCCAGTTCTGAGATGAATATGCCAATGGAGGCTCCGTCAGCTACGATATGATGAAGATCAATCAGAAGCAGATGTTTTCTCGGCCCCATCTTCGTTATTCCTGCTCGAAATAACGGCAGTCTTGCCAGATCAAATGGACGGATAAATTGTCTTATCGTTTCTTCAAGATCAGTTGAAGCCTGCTCAGAATACTCAAGTGAGACGACGTTCTCATCGTGTACTTCCTGAACAGGATCACCATTGATTGCATAAAAAGTCGTTCGAAGAATTTCGTGTCTCTTCGTCAGTTCCTCAAGCGCATACCGAAGTCGCTGATCGTCGAAATCCCCTTCGATAACAAGAGCCTCTGGCATGTTATAAGCGGTTGAATGCGGATCATTACAGAACAGCGTGTACATCTGCTCTTGCGTAAAAGATAAAGGATAATGCACCCCCGGATTTGCAGGCGAAATTGCCGGACAAGCACTGATTTCTTTTAAAGTAATCACTTCCGCTAACGCCTTGACGGTCTGCTTTTCGAAAATATGATCTACACTGATCTCCACACGGAATTCTTTCTGAATTCTGGACATCAGCATCGTCGCTTTAAGGGAATGTCCTCCTGCAGTAAAAAAATTCTCATCTGCGGATACCCTCTTCAATCCAAGAACATCAGCAAATATCTCACATAACTTCTGTTCCGTTTCATTTTCCGGCTCTCGGAATTCAACATCCAGGTTGATACAATCCATGGAAGAGATCACCTTCTTGTCCAACTTTCCGTTTTCGGACAGCGGAAGCTGATGAAGTCGATAATAGCGCGCCGGAAGCATAAAGAAAGGCAACTCTCTTGCCATGTAATCACGTAATTCAACAGCCTTGATGTCGTCGGTTTGAAGATAAGCAATCAATCGGACAGGAATGCCTTCTTCTTCCTCACATACAACCGCTGCCGCTTGAACACCTGGGTAGCTCTGAAGACACTGTTCAATCTCGGGAAGCTCAATCCGATATCCTCTTAACTTCACCTGAGCATCCTTGCGCCCGAGACAACAGATCTCCCCCTCTTCCGTCCATTTGGCCAGATCTCCAGTCCGATATAGTCGCTCACCCGCAATAAACGGATTGGGTACAAAAGCTTGATCAGTAAGCTCAGGCTGGTTAAGATAACCGCGAGCCAGACCCGGACCCGACAAACAAAGTTCCCCAACGATTCCCGACGAAACAGGCTCGTTCCAATGATCGAGAATATATGCACGCATGTTCGATATCGGACGACCAATCGTCACCTTCTCTCCCTGTTCCACATCTCTTTTACAGAGAGCGACGATACTGGATTCAGTAGGACCATACTCGTTGTATATCTTCACATCCGGAAGCCGTTCTCTGCTTTCCTGAACCAGTGCAGGAGAGACACTCTCCCCTGCAAGCGTAATAAGGTGCACACACAGTTTGTCTTCCGGTTTAATCTGTTGCAAAAGCAGGCGGTACAACGAAGGCACACATATAAAATGAGTGATCTGATATACGATAAGCAATTGCTTCAGACGTAGTGGATCTTTAACCTGAATTTCGGTAGCCATAAAAAGACTTGCTCCCGACACAAGCGGGGTCAAGAATCCCGTCATGAAGCCATCAAATGAATAGGAAAAGAGCTGGATCGTGTTGTCCTCTACTCCCAATGCGTACTCTTCTTTTCTCCATGCGATTGAATTGACCAGTCCTCCATGAGATACGACTACTCCTTTTGGATTCCCGGTTGTTCCCGAAGTATATATAATATAAGCGGGCAGTTCAGCAGTGATGGGAGCAAGGATCTCACCATCATTACTTGCTGCATCCAGGTCTCCACACGAAAGTAATCGTTCCACGTCTTGGAACAAAGATAGACTAACATAACGGGCCTGTGTGAGCAGGCGATTTACCCCGGCATCTTTCAGTATGAATCGAACTCGCTCTGCGGGCGTCTGCACATCTATTGGCAAAATACATGCCCCCGCCCTCCACACGGCTAAGATTGCAATGGCCGTCTCCAGGCTTCGGTCAAGGTAAAGTCCTACGATATCCCCTTGCTTTGTTCCGTCTTTAATCAATGCAGTAGCCCAGTGGTTTACTTTTTCCTCCAGCTCTGCATAACGTATCGAAGCATCCGATGTCACGATGGCTGTAGCCTCTGGTGTCTGCTGGACTTGCTCCGCAAACAAACCCATTACACTGGAACCATAGGTCCGGCGCGGCCCTGTTGCATATTCGTTCAACAATCGGTCGCGTTCTAGTCCAGCAAGCACCCCACTGGCCTCCACCGGACGATCCGGGTTCTCTATTAATTGTTCAATGATAACCCCGTACTGTTTCGCAAAACGCTTCAAATCAGCGGTGTTAAAGAAGCGGGTATTGCCGGCTAACACACCGCACAGCTTGTCCTGACTCCAATACATATGAAGCCGCATGCCCAGCGTCTCACTCTCTACATCTGTTACGTTGTACATCCCCTGAATGGAAAAACGAATATGTTGAAGAAAAGCGTAATCCCGGTCATGGACAACCTTCATATCGTCTACAAGGCGGTCCATCGAATAATCACTGTGTTTGACTGTCTCGATATATGTCGATTTAAGTTCATTTAGCCATTCCCGGAAAGTACAGCCTTTCGGGGAATGGTCGATGAGTGGAATCCAGTTTGGCTCCGGCGAACGTTCGCTTGTGTCTTGTATTCTGTTCACCGGGTAAGCAACGGTAAGCGAATCACTGCTGGTATGCTTGTGAAGAAGAGTCTTTAAAGCTGTCAGTAAAATCAAAAACAGAGCTTCTTTGGATTCCCCGCTCATGGTGCGCAACCGTTCGCTTACATTCTGTGCCAACTCAAACGGGTAGGATTGAACAGCGGACTTCTCATGCTGAGGTGTAAAGGATGACGTGAACAACGTTTCCTCCGTTTTGAGTGCCAGCATTTTTTTTACCCAGTGCTTCTTTTGCAATCTTAGTTCCTGTGCGGAAACAGCCTCTTTTTGCGACGTTCGATCCATGTCACTTCATCCCCCTGGTTGTCTAGAAATGGAATTTAATTAGACTTTCTCCTTCATCTGAACTCGTTACAATTTCATCCGGGAAAAGATCTTTCAACAACACATTCGGATTCTCACTGATTTGACTGAGAACAATGAACAGACAATTCATCCAATCTTCCAGCTCTTCTACTCTATGTGCGGCACTATTGTAAACAAATCGAATGAGGAAGTTCTCATGCGGCTCAATGATCAGGTTAAAATCATAGCTTGTATACTCATGTAAATCGTAATCTACCATTTCCAGTCCGGAAGGAAGCTGCAGTTCCAGCGGATAATTTTCAAATACAAGGATATGATCCAGAACTGCCCCGCCGCCAGACTTTTGGATCGAAGATAGTGGAATATGGGAATAGGATTCTTTCTCCATCTGTTCCCACTGAAGTTGTGATGCGAGTTCCAAAAAGGTACCCGATGCTGACTTTACCCGAACAGGAATCGTATTAATGAATAGCCCCATCATGTTCTCGATATCTTGCACCTCGACACTCCTGCCCGATACAACTGCGCCAAAGATCATATCTTCAGTTTCGTTGAGATTCTGCAATACCGTCGCCCAAGCAGCCTGAAACAAAATATTTAGCGTCAAACCGTATTCGGCGGATAATTGCTTAAGTGCTTCCTGGAGCGTTTCTGGCAAGTTACGGGTAAGTTCCTCCCGTACATACTCACCACTTGATCCATGTAACCGTGGTAGCACATTTTTACTTCGGTATTCCGTTAAATACGTCGCCCAGTACGATTCAGCCACAGAAGGATCTCGCCCTTCAAGCCACCCGATGTATTCCCCATAGTGCGACACTGAGACAAGTGATTGTATATCAGACAGATCGGCATATAGATCGAAGATGCTACTAAGAAGAAGGCCTACACTCCACCCATCAAGCAAAATATGATGAAAGCTCCAAACCAGACTATACGCGTTATCGTCTGATCGAATAAGTGTTACTCTCAGAGGGACCTCACCAAATAGATTAAAGCGCCGTTCACGATTTTGTTGAAGATATTGTTGAAGCTTCTCGGGCTCACATCCGCCATGTTCCGCCGTCCAATCCATAAACTCAAAGGGAAGATTCCATGACTTTGCCACTGCCTGAAGCGGCCGTTCGAGCCCACGCAAGGCAAAAAATGTACGAAGAATGTCATGTTGATTAACCACCTGCTGAAAGCAGTCTCTAAGCCGTTCTGGGTTAAGGTCACCTTGCAAATGAATGACACATTGCTCTTCGTAAGCCGAGGAATCCGGAAACCGAAGGTAATGGAACAACATACTTTCCTGCATAGGTGACAGCGGATAAGCTTTGAGCATTGGAAAAGGCGCTACCTGCTCAAGGACCTCCCTTTCTGCAGAAGGTACCAGCTGAAATCCATCGTGTTCCTCTTCTGTAACTATCTCTCCCTCACCGGCATACATCATGTCTTGCAAACCATTAAGGAAACCTTGCAACATTCTCTGGATGGTTTCTGCTTGGAACTGATGTTTATTGTAATCAAACTCCACCAGCATCCGCCCGTCCGATAAGAGCACATTGCAAGTGATTGCAAACGGGCGGTCCGCATCTGGACTCTCTGTTCCGTGCATCGGAAGCTGCGAAAGCCGAAACAGATTTTGATAACGACGATCATCCATTTCACCAAGGTAGTTGAAGCAAATCTGTGGCTCAATCTCAAATCCATGGAATGATCTGGTCACTGCTTCAGGCAGCATGTACTTCATTACGTTATATCCAGCACCCCTGTGAGGGATACGTTGCAACTCACGATGAAGCTGTGCAACATAAAGGTGTGGCATTTGGGCTACTGAAGTATCCAGATAAATCGGGTAATGCGATGTAAACCAGCCGACTGTTCGTGAATAATCTACAGCTTCACCGAAACTTTCCCGGCCGTGTCCCTCCATGTTGACCCATAGACCATCTCGAACACCCATTGCCTCCATTGCAGTACCTAAGGCAGCAAGCAACAAAGACGCGGTATCCGCCTCGTATCGCTCGGTCGCCGATTGTACGAGGGTCGTAGTGACTTTTTGTGTAAAATAAAGACTTGCCACTTCACTATCTCGAACCTGACCCTTCGTGTGTATCCCGTCCCCAATGAGCGACGAAACTGGTCGCGCCATTTCATTCTTCCAATATTGCGCTTCATGTTTCCATTCACCAGTAGCAGCATACGTATGCATTCTCTGTGCGTAATCCTTATAAGTATCGGATATAGAAGGCAGAACTGGCTGGATATTCTGTTCGAGAGCAATGTAGATATCATAAAAATCATCCAGTAAAATGCGCCAGGATATGGCGTCGATGACTAAATGGTGAATCGTAAAGATTAGTTCGTCCCGATCTGACCCCTGGATGAGGCCCGCCTGTACTAATGGTCCATGCTCCAGATCTATTGCCCGGTGCATTTCTTCCATCATTCGTTCCTTGACAGCCTTGAATTGCTCGCTATTCGTCTCCTCTATTGACTCGGCTACTTGGAATGCAAAAGCCTGCCGGGCTGAATGTTGACAAGATTGCTGAATGTGGTTGCCATTTCGCTTAAATGTCATTCGCAGTGCATCATGATGAACCGTGAGTAATCTGAGTGATTCTCTGACAAACAGTTCATTAAACCTTGTAACACTAATCAGCGTCACACTGTTATTCCAATAATTCATTTCGGTAAAATTTTGCTTGAAAAACCATTGTTGAATAGGCGACAGAGGTACATCACCCTCTACAGGCCCTGAAATTTTACGGGGGGATGTCTCTTCCAACGCTATAAGCATTGGGGCGATGTTGCTCACCGTTTTCAAACGTAAAATTTCAGCCGATTCAACCCGATATCCACACTTTTTCATACGAGCCGCAATCTGTATCGCCTTGATCGAATCCCCGCCAAGTCGCATAAAGTGATCATCTCTGCTGGCATCAGGCGCTCTGAGTATTTCACGCCATGCCTGCAACAACTCCGCCTCACCAGGGATTTCAACCAGGGATGGATGCTCGAACGGAGTCGGTTCTGCCAACGTAACAGGCAGCTTCTTGATATCCACCTTTCCATTGGCAGAAAGCGGGAGTCGATCCAAACGAATATATTCGGACGGCAACATATATGGAGGCAGATACGTCGAGAGGTACCTTTCCAGCTCCGCAATCTCCAAAATTTCTGTCGAGACATAGAACGCGCACAAACGCTTTCCGCTACTTTCCGTCTCTTTGACAATCACTGCCGCTTCTCGAATAGATGAATATGCGAGAAGCAAATTGCGAATCTCTCCCATTTCAATGCGGTGACCCCGAATTTTAACTTGTTCATCGATTCTGCCTAGATACTCCATTCCACCTGCTGGCAACCAACGCACCAGATCTCCGGTACGGTAAACTTTGCCCGGTTCATGGAATCTGTCCGATACAAACTTCTCCTCGGTCAGCTCAGGCTGGTTAACATATCCTCTGGCTACGGCAACACCGGCAATGCACAGTTCTCCGGGAAGATGTTTCGCCTGCAAATTCCCTTGTTCATCGGAAACATATAACCGCATATTGTCAATCGGCCAGCCAATAGGCACCTCGCTATATGGTTCAGCAGGGTCGTATTGATGGATCATACAGCCAACGACCGTCTCAGTAGGGCCATACTCGTTGTAAATTTCAACATGCGGACCGAACATAGAGATAATATCCGCTGCCGCAGAGCTCTCAAATGCTTCACCACCTACGATAAAACGCTTCAAGCTTGATCCTTTTGTGTTATAAAGAGACAGGAGTTTTAGATGGGAAGGCGTTAATTTAATGAGATCTGCTTCACCATCTTCACAAATCCGTTCAAGCGCAAAGTCCACATCTTCCGAATAAATAATAATTTGGTTCCCTGACAATAGGGGTGTAAACATCGATGTTACCGTCAAGTCAAATGAAATGGATGAATACAACGAAAAACAAATCTTTTCCCCTCGTACATAGGTCTGATCTGCCCAACGAATGTAGTTGGTCAAACCTCGATGTTCTACCATAACGCCCTTGGGCTTGCCCGTAGAACCTGATGTATAGATGATGTAGGCCAGGTCGTCAGGCCCGGCAATCTGTTCGAGGTTCACTGGTGTTAAAGGTACGTTTCCGTGCACTTGCTCCGTCAATATTACTGAACCCGAAAAATTGCACAATTCCTCATAGGCTGCATCAGCAATGACCCACTGTGCCTTACAGTCGTCTAATATATAACGGATACGTTCTTTCGGGTACGATGGATCGATCGGCACATAACAGGCACCTGCTTTCCATATACCGAGAATGGCTGCCAGCAGATCGGGAGATCGCCTCATAACCAGGCCAACGGCCATCTCCCTCAGCACTCCCTGCTCCTTCAACACCTGAGCATATTGATTGGCTCTCATGTTAAGCTCAAGGTAGGTGAATTGCACGCCTGCACAAGATACTGCTATTGCATCTGGTGTACGTTGAACTTGTTCTTCAAATAAAACGAAGATGGGCTGATCCAGGACCTGGTGGTTATCCGTTTCATTAAATTCATATAGCAGCTGCTTGGTTTCCGAAGCATGGAGCATGCTGATTTCCGAGATGGAAACGTCAGGTTGATGGGACACAGCTTCCAAAATGGCAATGAAGTGTCCAGCCATTGCTTCTATAGCTTCAGGGTGAAATACTGCCGTGCAATATTCAAGATCGAGATGCAGTTCATTTTGTTTCTCTACAACTTCCAGTGTCAGGTCAAACTTGGCCATTCTGTTTTTGTACTCGGAAGCCGTGAACTTGACGCCACCACTTATTTGCGGATCGATAGAAAGAGCCTGATGTTGGTAAACATAGACCGCATCAAACAAAGGATTCCGACCCGAATCCCGCTCCTCGTTCCCGAGAGCAATCCATTGTTCCAGCGGATATTCCTGATGCTCCAATGCATGCAACGCATTTACCTGCACTTCATGGACCAGCTTGGAGAACCACTGGTTGCCGGAGAGATCGCTTCGCAACGGAATGGTGTTGACGAACATACCGGGAGTTCGTTCGATATCCGAATACAACCGTCCCGATGCGGTTGTGCCAACCATGATGTGCTCCTGAACAGAATATTTAGACAACATCACCTTATATGCAGCTAGAAAATAGCTGTATAACGTGACTTTCTCAGCCGCGGCATATGCCTTGATACGTGCCAGGATTTCGTCAGGTAGCTTGAACCCGTATCTTTCTCCTTCATAACTGCGTATAGCAGGCCGCTGATGATGAATTCCCCAATCCAGCCGCGGCATTCCGTACTTGAACTGCTGAGCCCAGTATTTCTTGCTTTCCCTCATATCTCCTGCGCCGAAGCGGCCCAACTGCCATTGGGTGAAGTCCTTCATGTGCAACGTGACTGTCGGCAAACTTTGACCGTCATACAACTGGATTAACTCTTCCAGCAGCAGATTCGCTGAAAGTCCATCTGCGATCAGATGGTGCATATCCATTAGCAAATACTGCCGTCCAGATTCCTTGTGCTCAGTCCAGTACTCCATCCGCATCAGCGGTGCTTGTTCGAGGTCAAACGGCCGAATCGTGCGCAGGATCATCTCTTCCGTCGTATCACTGCCCAGCAAATGCATGGGAATTTCCATGAATGACTCACTGACCACACGCTGTACCGGCTCGTCTTCATCCAGATCAAAAATGGTTCGCAAACATTCATGCCTTTTCACCAGCGAGTTGACCGCCACTTTCAAGCGCTGTAGGTCAAGCGAGCCCTCCACAGTGATCAGTCCGGTGACGTTGTAGGCCGTACCTGCTCTACCCAGTTTCTCTACAGCAAAGATCGAACGCTGAGAAGCGGACTGTGGGTAGCAATCGGCTGAACGCGCCTTCGGAATCCGAAGGGATTCAGCCGTGGAAACATCGTCCAACACCTGTGCTAACTCCGCGATCGTTGGATGGCGGAACAACAGACTTAGCGGAACGTTGATCCCTAACTCTTCCTGAAGTCGAACCGTAATGACTGTCGCTGCAAGTGAATTACCACCCACTTCCAGGAAATGATCATGAATGCTGGCTTTTTCCAGCTTCATCATTTCAAGCCATATCCGATGAATCCTGATCTGCATTTCCGTAACCGGAGGGGTATACCCTGCAGCTCTATCGTTTACGTTTTTCCGAGCTTGCTCGGCAGTGAGATCATTTCTGTACGGATTAAGGGAAGCAGCAAGCTTCTCGGATGAAACAAACGATGGTGTCGATAACAAAGTATGTATTTTACTACACCGAGACTTTGGTTCTGCCTCTCCTTCCTTCCATACTTTGGACTCAAGCGTATCCAGTAATAAGGTGTATGTTTCAAGCCAGCCTTCGGCCTCTTCCCGTCCACATACTCCATCCCCCACATCTAATTCCAGCACCAATTCTTGATCCACCTCAAGAACATTCATGCTGATCGGGTATTTGAAGGACGATGGCGGAAACGACTCAAGCTGTACTCTCAGGTCTTCGAAGTGAAATTCAGGCGTTTTGTCAAAATTAAAAATGGTATTGATGACTGGAGGATAAACAGATCCTCCTTCCGTGACTAGCGCTGTAACGATATCTACGTAAGAGCAACGTTGGTGCTCCAGTAGCTCAAGCATTTCGCTCCTTACTTGTGTCGCGTATTCGGATAGTTCTACCTTAGCTGGCAACTGGCTTGAAAAGGGCAGTAAGTTGACACATTGACCCACCAATTGTGGCAGCCCCATCTGGAGCTGACCAGCCACGGGAATACCAACCGTGATCTGATGGTGACCTGAAATTCGAGATAACAGCATGTTGTATGCCGCAAGCATAAGCATAAATAAGGAGACACCCTTTTTTTTGCCAAATGCCCTCAACTCTGCCGTGAATTCAGTATTTAAGTTCCTGTACAGACGCATTCCCGGATAGAGTGAGACAGACTCCGAAGCGAGTCTAGCAGATACAACCAACTCCGGCTTCGGAGCGGAGAGTCGTTTAGTCCAAAACGCCCTAGCATGTTGCTTCTCCTCCAGCGGCAGATTATGTTGCCACTGTGCAAATGCAGAAAACAATACAGGGTCAGGAGAATGCAACCGATTTTGCATCGTGTAGTATCCGGCAATCTCTTTCAAAATCTGAACAATGGACCGGCCATCTGCTACTAAATGATGCACTTGCATGATGAGTCTATACTGATGCTGTCCATGATGTAACAGACAAAAGCGGATCAAAGGACTGTTGGACAGATCAAATCCATGGGTCCATTTTTGTTGAATGGATCTGGGCAAACCCTTTGACTCTTCTATATCTTCCGCTTCTTCAAACATAATTTTCGAAGCTACATTCTCAAACAGCTCCGTGTAATACAACCCTTCATCGTTAGAAAAATGGGTTCGCAACATCCCGTGTCTTTGGACCACATAACGAACGGCTTCCCGTAACCTTTCGCTATCCACTGCTCCTTCCAAACGAAGTACAACAGATTCCACGTAAGCATCGCTCATATGGTCATTGGCCAGAGATGCAAACCAGAGTTGCGTCTGTTCCGATGTAAGCGGATGGGGCTCGGCTTGTCTCCCCACTTCTACGGTCAATGCTTTGCCGGCTTGCTTTCTCCCGCCTCCCGGCGAGGTCGGTGAACTCGGAGGCAGGAATCCGGCACTTCGCAATTCCTCTACGCTTGATTGCACGGCATCTACAATACGATCGATATCCGCTTCCGAATGAGCTGTGGATAAAAAGCAGTTTCGGCCTTCCCAAATATAAATTCCTTTCTCGATTAACAAGTAGTACAGAAGCTCCAGATCAGACTTTTGCACAAAACGGAACAAGGAACCAAAATGCACAATCTCAAGCGGCACCAGTTCTTCTGCAAAATAATGATTCAATCTGTCTGCCAAAGCCGCCGTTTTCCTGTTCAATTGCTCCTGAAGGGCCGGACCTTCCTCCTGCAACCGCTGCAGGACTGCCAGAGCAGCATTCATAGCCAACGGATGCTGGCAGAACGTTCCGGCTACAAATGTTCTCCGTTCTTCATGCGGAGGGAACGAGGAATCCCCAAAAGACCACATCCCTCCGTCTATGCCGTCCAAATATCGTTCTTTTCCAGCGACGATGCCAATCGGCAAACCTCCACCGACCACCTTGCCATAGACCACCATATCGGCTTCAATGCCGAACCATGCCTGCGCACCTCCAGGATGAATCCGGAATCCGGTGATGACTTCATCAAAAATCAAAGCGATGCCCTCTGTGGCGGTCAACGAACGTAGCTTTTTGAGAAAAGCGGTTGGCTGAATGTCTGGCCTACGGCTTTGTACCGGTTCTACAAGTATTGCTGCCAGCTCTCCAGCACGCTGTTCGATGATCCGCAGTGATTCGGGATGATCGTAATTCAGGACAATCAGATCATCCACCATACCTTGCAAAATCCCTGGAGCGATTGGTGTGCTACTGCCTCCAAGTCCTGCACTCATAGCCAAAACACCATCGAAAGTACCGTGATAAGAACCTGAAAAGATCACTATTTTTCTTCGGTTTGTAGCCGCTCGAGCCAAACGCATGGCAACCATGATCGCTTCTGTCCCGGAATTAAAAAACGCAGCACGTTCTACGCCAGTCAATTGATGCAAGGCAGACGCAACCTGACCAGCCGCTGCATTGATCGGGCCAACACACATTCCTTTTTGCATAGCCTCTTGCATTGCTTCGTTAATAAAAGACACCTGATGGCCGAACAGGTTCACACCGAAGCCCATCGTCAAGTCAATATAGCGATTCCCATCGATATCCGTAATGCCAGATCCTTCGGCCTGATCAACAACGATCTGATAGACGATATCCTTCCAGTAGGGGCGATAACCTGCCACATTGCGATTATTGGCCACCAATTTACGGAATGCTTGTGTATGAAGCTGTGATCGAACTGTTTTGGCAGTATATCTGGAAATAAATTCGTCTATAAAATGCTCTTGCACAGGGCTCAATCCTGTCTTCGAATGCGTTTCAAGCTTCTGGAACGGGACGTAGGGCCGATTGGTCTGTACACGTTCTTTTGTAAGATTAGAGGGCACGCTCTGGCTATCCGTCGAATTGTTAAAATAGTCTTTTTCCACCGATTTATTCGCCTGTACCGCTGTCGCCGCCGACAAACGAATTGCAGAAGCTTCCGATCCTGCAGAACCTGCCTGTAGCATGGAAAGTTGGAGAGTCATCAAGTCCAGTTGCTTCTGTACAATGCCCTCCAGACCTGAACCTGCTACGGATAGATTACTCGATTCGCGCTCTTCCTCTGATGACGCTGCATACGGATGTACATATACATTTTGCAAAAGTACGGCATCCTTAGGCACTCCCTTATCCTCTGTTTGCCCGTTTAGAATCGGAGACTCTGGCAATTGCTGAGATTGACTGGCAATATATTTCCCTACTTCAGCGACGGTAGACATCTCTTCAAAAAACAGATGCATCGGAATATCTACGCCAAATTCATTTTTGATTGCATGTTTGACATTGACCAGCAAAATAGAATCCATGCCAAGCTCCATGAAGTTTCGATTTATCCCGATGTCTTCTGGGGAGTACCCTGAAATATTCGATATCATTTCCTGTACCGCGCTTGTGAAAAAATGAATATTTGCGCTCTGGACAACCCGATGTTCCATCGTTGAATTCTCCTTTTTATCCTCCGGTTTGTGGGGTACTCCCCCACTGCTCTCTTCCACCATCACAGGAACAATCCAGTGCCGATGTCGATCGAATGCATATGTCGGAACTGAAACTACACGCTTGTTGCTTCCAGCATGGAGACCTTTCCAATCGACGGGTTGACCACAAACATACTGGGTAGCGATCTGATTCAAGACATGAACATTTACCAGACTTGGCTTCGCAACGTTCAAGTTCAAGTCGGAGGAAGTTGAAGAGCCATCCTGTTCAGGTCCACCGAACCAGATTCCCTCCGCCAATTCACCGTATTGCCCGGCGAAAGTCTCGTACTGCAAAAATGCCAGCTTGTCCCGTAACTCTTGATGGTGATGTACTATTACTGCAAGTTTGTACTCATACACGCCTCTACCAATATTCGAGGTATAACAAATGTTTGTAAAAGATTGTGGGTCAGATGTAAGAAGAAAAAGACGATATTTATCGATCAGAGACCGCAAAGAGGTTAGCGTTCTGGCAGATAAAGTGAACAAGGAAGGTCCGTTCTCTGTATTCGGCGAAAGAACAACCTTTCTTTCGCTTGCCTCTTCCAGTACAACGTGACAATTGGTGCCACTCATACCGAAAGAGCTTACTCCGCATCGGCGTACATCCGAACCTCTCCTCCAATCCGATAAGTGAGCATTGACATATACAGGAGAATTCGCAAATTCGATTTGCGGGTTGGGCTTTTCAAAATAGAGCGAAGGCGGAAGCTGTTCATGATGAAGCGCCAACGCTGATTTAATAAAACTAACAATGCCAGCGGCATGATACAAATGTCCGATATTGGGCTTAAGTGAGCCGATCGCACAGAACTGGACTTTATCGGTATACAGACGGAACGCATTATGGATAGCACGAACCTCAATCGGGTCGCCTATGGGTGTTCCTGTACCGTGCGTTTCGATATAGGACAAGGAAGACGGGTGAATACCTGCACGCTCCCAAGCACGAATAAGAAGCTGTTCTTGAGCCGACCGGTTAGGTGACGTAATGCCTATGGATTTGCCATCTTGATTGGAGACACTTGCTTTAATTACGGCGTATATAAGATCATTGTCCGCAATGGCCCTGGACAAAGGTTTAAGCAGAATAGCGCCCATGCCCTCTCCTCTTACCGTCCCGTCAGCTTCTTCATCGAACGCCCTGACTTTAGACGAAGGGGATTCAATTCCGATCTGGGGCTGTTCGGCTGTAGGATCTAGAATTAATTGAATGCCTCCAGCGATAGCCATGTCACATTCCCTGGAGAGCAGTGCCTGACAAGCTAGATGAACAGCCATTAACGATGAAGAGCAGGCCGTATCAATGACCAAACTTGGACCTTTAAGATCAAGCAAATAACTGATTCTGCTCGCTATAGCGGAGGACATGTTACCTACTGCCGCTGCCGACAACAGATCTGTATTGTAAGAAGAGATCATTTGTTTATACTCGTTTTCATGTCCTGATCCGACATAAACACCAGTCCGACTTCCTTTTATGCGATCCCCGCCATAGCCTGCATCCTCAATCGCACTCCATGCTATTTCAAGAAACAACCTTTGATACGGGTCCATTAACGTTGCCTCTTTAGGCGGGATACGAAAGAAAAAATCATCAAACGTGTCAATCTCGGTCAAATAACCACGTCGTGGTGCCTTTATTCCCCCCTCTGACATTCTGACCTTTGGAGCTTCACGAATCCAATCTTCACCGCGACACAGATTGCTCCAGAATTGATCCAGTGAATCCGCACCAGGGACTTTGAGCGACATGCCGATCACCGCGATATCCTTACCTGACTGCTCCTCAATAACTGCAGCTGGAATATGATCTTCTTTCGTACGGCGAGGCAACAAACTTTTTTTCATCGACTCTCCCCTTCTCACTTACTGTGATACCGAAATGTTGGTAACCTATCAACACTCAGTAGAGACTCAATGGAGTCCGCGACTGTCTGGAACAACTCTTTCATAAGAACCCCGTTCATTCTGGAAGGGTTGTAGCGGAAAAAGAGCTCTGATGTATCTTTTAAGTCCTCCCACTCCATGATCATGTCAAATACGTTATGAAGGGCATCTTCTGTATGCAACCACCCTTTTTGTGCGAACAGGCAGCGGACATATCCAGGTTCAATGCGAGTCACATGTCTTTCAATATCTCTCGTGTGGTATACTTCTGCTTCGCCCACTTTTTTCTTCGCACCAGCCAGGACGAGCAAATCTTCTATACTTTCAACTTGCGCAAAATCCACGTGAAAAGGTACAATCCAGCCCTTGCCGTCCATCATAGTATGCACAGTCACTTTAGGTCCGGTCGATATTTCATAAATAGCGTTCGAAAAAAGGGCAAGCCATACCGCTTCGTCTGCAACTTGCAACTCGTGACAAAATGTTTGGAATCGATCTCGTTGCGACGAGGACATCACCATACGGTACTGATTCTCTGCTCCGCTCCACTCCGCTTCGAAGTACGGCGCTTCCAACTGAACTGCTTGGAGCTGTATCTCCTTTTTTGACAATCCATCTGAACTGGAAATTAGCTGTGCAAGCTGTTCCACAGAAGGGTAGGCAAAAATATCAGTTAGTGTGATGACATCCGGATATAGAAGGTCTACTTCCTCAAGCATCTGAATAACAAGAATCGAAGTTCCACCTATCTCGAAAAAGCTGTCATGGACTCCGAAATATTTCTTGCCAAGCAGCTTGCTCCATATTTCAAACAGCGCTTGCTGTGTCGCATCTTCAGGCCTATGCACCAGCGCTTCCTGTTCCCGCATTTCCTGCCATTTGCTTAGTTCGTCTGCGACTTTCTGAAATGCTCCTTCTTTGTATTTTTCAATATATTTGTAACGCTGTAACTTGCCGCTGGTCGTTTGATGTATCTTGGAAATCGGTAGAATAACACTTACATGAATACCCATCACATGGTTTATGTGTCTGCGAATCTGATCCGCGTGACGTCCGAATTCTTCCAGCTTGTCTCTGTACAAGACAAACAATACAACCTCTTCCGTGCCTGTAGCTTCGTTATACACTCCACAAGCAATCATTCGTTTGATTTTCAGATCCGTACATTCCTCTGCAATGCGTTCAATATCATAGGGATAATAGTTGGAGCCGTTAATGATGATGATGTCCTTGGTTCTCCCCGTAAACACCAGATGATTATGGATTAGAAAGCCCAGATCACCTGTATGAGCCCACTCGTCCGGCGTAAAAAGTTTGTTGGTCGCTTCTTCGTTGTTATAGTATCCGTCTGTAATATTTGCACCCTTGATCTGAATATATCCGATATACCCCTTGGAGAGCGTACGACCAGAATCATCACAAATTCTTACCTGACTACTTCGTAACGGGGTTCCCGTTCCAGAGAGTGCCAGCCCTGCTTCATCCTCACTTGATAGAAAAACGGCCTGGTCCCCGATACTGAGCGTATCTCTACGGACATAATACGTTGTGAACGCTTCGCTCTGCTCCTGAATACATACCGCCACACAAGCTTCAGCCATGCCATATCCCATTTTCATCGATTTCCCGTCAAGTCCAAAAACGGCCATCTCATCTAAAAATTGTCGACATGCGTCCACATCGATAGGTTCTGCACCGTTCACGATCGCTTTAATTGGAGTCAAATTCCAATCAAAAGAGCGCTGGTTCGCAGCTTTGTGATACGCGTTTAAGAAATACTTGATTCCGAAATTAGGCGAAGCGAGCATTGTTGCCTTGAAGTGGCTGGCGGATTGCAGCCAGAGAACAGGTCGTCTTATAAAAAGCCATGTTGGCATCTGATACTGATTCAACCCGGCCACCAGCGGGAGCAAATGGAACATAATCATGCCGAGGTCGTGAGTCAGTGGCATCCAATTTAGAAAAGCATCTTCTGAGGTGGCTCCCAAACGTTCTTCCAGATCATAAATGTTCGCGAGAAGTTTGCGATGTGTCAGTTTCACACCTTTGGGTTCTCCCGTTGTACCCGAAGAAAACTGAATAAAGGCAACATCGTCAGGGTGGACAGAAATAGGTTGCTCTTGATGTTCCAGGTTCTGGTTTATCAGATCCTGGATATTCAGTAGAGCACAATTTCGATCTGGAATGCGGGACAGATGCTCATGAAGTTCTTCCACATGCCGCGATTCCGCTACAATAAAGGGACGGTTCAGAACACCGGTTACACGTAACGTTTTGGCCAGCGATTCTTCATTTTTACTCACCGTCAATGGAACAGGGATGAACCCACCCAGCAGACATGCCCAGAAAATAACGAGGAATTCACGGGTGTTATCCAACTGCAAAATTACTTCAGATCCTTCATTTACTCCGTTCTTCCTTAGAAGATGCAGAGCAGACATTGAGGACCGATAAAGCTCCGCAAAGTTGCAAAATTCGCTCTGGGATTCCCCTTCAACAAAGGTGATCCCTCGCTCTTCCAGAACAGTGTGATGATTCAGGGCCTCATTGAGTGTGCTAAACATGCCGAACCACTCCTTCTTCAGCTATATGACTGAGAATATCTCCCCGTTGTAAAGCAGGAGTCATCTTACAATCCAAAATGTGATGTAACGCTTCGAGTGCTTTAGCATTACCGCCTGCAACATCGCCTGCCCTAGCAAGCTGCTCCAGTTCCCGAAACGGCCCCGCGACCTCTTCCAGATAATCCGAAGTTTCCCCGTGAATATTGTAGTTTTTGGTGCAAAGTGCCGCCTTTAAATAACGGGCATAGGAGATTGCTCCGGTCCCCTTAGGCGTCCTCTCATTTATCAGCTTCTGCAGATTCTCCTTTGTGTCTATAGACTGGATCATACATGCATCAAGCTTCTCTCTCCGCAACATATTACTTAACACGCTGCCTGGTCCAACCTCGATCAGGTTGTTAACCTGCCTCTCCATTAGGAATTGCACACACCCCTGCCAGCGGACTCTTTCTACCATTTGTTCCGACAAAAAAGAGGGGATGCAAGTCACTGAAGGATAAGGAAGTGCTGTAACATTGGAAAGCACGGAATAGCGCATGGAATGAAAAGGGATACGACCAAGTTCATCATACAATTGCATGGCCGCATTCTTCATGAATGGGCTATGGAAGGCACCGCCCACCTGGAGCGATGTAACATGACCTCCTAAGTCAATAAAGCGTTCTTTTATCTTTGTAAGCGCATTCACTTGACCGGAAACGACAGTTTGGCGACTGGAGTTCAGATTGGAAATGACCACCAAGCCTCGATATTCAGGCTCTAGGCATTCCTTCTCAATGACTTGAGAAGCAAGCCCATAGATAGCCATCATGGAGCCAGCTTTATTCTTCTGGGCATCTCGCATCAACATGCCTCTATAACGGACAAGGCGAATGGCATCTGCAAAATGTAATGCTCCCGAAGCAGTAAGCGCCGTAATTTCTCCAAGACTGTGCCCTGCCAGATAGACTGGCTCACGTTCCATTCTCTCCATTAACACACGAAAGGCAGCGATGCTAACCGTCAAAATACACGGCTGTGCGTAATCGGTCCGGGTTAGCTCTGCCAAACTTCCTTGAAAACAAAGGTTCGATACGCTGTATCCCAAGATCTCTGAGGCCTCTTCAAACGTTCTTTTGGCTACTATGGAACTGGAAAACAGCTCTTGTCCCATGCCTATATATTGCGATCCCTGACCTGGAAACAGCAGTGCCGTATGCATAACATCCCCCTCAGAACCAGATATTCGACAATATTCGATGTTCAATTTAGGTTGTTACATGCTTTAATCATCTAATCATAATTGAAATTTAAGGATTATAATACAATTTATTTACATTTAAACACATTATATCAACACTGCCTTAAACAGATCAATTTATTTTTTTTACCCATTGCAAAATGAACCACATGTCATTTATATTATAATAAATCGTGATTCATTTTTAAGAAAAGGAGGAATTGATCCGATGTCTCCAAAGTTATCCGACGATCAGAAGGAACTAAGGACTTTGCAAATTCTTGAAGCAGCGAAACGTGCATTTGAATACAAGGGTTATGGGGCAACAACGCTAAAAGATATCGTCGAAGAGGCCGGTATGAGCAGAGGCTGGATCTATCTATATTATCAAAGCAAAGAAGAAATCTTCGAGGCACTGCTTCATTGGCAAGATATGCGGTACAAAGAACACATCGAAACATTGATTCACTCTTCGTCATCCATCTGGAAAATTATCCAGGATCTCTATACGCAGCAATTAGAGGATCTGCTTCGTTTCCCAAATGCGGGACTACAATCTGCTTTCTATGAATACTCTCTGATTGGCTCACGCGATGAAGAGCGCCGGAACTTACTGATTGAGCGCTACAATTCGGGTGTTGCACAGTTCGCAACCTTAATTCGGATCGGCTTAGAGCGAGGAGAATTCTCGACTGACATGGACGTGATGGACATTTCCAGACTCGCTGCATCGTATCAGGAAGGAATCATGACACACTCCATCACGGTAGGTACCGAAAAGGCTAAAACAAGCATGCAGTTTGAGGCGTTGCTCTCGTATCTGAAAACACTGTTACACCCCGTAATGATTCACGAACCTGACCATTCGGAGGAAAACTAATGCAGGAACTTTTCCGTAATCCAACTTTCTTGAAACTCTTTCTGGCAACCTTCACTTCGCAGCTGGGAAATGTCGTTGGAAATATGGCGTTCGCTTATTATATGGTGGATCGTTTCAGTAACCAGCCGTCTTTGGCCAGTATGGCAGAGCTTATGTATTCCCTTCCAACCTTAGCCGTTTTCTGGATTGTTGGAGTCGTCGCAGACCGTTTTGATCGTAAACATATTGCTACATACAGTGACTGGATCAGAGCTTTGTTAACCTTGTTATTGCTACTTTTTGTTCACTATGACGTGTTGTTTATGTGCTTTCTGATTCTTTTTCTGCGTAGTTCCATTTCCAAGTTTTTTGGACCGGCCGAAATGGGACTTCTCCAAGGTAGCATCGGTCCAGATCAGTACGTTCACGCATCTGGACTTATTCAGATCATCTCAGGTGTATTTATGCTTTTTGGACTGAGTCTGGGAGCAACGGCATACCATTTCATTGGTATCGAGGGAGCTATTATCGTGGATTTGTGCAGCTTCCTGTTATCTGGTTTCCTTCTCGCCTGGGCCAAATTTCCCGAACAGGCACGCATGCCGAACGGAAAAAACCGTGTACGTGATCTGCGATTTTCTCTTGTCATCAAAGACTTCTGGCAGGGGCTTCAATATATTATACATAACCGGCTTCTGCTGATTTTAATTAGTGGATTCATGTTTTTTGGTATAGTTAACGGAGTTTTTTCCGTCCTTCCAATCTTTTCAATGAAGTACAAACTTAGCCCGGATCAGTATGTTGTCCATTCATCCCTTGTCACTGTCTTTATGGGGATTGGTTTCTTAATCGGCAGTATTTTGGGTCCCATTCTGATTCGGCGTTACACAAGAACTCCCATTCTGATCACTTGTCTATTTCTAGCAAGCCTGTTCCTGGCAGGATTGGGCCTCGTACCTCGTGTGGAGCTTTATTTCGTTATTATTCTGCTGGCAGGGATCGCCATTGCTCCTATCAACATTGCACTTGGTAGCTGGCTTCCGGAACTTGTTCCGCCTCAGAATATGGGACGTGTGAATTCACTCATTGAACCCGTTATGATGCTGGGCCATTCTCTGGCACTCGGAACGATCAGCTTGGCTTTCCCTGTGTGGATCAATGTGACATGGCTTCATCTGACACTCGCTATATGCACAGTCGCCGTTAGTTTCTTCTATTTGAGATCACTTCCGGGACTTGTTCGCAAAACCACGGCACCTGCAACTGCTGAACAGGCTACACCATAATCATATTTTCCAAACCAAATCCCCCTGCGATCCATCGGATACACTACAGCATCATCACGATGATTATTTCAGGGGGAACTCCATTTATATCCTCTCACACCCCCTTGTTCTGCCTGTTACGAATCATTGCCACAATCCACAACAACAGAGGAAGTAGAATAAAAACAACGGGCAGGTTAAACGGTACGGCTACAAGCTTCGGAAAAAGAATAGAGCTATCCACAAAGTTCCGTGGCAGCATAGATAGTATGATGGCAATTGGAGATGCGATAAAGATGAAGCTCCGCCAACGTTTAACCCCTAGCCACTGGGCAGTCCCGTAAGATGCTGCAAACAGATATAAAGACACCTTAATAAAAATCCCCATGATCCAGATCGCAACGACGATCGCATCGAGATTTTGCAGGAAACCAAAGGAAATAAAACGTACCAGATTAAGAAACGGATAGGTCTGTCTGGATGCCGTAGAATAACCAAAGATAGCAATACATTGCATCGCTGAAAGTAACGTGAAGAGACCAGCTACAACAGAACCTAAAAGAGCACCCCTCACCCCTTTTCGTGGATCAGCCACAAAGGGGAGAATCATCATGAGCAATATATTATCGCCTAGGAATGAGGCTGTTGGCAATGCTCCCTTAAGCAACACGGAAAACGTATTGTCCATAATAATCGGTTGCAGGTTATCAAGTTGGATTTGGGAAATATTGAGGAGCAAGGGCACCATAATACCAAGCAAGATGAGAGGGCCCAGTACCTCGCTGCATCTGGCCAAGACCTCGATACCCGCATACGTTACATAAGCCGCAACAATAAGCATGCCGATAATAGGGATGATGACTGGCGTCAATTGAAGGATGGTGCCAATCATAAAATCGCCGTACTGTCGCAAGATAATCCCTAGCACCGTAAACCAATATAATACATAGATCAAAATAATCACATGCCCTAGAAACTTGCCCATAATTTTAGGTGCATAGCTGATAAGAGACTCATTGGGATACATAATGCTTATACGTGTCAGCACATAGGCAAGTCCTACGGAAAACATACTGGAGAGTAATATGGAAATCCAGGCATCCTGCTTGGCAACAGCAATGGACGGATTAATCGTAAGCAGGATGGTCATACCAATCTGCATCGTGGAAATCAGCCAAAAAACCTGATTACCACTGATTTTTTCCTTGTACATGAAGACACTCCTCTCCCTATTGTTTCTGTTGGGTATTGAACATGCCTGGACGCAAAATATCCGCTTGTGCATTTACTGTAATTTTGAGTTCTGAAAAAATAGTGTCCCATTCCTTCTCATGTTTTTTCCACAAAACGGGATATTTACGGTGAAATGCACCAGCAAAATTAAAAATATCCGCTTTATATTTGGTTTTAGCTTCATGGATCGCCAAGTGAATACGTTCTTCAATATTTTCCTCCAACTGTTTTTCAATATTCTCCAAGCTATCAATGCTCTGATCAATGTTAGTCTCTGTTGTGTTCTGAATTAACTGATTTTTGCAATTCACATCAATTCTGATAGACCACTCTCCATTTTTGTACATCGGTATAATCTTGGATCGATTTCTCAACAGTTGCACCGATATGGTTCCCTTCGAATGCTCGGGGCGAATTGTAATGATCGCATTATTCATCTCATCTACAGCCCACAAGATACCACGAGTGATTCGGTTATCCGCTACACCTACCAACTTATGGTTGTGCATGATCGCTGTTCCGTTAATGTAACCAATGCCTTTGGATGGGTCATCTTGTCCCGAAGCTTGTAATATCTCGACCCAAGGGAGTAAAGCCGCTCTACTCTCATCCTCCAGCATCTCCATTAAATGTGCCATCGACGAGTTGATGCTCGTTTTGTTGACGGCCATCTCACGCAAAACTTCAGACGTATTTCGTTCCAGAATCGAATGTTTTTCTAATACTTCTCTGGCCTTTCCCTTGGTGACAAAAGTAAAAGCGCGCTCGCGCGGCTCGGAATCCCGCATGAGGAAGTCTAAATCATCCTTTAAGCCCTGCTCTACCTTTTCTGCACCAAATAAATAGACTTCGGAATGCCCCCAGAAAATTTTGCGCGAAAACTTCATCTGCAATTGGGCTAGAGCATCTGCTATATTGACACCTTGAGCGGATTGCACAAACGTTGTGCCACTTCCACCCGTTGCTTCTCCTCCAGACTGACTGCTCTGTGTTGAACCTTGTGGGATAAATATCTGGACACTGACTTCAATCGAGTTGTCACTTGCCTTATCAATGGCTACACCCGTTACAAGCGCAAGATCATTGATCTCCTTACGATCCCAACATCCAGCCAGCAGCGGAAAGAATAATAGAACAACCAACGTTAGACAAAAATAACGCATCGACGGCTTCATGGCGAGGCTCCTTCATCCTCTTGATCCGGACGGTTATTGGAGGGTTGCCGAATTGCATTTTTTCGCCCTGTCAAACTTGGTCTCTTGAGATTAGCCCATATTGGCGACACCATGAAGCTGTCGAGCATTTCACTCCACTTCATTGGCGCAAGGGGCTGAAGATAGGGAACACCGAGCGAGCGTAAGGAACATAGATGAATAATGATGGCGATGACGCCAAGCATCAGACCGAGCAGTCCAAACATTCCTGACAGAAACATAATCGGAAAACGTAACAGACGAATAGCGATACCCGCGCTATATTGTGGCAGCAAAAAAGATGCGATACCGGTAATGGCAACCACCATAACCATTGGGGAAGAAACAAGACCAGCTGAGGTCGCTGCCTGTCCAATAACAAGCGCGCCAACGATACTGACGGCGGAGCCGACCTGTTTGGGCAAACGTACGCCAGCTTCTCGCAGTGCCTCGAAGGAAACCTCCATGAGCAACGCTTCAATCAACGCAGGAAACGGAATCTCTTCCCGTGACTTCGCGATACTAAGCAACAATGAGGTGGGCACCATTTCCTGGTGAAATGTCAAAATGGCTACGTAAAGAGAAGGCAGCACCAGCGAAATAATCAGGAACAAAAATCGCAGCCAGCGAATGAAACTGCTTATGACATAACGTTGGTAATAGTCTTCCGGTGATTGTAACATCGCAAAGAAAGTCGTCGGGGCAATGAGACAGAATGGTGTGCCATCCACCATGATGCCGATTTTCCCTTCAAGGAGAGAAGCGCTGACTACATCCGGTCGCTCTGTAACCTGAATCTGCGGGAACGGAGAATAGGGGTGATCCTCGATCAATCCCTCGATATAACCACTTTCCAGCACACCGTCAATATCAATTCTCTTGATGCGGCTGTGAACCTCTTCAACTAATGCATGGCTAGCAATGCCGTCAATATGAACAACAAGTACCGACGTTTTTGTATATCGCCCAACCTGAAACGGATCTAATTTTAGAGAAGGGTCTTTAATTTTGCGGCGTAGCATCGAAGTGTTTACACTGAGTGTCTCTGTAAAACCTTCTCTTGGCCCGCGGATAATCGATTCTGCTGCTGGCTCCTCAATGCCCCTTTGCTGCCAACCAGCAATCCCGATAGCAATACCAAACGGCAGTTGATCTACAAGCAGTGCGACACAACCGTTAGCGATATGGTTTAACAGATCCTCAAAGCTTGTCACGACGGCGAGCTGGCTTGTGCTAACTATGGAACATATGTATGCGAAATCAATACGTGTATTGTCTGCGCGCGCTTGCAAGAGCGGGGCCAATACATGCAAATCCAGCAACGATTCATTGACCATGCCGTCTATAAACAACATAAACGCTTCTCTGTTGCCCGCAAGCGGAAATGTTCTGGTTTTGATATCTGTGGAATGGTTGTATATCGTTTGAACAATGTCCACATTCTCCGAAAGTTCGGTGCTGAAGGGCATCGTTCGGTAATCCAAAACGTCGACCATCTGAACGCTCCTTAAATAGGAAAAATAGTTTATTCGTTCAATGTACAGCCTAGTAGCAAAATTCAATGTAAGGATATATTTTCCCCAATCGGATTTTTTATTCTTTTAGCGTGAAAAAACAGCAAATAAACCACTTCAAAAGGAAGTGGTTTACGGATGGATTTATACCTCTAGCGTTCTATTTTCAAATTGCCCACAAGATTCATTTCTTCAACAGCCGTTTTACCCGCAATTCGTCCAAACGTAAAGATGTCTGTCAAGGCATTACCGCCCAAACGGTTACCTGCGTGAATACCCCCTGCCACTTCTCCAGCAGCATATAGATGGGCAATCGGCTGGCCGTTCTCATTCAATACACGGGTTTGGGTATCAATCTTGATGCCACCCATCGTATGGTGAACCGCAGGCTTTCTAGGCGTAGCGTAAAATGGCGCTTTTTCTACTTTTAAACTAAACGTATCCTTATGGAATTCGGGATCAAAGCCCGCTTCCACATAAGAGTTATACTTATCAATTGTCGTTCTGAGTACCTGAGGGTCCATGCCCACTTTTACTGCCAGTTCTTCAATCGTATCCGCTTTAAACAGAGTCCCCGCTTCAACCTGCCGATCTATCTTCTCCTGGCTGGTATTCGCTGCGGTTTTCTTAATCTCGTCGTCAGCGATTAGATAAAATAAACTTCCCTGTTCGATGGCCGCTTTAGTCAAGACATCCCGTCCAGAAAATTCATTAACGAAACGCTCACCTTTTTTGTTAACAATGACAAAGTTCTCAGGTGGTACTTGCAGTCCACTGAACAGTTCGCCAGTCTCTGGATCGGCTACAGGCATCATTTGTGTGAAACCCATGCCTGTTAATGCCGCGCCTGCACTCTTGCCAAGCGATATTCCATCCCCTGTCATCGCGTAGGAATTCGTCGTTTTGATATCATCATCGATGTGGCTCCAGTACGTGTTATATTCCTTGAGCATCTGTGTATTTGCACCAAAACCACCACTAGCAAGCACAACGGCTTTCGCATGAACGGTGATTTTCTGTCCGTTGACTCCAGTTGCAATAACACCTGCTATTTTTCCATCTTCGATGATTAGCTGTTTAACCGGACTATCTGTAATAATTTGACCGCCATTTTCTTCTACATACTTGCTAAGTGCGATGATAAAGGCAGAACCATAACTTTTGACAGGTTTATGACCACGTCGCCACAGGGCACCCACTGGAGCAAATACGATGCTCTTATCATATTCGACCCCGATATCTTCAAGCCATTGCACACTTTCCAGGGCACGATCTGTAAGTACTTTGACCAAATCATACTGTCCATAGATCGTATTGCCATTCAAATCCGTTCGTTTGCCCCCGAAATACGTTTGCATTCTGTGAAGTAGCGGAGAGTCGAATAAATACGCCTTTTGTGTTCCGAACTTTTCCTGATATGCTGTAAACTCTTCTTTAAGAGCTTGGAAATCATCTCTATATTCGGGATGGATTAGGTTCTCATCCGTACTTAACAAATTCTCAATAGTCTGTCTTTCACCTGGATTTTCATTAAACTGTTGTTGCCATAGAGGATCAGCTGCATTAACAGGACCACCCGAACGGATCGTGTTGCCCCCTACGGCTGGATATTTCTCCAGAACAATCGCACTTGCGCCGTGTTGTAAAGCTGTTGCAGCAGCACTTAAACCCGCGCCGCCTCCCCCTACAACGACCACGTCACAAGTATATTCCTCATCATCTTTCATCTGGCTGCTGGCAGGTTTTGCACGTCTTTTGAGAATATCCGGATTCACGCCGGCAAGCTTAACTGCTTTGGCAACACCGTTGATGACCGCATTGCTCGTTTCAGAAGCACCGGAGAGCGCATCCACATTGAGTGTCTGTCCTTCAATAATTTTATTCGGAATTCTTACAAAAACAACATCGGCGATGCCCTCGGTTTCCCCCTTTGCATCAATATCGATACTCTCGATTCGGTTTGCACTAAAAGACACTTTCATCGGCAAATTCCCACTGTGACCAATGGCATTGACCTCATACACACCCGGTTTATAAGTAAACTCTTCTTCCTCATTCAACTGATTAGAAATTTTGGCAAAACGAAGGAAACGCAGGAAACATACTTCCAAGAAATCAATCGTTCCTTCATGATTCAGGTTGCCTGCTTCGTCAAACGCTTTATGTGCACTCCCCAGCAAAAACTCATACCCTGGCATCACATTAGCTTCAACACCCGGTGCATCCAGAATTTGACGAAGATGCAACTGGGCACGAGATGAACCTTGCGTTCCCTGTGACGCACCAATGATCATAACCGGCTTCCCAGCCAGCGGATGGATTTCAAAGCTAAGCCATTCGAGCAGGCTCTTAAGGGATGAAGGGATGGAATGATTATATTCTGGAGTTGCAATGATGACGCCATCACTTGCGATAATTTTCTCATTAAACGATTGTATAATGGCACTGTTCGTCTGGTTATCGGATTGATTAAACATCGGCACATCGGTAATATCGAGAATCTCAATGGCTGCTCTGGACTCAAATTGTTTTTGCATGAACTGAAGCAGCTTGCGATTATACGATTTCTTTGCATTAGTGCCTACGATTGCTATGATTTTCATTGTAGTCAGCCTCCTACTCTTGCCAGGAAAATTTTTTCGTTTTTTGCTTCAACGTTCTTTTGGACAACAGTTCCGTCGTGATCTCCGTAAACAAAACAAACTCCCTGAAAATCTCTTCAAGCTCCGCTACTTTCTCTGCACTGATCAGGCTGCCACTATGATCAAATGCACTCTGCGATTTTCCCAAAAGAAACTCGCTGCTAGGCATTAATCTCGCGCCAAGCTCAGGTGAATCCAGAATTTGTCTGAGATGCGCTTGCGCTCTGGAAGAACCCAGCGAGCCGTGGGAAGCACCTACGATCAGAACAGGTTTGTCCTTTAAGGTTTGAGTGGTATAACTGACCCATTCCAGCGCACTTTTCAACACAGCAGGGATCGCATGGTCGTACTCCGGAGTAGCAATAATAATGCCCTTAGCTTTGGAAATCTGATCCAGTAAATCTTGCACCTTCACAGGAATGTCAACTTCAGCATCTTCTATTTCATCTTTTTCAATAAAAGCAGGTAGATCCTTAATTTCAAACAAGTCAATCTGAGCCTCATCTGCAAAATGCTTTTGCATAAATTGAAGCAGAGTACGGTTCGTTGATTCATCCGAATTGGTACCCACGATAGCTAAATAATTCATGGTAATCCCCTTTCTGTCATTCGAAAATAATGTTCGTCAAAGTCAGACTCGATCTTTCGGCATAACTCTAACATAGGAATGGAAGATTGATCTAATAGTTATTCATTGCAGTTTGATAACCAATTTGTTATAATCAGCTCAAATTCAAAGTTTGTTATTTTTTTCACAAAGGGTGAGGGACATGTCTAAATTAGAATCACAGGATATCTTGTGTTACATCGACAGCCTTTTGAAATACAGTAACTTTAGCAAAGCCGCCCAATCACTGTATATTTCTCAGCCCTATCTGACCAAGGTCATCAAAAAAGTCGAAAGCCAGTTGGATTGTGAGCTGATCACTCGCAACAAACTTCCGTATCGATTAACCGAGCAGGGAAAAATCTATTATCAGTATTTAACTTCTCTCGAACATAGCTATGCCAAGCTCATGAAAGAAATCTCATATGCATCAGATATCGGCAACAAAGTGTTACGAATCGGAATTCTGCCTAGCCTGGGTTCTTATTTGATACCCCTTTTTTTACCTGCATTTTTAAAGCTTCATCCTGCTTATAAGATTAATCTAGTAGAGGATCTGCCTGAAAAAAATGAAAAACGGCTGCAAAATGTTGAATTGGACTTCTGGATTGGACAAAATTCGAGTAGTATTTCTCCAAATCTAAACGCATTTAGTTGGGGCAAGCATAGCTACCGGGCAGTTATCCCGCGCGGCTGTGAACTGTATCAAAGAAATGTTGCCGTCATCCCGGAGGGTACGTTTGATATTGCTACCATTCTGAGTCAACAGCTCGTTTTAACGTCCAAAGGCTCTGCCGTCCGTAAACAGATCGATCAATTACTTAGTGTGCACAAAATACAACCAAGCATCGTGATGGAAAGCTACGAAATTCACACAGTGTTGAAGCTTGCCAAACAAAATATGGGCCTGACGATCATTCCCGAAAGTGTCCGAATTGACGAGTCTGCTTCGGAATACAACATCTATCCGATCCCGATTGATAAGATGAGTCTGGACTATTTTATAGCACATCATAGCGAAAGAAAGCTGTCTAATGTGGATCATGACCTTATCCATACATTTCTGAATCATGGACAACAATGTGCAGTGTAGGAGGAGATCCGCATGAATACTTTTACGAAAATGATCCCTCTCATGGGAACTAAGATTTCTCTATTTATCGAGGGGGAGGATGCAGAAGAGCTCGCGCAGGAAGCAGAGAATATGCTGTTCCGTTACGAGAAAGTGTTTAGCGCCAACAGTGATCACTCACAGCTCGCGATGTTGAAGCAAGAAGCCGCCTCCCAACCGCTTCAAGTCGACAGGGAGCTGTATGATCTCATCAAGATAGGCAAAGAACATAGCCTGGAGGAAGATTCTTTTTTAAATATTGCGATTGGCCCGTTGATCAAATTGTGGAGAATCGGTTTCCGCGAGGCACAGGTGCCAGAGGATGCAGAGATTAAGAAGGTACTGGCGCTCTTAAAGCCTGAACATATACAGCTCAATGATGAGCACCAGACCGTACATTTATTAAAAAAGGGGATGGAGATCGACCTGGGAGCCATCGCTAAAGGTTATTTTGCCGATCAGGTGATGGCCTTCTTCAAGAAAAACGGAGTAATCTCAGCTATGGTCGATATGGGCGGAAATGTGCTTGTTCATGGGGACTCCCCTTCGGGTTCGAGTCACTGGAATGTGGGAATACAGAATCCCTTTTTACCCAGAGGCAATGCAGCAGCACTCGTCAGTATCAGGGAGCAATCCGTCGTTACCTCAGGCATATACGAGCGTGTTTTACAAAAGAAAGGACAGCAGTACCATCATATCTTTAGTAGCAAAACAGGTTATCCCATCGTAAGTAATGTCGCTTCTTTGACCATTATTGCGGATAGATCACTCGACTGTGACATCTATACGACAGAATTATTCGGGTTAGATGCGGCCTCCATTATTCATAAAGTGAATCAAATGAAACATATCGAAGCCGCCGTCATCACGACCGATGGAAACATGGCCTACACCAAAAGTCTACGGGGAAGAATCCAGCCACTATCCAGTTAATGAATGAAGAGATTGTTCAGGCGATTCTCAGAGTGTTTCAATCAATTTCTGGATCTTAGATCCGGAAATTAAATATACAGGGCCTAAGATATCAAGCTTACCATCCTTTACACGAATAGCACTCTCCTGCTCTGCCGCATACACATTCATCTGTTCAGATAGTGGAAACAGGTATCCTTTAACAAACACGCCATAGTCGCGCCTAGAATGAGATTCATACGCAAAATGATCAAAGCTCAAACCCTCATAAATCGTCGTTGTTTCAGCCTTAGGGGTATCGTAACTCGAAGATATCCATTTTGCAGCCATATTTAATGCACCTGCACTAGCACCGATGATAATGGCATTACTGTTCTTAATCATATCGGATAGTTCATATTCCGCCAAAAACTCATGCTGCTGAACAGGATATCCTCCACACATAAAAATGACAGACGCGTTCCGAATCAACTGATGAGCCTCTTCTTTCTGCATACGATAATCAATGAAGTGATATTCATCAAAAATCAGGTTAGCCTGAGTTAACCAGGTCCATTCCGTAATATCCTCAAAGTTCACTTGCTCTCCTTCATAATCAGACGGCTTAGCGCTGATCATCACAAGCGATTTTCTATCTGTGATATCCTCTTGCAATCGTTCGACCAGTTTCTCTGGAAAAACATCATTAAACCAACTGAAATAATAGTGAGTACTCAAACTGTATTACCTCCATATGTATAATTGACCTATCTCTATACTTAAGAAAACTAAAAACATAACTCCATACTAGCATAGCATCGAATTAAATGATGAGAAATGGTCCTATCTCCGAAAAGAAGTATGTCCGTTGCCCTATTCAGACCTGCCCACCCTATAAGATAATATAGAGTATATATAAACTTCGAATAAGGGATGGGATGATCATGAGTACGCTGCAACCAATTATCCATGTCTTGCAACATTCTTCTGATGAAGACGTCGTTGAACAATTTTTTGAGCACGAGCCATTAATCTGGATTGATTGGAGAGAAGACGAGGGGGACATCATCCAATACTTCAACGGTCAACTGCCGGAATCCGATCAGATCAAGTGTGAGATCATCGACATCGACAAGCCGAGAGGCGTTGATATTGTGTTAAGTTCGAACGATCGAAAGCATACAATTCCGTTCGCCGATGATCGGACTGATCGAGACAGCGCGATTCGGGCGATGCAGGAAATGATTGCTCCCCGATATCAGATTCGATGGTTTATGGAGTCTTTAGGCAACGACACGTTAGCATATCTCTTATTATCTACGGAACAGTGGACAGAACTGGAGAACCAGTTCAGCAAAGAAAAACTTGAATTCTACTTCCAGCCAGTAACAAATGAAAGCAATATGTTTTCTCTCGACATGGATGAAGTATTCACTTTAATTGAAACAAGGCAAAAAGCGCGTACCTCCGAATAAGGGATGAAAACTCGTTGATACTTGTACACTACTCTAAGTTCCCATTTTTATATCAAAAACGCCATCACGTATTGTGATGGCGTTCCTTTTATTTGGGAGCCTAGTAGGTTAACCGCTTCGTCTTGACTCCACGTAGATACCCTATATTTAACAAGCTTACATCAAATTCCATAAATTATAGATCATCACGGCTGCTTCGTCACGGTTAGCCGTTTTCTTCGGTGCAAACTCATCGTTACCTACACCGTTTATGATGCCTGCTCCTTGTATTGTCTCTACAGCTTGCTTCGCATAGTTTGCAATGTTTGCTTTATCCTTGAAAGATCTAGCTTCACGATCTGGTAATTTTAGTTGCTTCAATTGGATCGCCTTGTATACCATAACGGCTATATCTTCACGCGTAATCTTCTCATGAACTCCGAAACTACCATCTGGTTTCCCGTTCACAATCCCCAGCTTCTGCGCGATTGCGATATTTCCATGGTACCATTCTCCTTGTTTCACATCGCTGAAGCTTGCCGCCTCGCTCTCATCCGATAACTCCAACACATTCATCAGCATCGTGATGAATTCTGCTCTTGTCACCTGACCTTTCGGATTAAACTCGCCATCGCCCACACCCTTTACGACTCCTCTTGCTCCCAATGCCGAGATCGCATCTTTCGTCCAGCCTTGGGTCACATCCTGAAAGCTCGTTGCAACATACGCTACCGTATACTTACTTAGATCCGTTGGTTTGAACTCTACTTGACCTGTTCCTGCATTGTATTTACCATTCATCATGACTCTTAGCTCTCCGTTGTCCTTCACGTCGTAGACGATGATGTTGTTTGGATTCTCAGAAGCCTTCAGCGTATATGGCAATGCAATCACAAGATCATCTCTACCATCAAACGCCGTAAGCTTCGTACCATCTATCGTTAGTTTGATATCATATACAACCTCACCATTCATCCTAGCTTGTGTGCCAACCGGCAGTTGATTAGCCGCTATTTTCTTGATCGACAATCCTAACGTTTTCCCTGCGCTTGTTTCTGCTACAAGCCGTTCGGTAGCCAACGTTACGACTGCTGATCCTGTGTTAATCTCGATGTGATCTACCTTAGAAGTTGCACTTGTTAAGCGGGGATCTACCGCTAACTCAACGCTTAACTCGTTCAAGCTTTGATCTCCTTCAAGTTGTACCTGTAGCTTACCACCTGTCGTTTGATCAAGTGCACGCTTCACTGTATCAGGACTTAGCTTCACTATAGAAGCACCGTTCTCATTAACAACTGGCTTAATGTTTATCTGACCGTTGCCCATCACCACCGGTTCACTTCCACCTGTAGAAGCTGGTGGTACTGTAGGTGCAGGGATGTTACCGACACTACCACTACCGCCACCATCTCCATTACCACTGCTTGGTGCATGTGGTGTCACCGTTACTGTAGCGCTGGATGATATACCACCATCTACTGTAGTTACTGTAATGCTTGCTGTTCCTGGTGCCACCGCTGTTACTCGACCTGTCGCACTTACAGTCGCTACAGCTGGATTACTTGAGCTCCATTTTACTGCCTTTTTCGTTGCATTTGCCGGTGTGATCGTAGCTGTTAATTGTCCTGATTGACCTTCTACGATGGACAATGTCGTTTTGTCCAAGCTAATTCCGCTAACCGGTACCCTATTCCCACTGAGTGCATCATACTCACTTTGTGTAATCGGAATGACCGTTCCGTGACGCGGACTAGCGGGTAAGTTGTAGTTCGAAGATAATGTCCAGACACCTGATGCAAGATTGGTTGTCTCGAATGGAATATAACCTCTCCCACCAAACTCATCTACGAATAAATACCACTTTTCTTCTGTATTCGATTGGAAGATTGTTGGGCCCTCGACCCATTTCATGTTACCCACACCTTGATTAATCATTTTGAAGGCTGGATCTAAGATCGAGTCACCCATCTCCTGGAAAATCATCTTGCCAAATGGAGCAGTAACTCCGTTGTCTCGTTCATCCTTCGTAAAACGATACACTTTTCCATCATGCTCAATCATCGTGGTGTCAATAATGGAATATCCATAATCCAAATATACTTTCGGTTCAGTAAACGTATAGAAATCTCGTGTCTTGCTATACATCATTTTTTGATAAGCGTTACCTGTATGGGATGCATCGTTAAACATTCTGGATGCCCAAAATACGATATATTCGCCTGTAGTCTTGTCGTACATGATTTCTGGTGCCCAGGTATTACCCGCTTCTTCCGGTGCAACCTCTACCATGCGTTGATCTGTCCAGTTGACGAGATCATTCGATTCCCACACCATAATGGAACGACTGCCCCATGTCTGTGCTCTGCCCCAGTTACCATTACCGTTGATTTTCAGATCGGTGGCGATCATGTAGAACTTGTCGCCTTCAGGCGAACGAATAATGAATGGGTCACGTACTCCCTTCTCTCCTAAGGTAGAGGTCAGTACAGGTTTACCCTCATTCAATTCTCGCCAGCTTAACGGATCATTACCGTTACTTAGTGCAAAATAAACTTGCTCACCTGTTGAAGTACCTTCCCCAGTGAAATAGGTGAAGAAGTATCCTGCATATTTTTCATCAGCAGGCCGTTCCTTGACCTTCGCAATAAACTCCTTCGTAGCGGATGCTGAGTTTAATTTAATCGTAGCTGTAAGCTTCACGTCTACATCTCCACGACTATGTGCAGGACGTTGCACTTCCCCAGTCATCGACACGACATTTGGTTGAGCGGAAGCCCAAGTAATCGTTGATCCATATAATCCAGATGCCGGTAAGGAGAGATGACCTCTTACATCCTGAATGTTATGCACAACTAGTGCTGCTTTTGCTTCATCTACAGCATTGGCATCGCTCGGCAATGCTTTAACTATCAACGTAAAAGTTTTGTTCGTTGTCTCTGTACCATCTGTAAATATTGCTGTTAACGTTACAACTTGATCGCCAGTTGCGTTATCTGGTCTAGTCACGGCACCTGTAGTTGAGATCACATTGCTCTTATTCGTTGTCCAGCTTATTGTTGTGCCATAAGCACCTGAAGTTGGCAAGGTTACATTGCTTGTAATCGAATCTTTGGATGTATTCGAAGCAAGCAGTTCATCGATCGTTAATTTCTCTGTCGCACCCGATACAAGCATGCCCTTCATTGAAGCAATCTTCTGATCCGCTCGCGCCTTAAGAGTTGTAATATCTGTAGCCGTCATAGCACCATCATAGATTTGAAAGTCTGCAATCAACCCGCCGAAGTATGGATCAGCTGTATAAAATGACTTACCGATGGTTCCACTGCTGCCAGAAGTATTTTTTATTTGTTCTAGCGTCATTCCATTCGTTGAGCCTGTTGCAACAGCAACACCGTCAATATAAATGGTTAGTGTACCATCCTTGCCTGAAACAACCGTCGTCACTACTTTCCATTCATTATTCTTTAAGCCCGTGGTAGAAGTTGAAGACTCATTATTCCAGGCATTCGTCGCGATGCCTAAACGCGCTAGACCGTTAGCATTATAACGTGGTGTGAAATACGTATAGTGCGTATTATTATTTGGTCTTCCTAGTGCGTACAACCATTCCGCAGCGTTTTTACCGCTCCAGTTCACAATCGATGAAACGGTGATATCCGTTAATCCATCGAGAATTCCTGGTGGTAGCTCTACATAGGAGTCCGTTCTTCCTCCATTAAAGCTCAGCACACCAGCATCATCTGTACGAATCCATTCTGCCTTAGACGGATTCATCCATTTCCCGTTGAAGTTACCTGTTTGATCAATAACCGTCGCAGTCGCACGATCGATATCATTCATATCGTAGTGCAGAATGAGCTCAGCCCCGGATGGCTGCTCTACTGGAGGAGTAACGTCTTCGTCCGCTAATGCTGCAATCTCCTGAACGGATAAAGCACGATTATAAATGCGGAAATCATCCAATTTACCGTCAAACAGACGATCAGAACTATTCCTTGATTTACCAATATAATTCATCGTTGTTTCCAGTAACATTCTGGGCTCAACATTAAATGTCGAGCTGCGTTTAACCTCTTTCCCATTCACATAAAGTACTGCTTCGAATTCATCCATAGTAACGGCAACATGTTGCCAAGTCTTCGTTGGTAATAGTCCAGCATTTCGCAATGCATATTTGTAATCTGACCCGAGTTTCGTGCTGTCATTGCTAAATTTCTCTGTAAAAGGTGTTACGACAGCGAACTCCAGACTACCTGTATCACCTTGTGTACTCAGGTACATGGTGTTGCGGTTTACCTGTCTGCCTGTTTCGGAAGCAAAATCAAATATTCTCTGATTCGCTTGATTTTTGTCCATTTGAACCCATGTAGAGAACGTAGCCTTCTCCAGATTCAAAGATTGGATCAGGTTATCTGGCAGTTTCACATATCCTGTAGACCCATTAAGCTCTAGCGAAGCGCCCTTTTTACCGATGTGATCCTCTTCATTTATCGTTGCTCCACCTACCAGTGTTGCGTGATGGCCGTTCCCCGAAATGTCGTTCAACGTTGTACCATTCACTGTATTTGCATCGAATGAGTAATGTACAACCGGGTCTGTTGATGGTGCGGGTCCCTTCAAAGCATATTTCTCTTGCAAAGCATTATACTCCGCACGTGAGATTGGGATCACTGTTCCGTGCCTTGGTCCTGGAGGAAGTGCATATTGATCACTGCTTAATACATTGTTCATATATTGCGTGCTACTATCCAGATCTGTTGTATATCGTACATGATAAGGCCATGAATCCAGGAACAGATACCACTTGTCTTGATGAATATCCTTAAATATGGTTTGTCCTTCGTTGTTTCCATTTTTTCCAATCAAGCCAAGTTTGTTATCACGTGTACCCGGAACAGCGTCGTATTGAAGGCCATTGGCTGCAATACCGTCCTTGTCATAGTAGAAATTTGGTGCTTTCTCCACATACACTTTGGTATTGACTTCTGATTTGGTAAATCGATACAACATATCATTATGCTCAATAAACGTCGTATCAATGGTTGGAAGTGACTCATCAATCATGACCTTTGGCTCTGAAAAGTTATAGAAATCTCGTGTTGTTGCATAATACATCACATTGTACTGACCTGCCGGTCTCCCGTTATAATCACCGTATGTCTCTGTATTTTTCATCGATGATGCCCAAAATACGATATACTCTCCAGTTGCAGGATCATAGATCGCTTCTGGCGCCCACGTATTTCCTCCTGTTTTGGGAGCAACCTTGACCATTCGTTGCTCGCTCCAGTTGACGAGATCCTCCGACTCCCAGATCATCATGTAATGACTGCCCGTAATTTGAGCCTGGTCGAAATTCGTACTTTCACCCATTTTCAAATCGGTTGCCAGCATATAGAATTTATCACCTTCTGCTGAACGAATAACGAATGGATCACGAAGTCCCTTTTCACCCATATTCGATTGAAGGATCGACTTACCATTGTTGAGCGCTTTCCAGTACAATGGATCTTCGGCCGTAGCGAAGGAAATTTCTTCACCACCCTCATATTCACCTGTAAAGTACGCAAAGAAGTACGCATCAAGCTGTACTGGCGCAGCTGCTTTTTTAACGGTAAGATCAAACGTACGCTCTTTGGAAGCTGAGCCACTTGTAATTGTGGCTGTTAACTTAACGGGTACCTCCGTAGCTTGGCGGCTTACCCACCCTAGCTGTGTAGCATTACCCGCCGCTTCAGCCGTGCCTTTAACAACGGTAGGTCTGCTAGACGTCCACGTAATGGTGGAGCCTTGTTCACCCTTAGTCACAAGACGCAAATTTCCTTTAACATTGTCTGCATTGTAGATCTCTAATTGTTCAGCATCCAGATCAACCTTTTGCTGGTCATCAAATTGCTTCAAGATCGTAACAGGGAATACAGCCGATGTAGATACGCCTTGATACGTTAATGTAGCCGTTAGCTCTGCTTGAACATCGCTTGACTGAGCATTTGGACGTTGTACAGCGCCACTGTTAGAAATAACTGTCGGCTGACTGGAACTCCAGGTGATACTCACCCCGTTTTTACCGCTTGTCGGTAAAGTAACGTTTTTCGTAATCTTATCCGCACTCTGATCTGCTTCGTCCAAGTAACGATCGATGCGAAGTTGATTCGCCGCATCATCAACAGTAAGCTGACGTATTTGAGAGATATGAGTTACTGCTTCTTGTTGATATAAGTCCCCCACTTCTTGCTCCGTCAAAGCGTGCTTATATACTCGGAAATCAGCTACGCTTCCTTGAAGATATGGATCGTTCGCGAAGATGGACTTTCCGATAAAACCAGAGAACGTAGAATCTGGATTAATGATGTCTGACAGCTTGAGTCCCTTCGCATTACCTGAAGCAACCTTGACTCCATCCACAAATAATGTGATCGTGTTGCTGGCTTCGGAGAAGGACACCGTTACATGCTTCCACTGTCCAGAGATCAGATTGGAGTTTGCGCTGCCTGTGACTAATGCTTCGTTCGGCCAACCATTTTTGGATATACCTGTAGCCATCATATTGCCTGATCCGCTACCGTGACGTGGGGTTACGAATAAATATTTGTTCGTTTCTGGAGTTAACACCGTACCCAAACCGAAGATCCAGCGATTCGTACCATCATTCGTCCAGTTCACGATGGAAGATACGGTAATCTCATTCAGACCTTGCAATAGATCCCTTCCATTTGAGCCCTTAGGAACCTCAACATATCCACTATTCGATGTAGAGCTTCCGCCATTGAAGGAAATAAAACCAACCTCACGGTTAGAAATGAATTGTCCATTATTTACATTTTTAAATATTCCATCAAATGTAACTTGTTTGTTGGCGACATCCTTCAGTACGAGTTGACCATCTACTTCTGCAGTGGTTTTCATGTTGTAATGAAGAATCAGATCATCATTTTGCGACTTGGCTTGAACGTTAATAGCGGATACAGCTGTAAAATCTCCATCTTTCGTTTGTACCGTAATGGTGGCTGTCCCTTCACTAACCGCTGTAACGTTACCCGCCGAATCGACATTCGCTACACTGGAATCACTCGATGTCCAGGTAACTTTTTTATTGGTTGCATTTGCAGGTGAAATTGTAGCCACGAGTGTCTCGCTGTCCCCTACTGATAAACGAAGTGCAGATTCATTGAGCGATACACCTTTAACAGTAACTTGTTCAATAGAGGCGTCCTTAGGTAACAAGGTGACGATAAACTCCTTCGTTGCTTGGCTCCCACCTAAAGAAATGGTTGCCGTTAACGTCACTTGTTGCTCCATTTCTAGTAAAAACACTTTCCCCGTTGGGCTAATTGCACTTTCATCACTGGAAGTCCATACTATCGATGCGCCATATTTATTGACAGAAGGAAGTTCAAGAGATTCGGTAACGGCAGATAGGTCACCTAACGTCAGCTCTTTTTTGCTTTGTTGAACTTGCTTTTCATCGAGTGATTGTTGATATACTCCAGCGATATCATCACTACTTAATGCCTCTCCGTAAATTCTCAAATCTTGAAAGCTACCCGCAAAAGTAGCATCCCCTAAATAATTGGAGCGACCGATGTAAGCTTGCAAATCCGTACCAAAGCTTGCTGTTGTTTTCTCTTTGGAGACGGTGCCTATACTTACTCCGTTAATGTAACCTGTAATAGAGTCTTCTGTGATGACCGTTGTATAGTGAACCCATTGACCTTCATACTGTGAAGTAGAAGGGCCTGATACGCCTACCTCCGTCGTCCAAGGCTGGTCAACATTGTTGGAATCTGTAACTACCGACTTAAAATCACCACTTGGATTGGATGGATTAAACAGCCAGTAATTCGTTGGCAACTTATTTTCAGCCGCTGGCGTACCGTAAAATAATGCTGCATAGTTACCACGTCCAGTGTTACTCTTGATCCATACAGAAATCGTTAAATTTTCTTGATGATCAAACAAACCCGTAGGAAGTTGCACGTAGTTCGTAGTACTATCGGTCCCTCCAGGCAGAGTAAGACCATCGGCATACGTGATATTGCCTACAGCCGCTCCATGCTTGCCATTACCTGATGTATCCAATACATCCTCGAGCAATGGATAATGCGCCAACATCGTTGGTGTAATTGGGTCAGCTGAAGCCTGATTGTTAAATGACATACCAAAACTAAAACAGCTACTGAAGGTCAACAGTAAAACCAAAGTGATGTTTGTCATTCGCTTTCGCATAGCATTCTTCCCCTCATTGAATATTCAGAAGCACACAAAACCATAGCTCGCTTTCAAACCAAGACCCCTTCACTCAAGAAACTAGAGAACCACCCCAAAATGAATACGCTTACATTTTTTCATATTACGTGTTCCGATATTTCAATTCAATGTACTATCATGTTAATAACGTGGACTTTTTTATTTCAATTTGAAATTTGATGTGGATTGAAGCATTGTCCCTATTCCTCGAATCAATCGTTTTTATTCCAATATATACTCTACATTGAAAATAAAGGATTTAACTCTAGATAAACATAATATATATAGTTGGGCGCTTGTAAACTTGATAACGCTTCCAAATACGGATGCGAGTAAACCATGAGCGCACCGGATCAAAAAATAAGGAGGATTGCATCTATGCCAAAACGATTTAGAAAAATGCTCGCGTTCCTTTGTTGCTTGGTAATGGTGGCCTCGCTAATGCCTACGAGCTACGCTGCCGACAGTGACAACATTGAAAGCTCAGCAGTAACAAATGAAACAAAGGCCGCCATTTTTGGCACTCCCGAACTCGGGTCAAACGACCCACTCTGGAGCCAAACCATGGAACATCACATCAACAAAAGCACGGTGCCCACCGACCCAAGACCCCATGCCACGGGCACAGCCAGAATCCTCTGGGATCACGACTACCTGTATGCCCGCGTAGTTGTGAATGACAGTAATCTATATCAGGGAGCTGGCGGAGATCACCGGTACGACAGCCTGGAGTTTTATGTTGGTACTGGAACCAGTGGCTCTAATCAATGGCGTGTCAGCGCGACGGGTGTGTTTTCGGGGCAGGCCGCTCCTGGCAGAGCTGCATGGACCCAGATTACGGAAACTGGATATATCGTGGAGATGAGAATACCCAAAAGAAACTTGACCTTACAGGAGGGAAAGCTTACCTTTGAGGTCTACATCAATAACTCAACGGAAAACGGCGGTGACCGCTATGAAGTCGTTTCCTCTTTTGGAGTGCCCGACGCGGCTTATACCAGCTCTGATTCGTTTATAGACAGCCTGCAGCTCATCCCAGCTAATGAATTAGACACCAGATTATCCATTACCGCCACTGCCGGACCGGGCGGCTCAATTATGTCGAACCCACCCGGCGATGTGCTGAGAGTAGATCGGGGCTCTAACAAAGAAATAACGTTTACCCCCGATTCCGGTAAAGTTGTGGATACGGTAACGGTAGATGGCGAGATTGTGACTCTATCTTCTGGCTCTTATACCTTTTCGAATATTGAGGCTAACCATACCATTCATGTGACATTCAAGAACGATCCGGACGCAGGGGTACTTCCCTTTATCGTATGGAATGACAACTTTGCCAGTGGCGAGTACACAACGGCTGTTATCATTGATTTAGGCGAGGGAAAGGCGGCGTTAGGCTCCGCGCTTAATCCGGACTTGTTCGCCTTATCGGTTAGGAACACCACCCTGAATGGTGAAGCGGTTACCTTAGAAGGACCACGCAAGATCACAAGGGTATATGCTAATGATGAACCGAAGGTACGGGGCTATGTGGGGCCGGTTAGCAATTCACCAGATTATCAGGACGGACTGGCGAGCGGGCGTTACATCGTCGTTGAGTCTGAGTTTTATTCAGAAAGCGGCGGTAATACAACACTGGACGGCAGCAGTAACTCAACAAAGCAGGTTTACACCCTCAGCCCAAAGGGTGAGATCGTGCTGACAGAGGGGAATGCACTTCACAACGTGGTTTTTGAGCAAGAAAAAGTTGTGAATGCCATCCTTGATAAGTTCACAACCTTCACGGATAATTCGGTCAATCGCTCGCTCTACCTTCATAAGGATGAAGACGGTAACGTGATGAAAGGATTGCCGCTATATGTGTACACCCACGGCATGTCACGCGGCGGCACAAACGCTGCGGCAGACCAAAAAGCGGCCATGAAATCTGCCAACGGCTCCGTCGCTCTAATGAAAAAAATGGCACAGAATCCCGAAAAATACGCCAGCCACATCCTGAATATTTCCTATAATGGCGTTTCTGTTCCCTCCACACAGAATGTTAAAAAGGTCATTGACGCCTTGATCGCTAGCGGCGAAGTAGATCCTAACCGTATTTATGCAGCAGGCTTCTCCTGGGGCGGGCAGTATACGAACAACTTAGTGAACAGCTATCCCGGCTTCTTCGCTGCTGCCGCACCGATGGCCCCGGTAAGCGGTTCACCGAACGCTAACTCCAATGACGCACACAATAACTTGGCCTATTGGATGTTTTTGAATGCTCATAATGTTGGTGGCTACCAGACTAACCTCAATAATTTCATCAATACCAATATGCCGAAAATGATTAACGCAAGGGCTTCACGCTTTGAGAGTAATGAGGTACTTACGTGGCCTTACAATCAATTTGATCAGCCTAATCTGAGACCTAATCCTGCCAACACACCTGTTCTCGCTGATTATATAGCGCATGAAGTTGAAGCGGCGGTTCTCTACAACGAGATAACGATGGGAACTTGGAGTATAGCTCCCACGGCACAATCCTCTAACTTGCCGGCCTGGAACAATGACTACACAGATGTCTTTGATTGGATGTTCGCACAAAGAAAACCGGCCGCGCCCGGTGCGCCGAGTGGACTCAAGGCGACAGTAGGTGACGGACGGGTCACCTTGAGCTGGTCTGCTCCTGCTGACAACGGTGGTAGCGCGATATTAGGCTATAAGGTATGGTATGGCAACGTACCGCCAGTCACATTGGATGCGGCGGAGACCAAATATACCTTCAATAACCTGACAAACGGCCAAAGCTACAGCTTCAAGATCATCGCGTTGAACGCGAAGGGCGATGGAGCAGAGATCAGTGTGACGGCCATGCCAACAGCGGCGACAACTCCTACCGTGCCTAGTTCTGGTGGAACTTCCGGTAATACTGGCAGTACGGGCAACACCGGTAATACAAGCAACATTGGTAACACAAGCAACTCCGACAGTACGGGCACCGGGACAGATAACGGAACATCAAATTCGAACTACACCCTGACTACACCGAAGGATAAACCCGCTGTCACGGACAAAAATGGAATTACCACCCTGCCCGGTGGCGGCAAGATTTCAACCAAAGGCGAGATCGAGATCACGGTACCAGAGGGTACAACGATAGACTCTAACGGTAAGGTGACTATTCCGGCGGACAAGATCGCCCAAGTGACGCTACCCAGCAGCAAAGGCACAGTGACCATTTCTGGTGGATCGACAATCGAGAACGACGGTACGGTCACTGTGGGTGGCAAAGTAGCCAACGTGAACCTGCCAAATGACAATCAAATGCATGTCCATGAAGGCTCGAAAATACGTGGCGACGGCACGATAGTGATAGGTCCGGACGGAGCAAGAGTCGATTTAAACAACGGCTTGTCGCTAAACATTCGTGAGGCTACGGTGCTTGCATTCAATGATGCCACCTCACTGGGCTTCCTCGTGCAATCAGGTAATCCTTTTAGGGATACCAGCATGGATGACTGGTTCTACAGTTACGTAAATTCCGCTTACACATACAACCTTTTCAACGGCACGACTTCTACATCGTTCTCACCTAGCACCGGAATGACACGTGCAATGTTCGTGCAGATACTAGCCAATCTGGAGAACGTAAAACAAACCGACTCTGCGAGTTCCCGCTATAGCGACGTGACGGACGGACAATGGTACACGGCGGCAGTCGAGTGGGCGGCAGAAAAAGGCATAGTCAACGGTTTAAACGCCAATCTGTTTGACCCTAATTCTCCGATGACTCGCGAGCAGATGTTAGTGATCCTTTACAACTACATGCAGTACAAGGGCTATCAAATACCTGAAAGCCAGTCTAAGTCCTTCACGGACGAGAGTGAGATCAGCTCATGGGCATTGGAGGCCGTTAAGGTGATGCGGAGCAACGGTATTGTATTAGGCAATTCGGACAATCTCTTTGCTCCTAAAGCCACTGCTACCCGCTCCGAAGCAGCTACTCTCTTTGTAAGGTTCATCGAACACTCGCATAATTGAAAGCGTGTACAGGATGATACGCTCCTTCTGGCTAAGCAACATACCTAAAGTCCTCCGTTGTAGAGGACCATTTTAGAAAACGTCTTTTCTTTCACTTCCGATAAGAAGACAGACTTACGGAGCATTCCATCAAAAAACGCCATCACATTGAAGTGATGGCGTTTCTCTTGAACGGAGCGGTCATTGGATTGAATTCATTAACGCGTAGAAATATTGAGGTTCATGAGTTTTATTAAGACGATACCATGCATCTAATGTTTCTGGAGAAAATACATCTAGCGCTCCTAAAACATGAACAGAAAATTCAAGTGGAGCTACTCCGGAAGCGGTGATCAGTTTTCCATCCGTAACAGCAACGTCCAATTTGTAATATTCTTCGCCTGTGTAAGACGGACAAATCATTTTAAGATACGCCAGATCATTGCTTGTATGCGAGCGGGAATCTAACATGCCTGCTTGAGCAAGTCCTATGGAAGCTCCGCAAATCGCTCCAACTACGATCCCTTCCTGTAAACACATCTCGGCAAATTTTAATATGGGCCTGTGAATATCCTCTGTCCATGTGTTTCCCCCAGGTAAAATCAATGCATCTACGCTTGTAATGTTGCACTCATCCACTGTAATATCAGGTGTTATTTTCAACCCACCCATTGTAATTACTTGAGTCTTTTCGAGCCCAACAGTAACGATTTGTACTGGAGCCAGTCCCTTTCTAAAGTATCTTCCTGAGTTTAGCTCAGCAGTTAAATAACCTATCTCCCAATCGGACATGCTGTCAAAAACATAAAGATATAATGTGTTTTTCATTTTGAATTTCTCCCCTTTTCTTATCTATCAAGGACTACAATCCATCAATAATCACTGACTATCTCATTATAAAATAGCTTCACTGACATCCGCTGTCAGTGAAGCTATTATTGTTGATAATATTCCATTAACTCTGCTGCAATAGCCACAAGTCTGTCTTTCACACTCTGGGGTTCGATGATTCGAATGGATTTACCATAGGATAGAAGAAAATAAGGGACAGAATTATGAATGGATTTTTCCTCAAATAAAAAGATGGCTTGATTAGATGTTCGCTCTTGCAGATGATGACCGAAAAACCAATGCATGCTTAGTTCGTCTAACGCTTCCGGCCTGCCTTCGATCCTTAAAGAAATTAACCCTTCCTTCCCCACAAGATCAGGTAACAGGTTTTTCATAAAAAAGTCACGGCTAGAAAAAGCCTCAGGACGTGTAAAGATTAGTTGAGTACGCTTGATCATTAAAATCCGATCTACCCGGAAACTTCGTATTTCATTTCTTCGGTGGCAAAATGCAACTGTATACCATTTATTGTTCCAGTAAACGATCCCATAGGGATCTATCATCCTGTTCTTTGGCTTCTCTTCATGGTTTGTACGGTAATCTATCTCTACAGATATTCCCTGTTCTACAGCATGCTCTAAATCCGCTAATACGAGCTGACTCGAAGGGCTGACCATACGGTTTATCACTTCAAATCCAGTTAATTGATGATTTAGTGTGCTCTCCTGTTGCTCATTCGAATACATTTTCAACTTGGCTGTCGCATTCTCTAATGTCTCACTCAATGGATATCCGGCTTCTTTTGCAAAAACAGCAGCATGAAGAAGTGTCTTTTTTTCTTCCATATCAAATAGCAGAGGCGCTCTGATAAAATGATTCAGCAGACTATATCCACCATGATGACCTGCGTCGGATATGATCGGCACTCCACTAGAACACAGTGCATCAATGTACCGATAAACGGTTCTTATATTCACTTCTAACTTTTCAGATATTTGCTTTGCAGTCCATTTCTCTCCCGAATTCAACATCCATAGGATGGCTAACATATTATCTTTTTTTGGCATAACATCCCCTCCCCCATATCATCATATTAGGAATTCTACATGTGTCAATTGCCTACATTCGTTATCAGCCACAGAGAAACCAATTTTCCTTCTGTGACACCAGAGACAATTGATTCCAACAAAAAAACGGCATCTCTGCCGTTTTCTATAACTCTCTTATGAAACCTGAGGGGATCACAGCCTCTGACCTCATCGCTCCCAGTGGAGCAATTGTCTCCGCACTGTCCTACGTTCAGTCAACGCTAGACTACCCCCGTAAAATAAGCGTGTTATCCGGCCAGCAGGTTCCGAAAACCACGCGCTATCCCTTACCGATTACCTTGTTATACAGTTTAGGGGCGCATAACTGCGAGAGTCCATAGGGTTGCTTTTATTTCGCTGTTTATTTTACATATAAGATGTGGCAACGGCTACAGGGCCGCACAAGTGAGAGTCTGGCGCGTTTCCACACACACTTGGTCTCCATGACGAAGGAGGCTGTGCAATTTTATTAAACGGGGTTCCAAATAAACAAATAAACTACGCATTATAGGGAGATATTTTCAGACTGCTTGTTGATATTGGCAGCAAGAAAAACGTCATAAACGAACTTTTAATCCATAAGAATATCAAAGCCCTCCAAGTCTATAATCTCCCATGTCCTTCCTGACGAATCCATTTTACCAGTAACCCTAACTCTTTTGTTGTTTTTATGCGCATCACAAGCTAGCTTATAGTCTTCTTCTTCGAGAGCGATTTTAACACTATGTTTTTTGTTTTCATAAGTCGCGCTAACGTTTATTATGCCGTATTGACTACCAGAACTAATCGAGAGTCTTGATATTGTCCCTTCAATAACAAGACTTTCAGGCTCTTCGTTCCGTAATGCCTCGGCTATGACTTTAATTGAATGGTAATCATCGTTATCTAATATAATAAGGTCGGGGAGTGTCTCCCCCTCCACTTCAACTATCCATGAGTAGTTAATCCTAGACTCGAGCTTGACCGGTTTTTCTTTGAAGTAAAGTGAAAGTAAGGCTTCACAAATGTTTGCGTTCAATCCATCGTTGTATCCTTCATTGATAAGGTCTGACAATTTATAGTTTTCTTTATTGAACGACTCTATCTGATGCATAGCTTTGTGAATCCTTCTCATTACCCTTCTCGAGAAGGGTTCTGTTCTCGCTACATGATTATCGATTACCATTTCGACATGATCATCTAATAAAGGACCCGATTCAACTGTGACAACATAACTACCCACTGCTGTCTGACCTAATTTAAATGAATCACTATAACTTAATGCCTTTTGAGACGGTCTTTTAAAAGAACGCTTAGGGTTCTCTTCTGAATAGGCTGCGGAAACAATTAGGTTTTTTAAACCATCAATTAAATTAGATGCATAACTTAGAGGAATCGATCCATCTTCTGCAAATGTGGAAACAACTCTTATTTCAAGCTTATCGATATCCATAGAGGTTATATCTCTTATTACTTGTTCTTTGCTCACACCTTCAAAAGCAGCTAAAGTTTCTACCACTGATTGAACCCTTGGTATATAGTCTTGAAATGTTTCATTTGAAGGTATAACAATGGTTAAGGGATCGCTATGCTCATCAACAAATTTATTAAAAACTTTAAGTTTTTTATTTGGAAAAACTTTATTCCAAGTCCAATTCCTACTTAGCAAGTAATTCGTCAGCGAGTTAAGTTTTATCAGGTTAGATTGCATATCTCTTCACCCATTTTTACTTTATTCATTAATGATTTTAAAGAAACTTCCGTTAATAATTGGGACTTAGGGACTTTTATACGTACCCTGCTTGAGTTTGTAGTTGGTTCCATCCCTTTTAAAGAACACCACCAAGCGCAGTTTTTAAGTGTTGTTCCAAACTCTGACACGTTCAACCATTCATCTTGCTCAGGAGGAAGAACGTACAGTACTAATATACGCGGACTACCCACATCTTTTAGAACTAGATCATTATAATTCTTAACTTCTAAATCATATTTTATGTAATCTTCTTCCATTACAACATTTTCAGTAGCTTTAAGTTGAATGTCTATGCAAAACCCCGTATCACAGTATCGTCCGTTATAGTTACGTGTATCCCTGAATGTCCCATCGAAGCCGTAATCAAAATCAGGTTTAGAGAAATTCATCCCGGCCTTATGAGCCACCGCTATAACGTAAGCTCTGCTTAGTCCTTCCTTAATGTGACTTTCAATTATCATAATAAATCGCACCTCTAATTAGTCTCTTAAAACTATTGTATAAAACCAATAGTATCATTCTGTATACATTTGGCAATACTTTATTTTCTTTTCAATTCAATTTATCTGCGCGTTCTTCTTATAAACGTAATGAAAGGACGTAGCCCTCAACGGATACTCCCGTGAGAACTGCGCCTTTTCATTGCGTATTTACTTTATATAAGACGCGGCCATTCCCATCTTTGCCTTTCTTACTCCCTAAAATGATCACGTAGGTAATCTCTATCCGCGTTGTCCAACGTCACAGGAGCAAGATACACATAACCATTCACCCGTAGTGTAATCAATTACTACATCTTGAACAGTAAGATCAGCACTGTGACCAAACGGTCGATCACGTATCTTTTGGCCTACTTGGTATTATGTTTAACGTCTGTTCATGCGTCTCTTTCTTTTTGTTGGAGAACGCAACTTCGCGTTCTCCTCCATACGTGGTTTTACTGTGGAATCAGTGTGTTTAGGCTTTGGTAAGGGGAACGTACCTGGACGGAAATGGCAAGGTGTTTGTAAGGGGATTCTTACGAAAAATAACGACTGCAACTATAGGAAGGTTTGCAGTCGTTATTTTTAAATGTCTTTGAAGTTAACTAAACCAATTAAAGTACCGTTTTCCACATGCACTGAAGCTGTATTTTCATCAGCAAGAGAAACATTAACTTTCGTTTGATCTTTCCCTAACTCAAACTTATTTGGTATTGTGTAAACCTTCTCTTCTTTTACATTGTCTTTGACAGCTTTTTCTACCAAGTGTTTAAACACTTCACTTTCAGATAGTTCAACTACGATCCAGCTTGCCATATTATCGACAGGTAAAAAACGAGCCAAATCACCTATAAAATCGAGGACTTTATCAGCCCATTCACCTATTTTTTCCTTTATAATTTGTTTTACTTCATTAATAATTTGATCTTCTATTTTTTCTCCAAGATTACTTGCTATGTTCAAACTATGGACATTAAAATTACTTAAGCCAACCATAACATCTAGCCCATTTATGGAAAAATTCATTTCAGCGGTAAACTGAGGGCTAAAGTAATCCTCAATTCCCAAAGTTAGTTTTATATCTGGTTCTCCCTCAAAAAAGTCCCAGCTTATTTCTACATCTAAACGATCGCCAGGTAAATTTAAAACCTTAATTGAGTCATGAATGCGTTTAATATCTACTTCCACGACTACATTCAACAGCTCAAAACTCAGTTTAACATTATTTAAACTTACTTTATTCGGTTCAGCTAAATTTAAATCATCTACTTCAATGGATTTTAACTGGATATTTGCAGTAACCTTCACTCCGTTTTTTTCAACAATAACATTAGAAATTGGTTCAGACTGCCTGACTAGAGAGAGGCTTTTTTTCAAAAAAGTATTTAGTGTGGTCTGTGAGAGACTAATCTGTAAATTATTCATTTAACTCAAACACTCCTTCTTAAATTCAATTAAATTCCAGTATCAGTTATTAGCGAACAAATTATTCATTACCTCTTATTGACCACGAGAACTCGTAAAAATTCCAAGCTAAGTCTTTTCTCTTTTTACTTCAAAGTTACCTTCGCAAATGGACTCGCTTCTGTACTCAACACGAGATATCTCCGCATAACTATGCTCGCATCTACCTCAAATATGGTCCACCTTATCCGCATATCCGCGACATTTATAGCGGGCGAACACACCATCGTAAGTACACAGATACCCGTAATTAACGGTTGCGGCGATGTACTCCCGTATGTTAACCGTGCTAGTGACCGAAATACTACTCCGCAAATCTCACTCCCTCAAATTTGTCGATACCCAAAAACGACAAAAAACCCACTATCAGAAACAGTCTCCGATGCGGGTTTTTTTAATTACACAAATATAATACTTGAACCATTTGACTCACAGGTGTAAAATAAACTAAAATGTAAATCATGATTGACAATCAGTCTAAAATACAATATTTCAGACTTTTCGTCAGTTATCGTGATAAGGTTTCGAATTTTTAAAAAAAGTAGTACATCTTCAAAATGAGTAGTCGTAACCTTGGCGGGGGGCGACTACTTTTTCTTTATATTTATAAGATTGATGAATGCATTAAACAAATTTACTACAAAAGTCATTGCTACAAAAACTAAAGTTATAATCGCTTCCATCGTCATAGAGGGTTACACCTCCCTCCTCAAACCTTACCACGATTTAACTATTATATCATTTCCATCGGTTACCGCAACAAAAAACATACGTTCGCATTTTAAGTTTTTCTTTCGATATACTCTCCTCTGATCTCCCCATGCCCCCTCATAATCATCGCCGTGAGATCTCCGTAGATTTAGTTGTTCAAATAGCACGAGGGTATTTGTTAGGGCCGACGTTTAAATGTGCTAATTTCACGGTAATTTTACGGAAAGCCTAAAGAGGCAAAAATTTGGACTCAAGGGGTATCTGCCTGGAAATAACGAAACTAAACGTATATATAATAGTGCAAAATAGAAGGAATGCCGAACTGCTGCAGTGAGCTATCCGGCGGCTTTACATCGTATTATCGTTTTATTCTACTTAACTTCTCTAGCTTACCGAAAACCGCGTTTAATGGACGTCGTAATTCTTCCTCACGTTTTTAACAGACAGATGTGTATAGTGAGCGGTCATCCGACCATCGGCGTGCCCCAAAATAACCTACAGATGATGCTGTGACCCGCTCTACTCAAGAAAGAATTTCGCCCCAGCATACCTCAACAAATGCGGATAAATGTGTTTCTCAATTCCAGCATGATCTGCGTATTTCTTTAATTCATGCCGAAAATGGTTAGGCCCCAAGCATTCACCATAGTTGTTTAGGAATAGATATATTCACTCACAAATTCCGTTGATTCGCGGATTAATTCTTGCATCAGCTTAGCTGTTCGTTTTGTGATCGGTACAATTCGAGGCTTACGCGTCTTGGTCACTTCCCGTTGTAAAGTTGCACAGCATGCGATAAAGTCTACGTCTGTCATGCGCAATGTTAACGTCTCGTCTACACGTAACATCCCGTCGATCAGGAGATTTATGACTACGAAATCACGGAAGTCGCTGTATTTGCGCTGGTTTGGCGCTTTGAGTAGGTTGTTCATTTCCTCCGCGGTAAGTACCTCAATATCTTTCGCAATGTCCTGTACGTTCTTTAGATACGTAAACGAATCTGCTTCAATTACTTCCTCTTCTTATAAAACCTTAAACATCGTCTTCATATTCTTAATGCGTACGTTAATTGATTTCGGAAGAAGTCCAACAGTGCGAACAGATTCCGGAACGTTACAGTTATCGCTAAACCTCCGTTTTTCATCCCGTAACCAAATTTATGTAGTCACGCCCTACCTCAACGTTGATATTCCGGCTGTCACGAATGATCTTACGCTCATCCAGAAATTCGCAGAAGTAATTGTAATTTTGTACGTATGTCTTTAGCGTATTCTCCGCTCGCCCTTCCGACTTCTTCGCCTGGTAATAATAATCGAACAAGTAGTCTAACGAGTACTGCAAGCGCGTTGATGTGCGCTCACTCTTAATTGTTCTTCCTTTACGTTTATCCATTCCATACCGTCTCCTTCGATAATAAGTACGGTAAGAAAACGAGGGATTAGGCGCGTATATCTGCGATGCGTGGAGCGCAGATCTGCGAATTGTCCACGCACAGTCAACGTCTAGACAAACGAAAGAACCCGCTGTATCAGCGGGTTCTCTACAAGTATGGAGCCTAGGGGGATCGAACCCCTGACCTCATCGCTGCCAGCGATGCGCTCTCCCAGCTGAGCTAAGGCCCCAGGATATGATGTTACATCTTGTCCAGCACTGCTAAAAACTCATTTTACAGGCGACTTCTATATCATATAAAATCCCTTCTGGACTGTCAATACCCTTCTGAAGCACCGAAATCTATGGAGAAGAACATTCATGTTACGGGCACACACGGCATGGCATATACCAGATGCAGCTCCGGATTGCTCTTCTCCTTTTCCCCCACTACATTAGTCCTCCAGATCTTCTTTGGACAGCAGTGATTTCAGTTCTTTCATGAACATGTTAATGTCTTTGAACTGGCGGTACACAGAAGCAAATCGCACGTACGCCACTTCATCAACCGGAAACAGCTGCTCCATTAACAGCTCGCCGATCTGACGGCTCTCTACCTCAGCTTCTGCTGTGTTACGCAGTGACTTCTCCACTTCAGATACCATCATCTCCAGCGTTTCTACAGAGACCGGACGCTTCTCACACGCACGGATCAAACCACGGAGAATTTTGTCACGGCTGAACTCTTCCCGGCTACCGTCCTTCTTAATGACGATCAACGGTGTTTCTTCAATCATTTCAAAGGTTGTAAATCTTCTCGCGCACTGCTCACATTCGCGGCGGCGGCGGATGGATTTCGATTCATTCGCTGGTCTGGAGTCCAACACTTTGGTACCTAAATAACCACAATAAGGACATTTCAACTAAGATCACTTCCCACTTTTACTTTTTACCACATATTCCCTGAGCATATCTTGTAATGAAAATCGCATTCGCGACACATAATACTTTTACCAACCCGCGAGGAGGTGAACAGCAATGGCACAAAGCAACGGTAATTCCAACAACTTGGTTGTAACTAAAGCTTCCGCAGCCCTGGAGCAAATGAAATATGAAGTAGCTCAAGAACTCGGAATCAGCATCCCACAAGATGGGTACCAAGGTAACATGACTTCTTACGAGAACGGTTCGATCGGTGGATACATCACGAAGCGTCTGGTAACAATTGCAGAACAGCAATTGGCAGGTCAATACCAATAATTATCTGCATCGTAATAAGTTACACAGAGGAGCATGGGGCGGCCGGTACACTACCGGTCTGCTCCGTGCTTCTCCTTATCTTTTTCCGAGCAATCGCTTTAGAACGTATCGTAGATCTTCACATACTGATTATAATAGTAAATAACCCGTTGTACATAGTGGCGTGTCTCACCAAAAGGAATATCCTTCACCGTTTCAAGCGTGCCATCCCATACACCATTTTTCAACCAGCTGCTGACCTTCCCCGGTCCTGCATTATAAGCGGCAATCATCACAATTTCGTTGCCACTAAACTGGTCTGACAGATTACGCAGATACCATGTCCCCAGTTGAATATTTCGCCCAGGTTCATGTTTCAATTCCTCCAGCGAAGTATCCGGAATTTTGGCTTGTTCCAGAATCCAGTTCGCCGTATCCGGCATGAGCTGCATCAGTCCGATCGCACCACGTTTGGATTCTTTACTGGTCTTGAAATTGGTCTCCACCCTAATAATCGAGGCGATCAGAAACGGATCAACCTCATAGCTCTGGGATTGCGCCCGAATCTCTTCCTTATATTCAATCGGATAAAACCAGGCCATCCAGTTCGTATTTAGAAATAACACAAGTACAAAGGAAACAAACATGATCAGCAGTACACGTTTTTTACGCAATATTTTCATAATAAACCCTTATGAGTTAAAAATAATTCAAGCTGCTTCTCCGTCTGAGCCCATGATCCGCTGTTATCAATAACGATATCTGCCCGCTCTTTTTTGCGTTCAATATCCATTTGGGCCGCAATGCGTGCTTCGGCGTCAGCCTGGGTCATTTGATCCCGGTTCATCAGTCGCTCCAGTTGTGCTGCTCTAGGTACATATACGACCATAACTTCCGAAAAACCTTCCTCAAGACCCGACTCGTACAGCAAAGGAATATCCGACACCACCAGCTTGTCCGGATGTTTCAATTCGTATGCAGCCGCTCTCTCACGCATTTCCTTCCGGATCGCCGGATGAGTGATGGCCTCAAGCGCTTTACGTTCCTCAGGGTGCTGAAAAACAATACTCCCTAACTTTTTCCGATCCAGTGTTCCGTCCTCATTCAAGATAGCTTGTCCAAACCGCTGAACAGCGGCAGCCAAAACGGGATGCCCAGGCAACATAACTTCCCGGGCAATAACATCTGCATCGATTAGCAGCGCTCCCTTACTGGCCAGATAGGCGGAAACACTGCTTTTGCCTGTTGCGATTCCGCCCGTTAAGCCTATATTCATCGTCTCACCTCATAACAGCTTTATTACTCCTCAAAACAACTTGAATATTCCCATAATCATTAACAGCAGGGCCGGCAGAACTGAGAGTTTCTGCATCCAGCGCTGTGCTGCAAACCGTAATCCTACCTTCATGCCAAGTGACAGAAACGCCCCACTAAACAAAGCAATCACCAGTGCTGTCCACAGCGTAGGAAATCCAAGCAATGCCGCACCCAGACCTGCACCAAAGGCATCCAGTGACAGCGCAATTCCGAGCCACATCGCTTCCTGTGCGGAGATACTGCCTGAGTTATCCATGTCCGCCTTGGACGGGCTGCGCAAAATTTGAATAACCACACCCAGCTTGCGCAATTCCAGTGTAAATACCATGCGCTCCACCGAACCATCCGTTGGCGATGGTTGCACTTCCAGAACCATTAATTGATTCTTGCTTCTGGATGAAAGCCCCGATTCCGTTGTTCCCTTTTCTTGAAGCAATCTCTCCTGCACCAATTCACTCTCAGCTTCCTCACGTTCTTTGCCCCGCCGCCTGATCAGTTGCAAAAGCGACCACGCACCAATCACAATGAGAATGACAGCCCCCACAATTGAAGCTACTTCTGGGGACACAACATGAGATAAGAGCACACCAACCTGCATAGATAACGCGATTACCAATCCCGAACAAAGCGAAATAATAGCAATGGATAAGAGCGGAATCTTGGTCCTCCGAAGTCCATATGTAATTCCAACTCCAAAACCATCTAAACTCACTGCAAAAGCAAGCGCCAGTAATGAAATAAAATGATGCAGCACCCCGGATTCCTCCCCTGTGCGGTACGTGCCAACTGATGATGTCAGTATGGGTATATGCCCGCTTATTTCTGCCATATCAGTATATGGAGGGAGGAATCCAAGGGTGCTATGATTTCATCATTTCATTGATTCAGTTCTGGTTCGGGATATCAAAGTCGTTGACAATTCGGGCAAAAGTGCGTCCCACGTCCGCCAACGACACTTTTTTCAATCAATGTGCCGCAGGTATGGCAAGGCTCGGCTTTACGGCCATAAATTTTCAGCTGATGCTGGAACATGCCCATCTCGCCTTGCCCATTAACATATGACTTGATTGAGGAACCTCCTGCATTCACGGCATCCTGTAGCGTAGCCACAATGGCTTCATGCAAAACCTTCAGCTGTGCTTCGGTCAGCGTCTTCGCAATCGTCTCGGGATGTATACCTGCACGGAAGAGAGCCTCGTCCACATAAATATTCCCGATGCCAACCACATATGCCTGATTCAGCAATACAGCTTTAATTTTGGTCGTACGTTTCCCCACTGCAGCGCGGAACGCGTCCACGGTAAAAGCCTCATCCAGTGGTTCCAGTCCAAGCTTCATGAGCGGTTTCGAAACCAGCTCTTCACCTGCGCTGAACAGATGCATCGTTCCAAACTGACGAACATCCTTGTATCGCAATTCCGTCCCATCATTGAAGTGGAAGATGACATGAGTGTGTTTCTCCACCTCTTCGTGCTGATGGTACACACCATAACGTCCCTCCATCCGCAGATGGGAGACCAGCACAAGCCCGTCCAGCAAAATCCGTAAAAACTTGCCCCGGCGCTCTACACCAATCACGGTATGTCCTGCCAGTTCCAATGCAAATGCTTCTATATCGTCAGGCCGCTGAATAATCCGCGGCAAATTAACGGTAACATAATCTATCGTTTTACCTACAATAAGTTGATTCAACGTTCTTCTGACTGTTTCGACTTCCGGTAGTTCCGGCATGATGTTCTCACCTCCCTTATATTATAACGGAAGATGACGCTCAGCGGGACCCCTTCTTATCTATTTTGCTTCATACCAGTTCTCACCAAAGCTAACCTCAGCTTTGAGCGGCACCGACAGCGGAAGCGCCTTTTCCATCACCGAAGGCACAAGCTCCTTCATCAGCTCCAGTTCATCCGCCGGCACTTCAAAAACGAGCTCATCGTGTACCTGAAGTAACATACGGCTCTGTAGCTTACGCTCGCGCAGCGCCTCGTCCATCTGTACCATCGCCAGCTTAATGATATCAGCCGCAGTACCTTGGATCGGTGTGTTCATCGCGGTACGTTCCGCGAAGGAACGTAGATTAAAATTACTCGCGTTGATTTCGGGCAGATAACGGCGGCGTTCCAGCATCGTTTTCACATAACCGTCCCGGCGTGCATCCTTCACAATATCATCCATATACCGGCGCACACCCTGGAATATTTCAAAATACTGATCGATGAACTGTGCCGCTTCTTTCCGCGTAATGTTCAAGTTTTGCGATAGACCATAATCACTGATTCCGTATACGATTCCGAAGTTAACCGCCTTCGCAGAACGACGCATGTCACTGTCCACATCCTCCGGCTTCACGCCGAATACATCGGAGGCGGTCTTCGTATGGATATCCATATCATGTACAAAAGCTTCCTTCAGACGCTCATCATCTGAAATATGTGCCAGTACACGCAGTTCAATCTGAGAGTAGTCGGCTGCGAGAATAGACCAACCCGGCTCGGACGGTACAAAGACCTTACGAATTTTGCGTCCTTCTTCCATACGAATCGGAATGTTCTGCAAGTTCGGGAACTGGCTACTCAGTCGTCCTGTTGCTGCAATGGTTTGACGATAGAACGTATGCACCTTGCCATCCCGGTCGGATATCTCTTTCAGCAAACCTTCCACATAAGTGGATTGCAGCTTGGCAAGCTGGCGATATTGCAAAATGTGCTGCACCACGTCGTTATAAGGAGCCAGCTTTTCCAGCACTTCAGCGTCGGTGGAGTAGCCTGTTTTTGTTTTCTTCACGACAGGCAGGCCCAGCTTGTCAAACAAAATCTCGCCGAGTTGTCTAGGTGAGTTCAGATTAAACTCCGTACCGGACAACTTGTAGATTTCGGCCATCAGCTTGCCGATCTGTCCTTCAAATTCACGACCAAGGGCTTGTAAGTCTTCTGTGTTCGCCTTGATTCCCTGCTTCTCCATGTCGGCGAGAATACGAGATAACGGCATTTCGAGCTCATGGAATAGTGAATTCATCTCATCGCTCTCCAGCGCTTGTTCCTGAAGAGGGATAATCGCGGCCAGCGCAGCGGCTTTCCGGCATAGGAAATCGCCCAAAACATCCGCATCAGGCAATTTGTATTTAGCCCCTTTCCCCAGAACGGTATCGTCTTCAACCAGCGAAGGCAGCCCATACTTGGACGTCAGCCCGCTGATTGTCTGATTCGACTCGGTCGGGTCAAGCAAATAAGCAGCAAGCTGCACATCAAATGATGCACCTGAGAATTCAATGCCATGTGCATGCAAAGCCAAATCCACACGATGCAGATCATATCCACGCTTTGGCTGGTCGGCACTTGCAAGCCATTCCCGTACAGGAGTTGCCGCATCAGACTTTAGTAATTCCGGAGATATGAACGTATATTTCTCCCCGGCACCTACGGCAAGACCAACAAGCTTCGCCTGATGCGGATTGTCACCATGCGTTTCCACATGCAGCACATCGATCGAATCCAACATATCCATCAGATCAGCTATGTTATCTTCTGTTGCAATCGTAGATTCAACCTCAGCCGCTGGAACAGCCTCTTGCTCGGAAGCCACGCTACCGCTAAAGGACAAGCGCTCCAGCAATGACTTAAACTCCAGCTTAGCAAGTGCAGGCCCTGCACTTGCTTCTTTCAATCCATCAAACTTCATATCATCCCACGTCTGCTCGAGCGGAACCTCACGGTGAATCGTCGCCAGCTGTTTACTCATGCGTGCATCATCGGCGTGGGTTTCAATCTTTTCCTTCATCTTGCCTTTCAGTTCACCCGTACCGTTCAGCACCTCTTCCACCGATCCAAACTGGTGTAGCAGTTTCAGCGCCGTTTTCTCCCCAACACCCGGAATACCCGGAATATTATCGGAAGCATCGCCCATCAGACCTTTCAGATCAATGATCTGTAGTGGTGTCAGACCGTAACGTTCCTTAATCTGAGCCGGGTCGTACAGTTCAATCTCCGTAACCCCTTTACGCGTCAGCCCGATATGTACATGCTCGGAAGCAAGTTGCAACATATCCTTGTCACCCGATACAACGAGAACCTGTCTGCCTGCATCATCCGCGCGTTTGGTCAGTGTTCCGATAATATCATCCGCCTCGAAACCAGCCAGTTCAAACTGCGCGATCCCAAGGCCTTGCAATAACTCTTTAAGCAATGGGAACTGCTCGGACAACTCCGGCGGTGTTTTTTCCCGTCCACCCTTGTATTCCTGATACCCTTCATGACGGAACGTCACTTTGCCCGCATCAAACGCCACCATCACATGTGTAGGCTTGTGTTCTTCCAGCAAGCGAAGCAGCATCGTCGTAAATCCGTACACCGCATTGGTGTGCAGACCTTTCGAATTGGTCAGAGGAGGCATTGCAAAAAATGCCCGATAAATAATGCTATTTCCATCTATAAGAATAAACTTGTCCATTCCAGCACCTCGCGTATCATATGGTCAGACTGTACTTACATACCTACTCTCATGATACCATACCTGCCACCTACATCAAAAAAACTTCACACCCCTTCTCACCACATTTCTTCCGCAAAAAAAGAACCTCCTTCCCAGTCAGCCTGTGCACAGGCCAGCCGGAAGAAAGTTCTCCATTTCGATCATATTATTTTATCTTGTATGTCTAATATTCCTCGCTTGTGCAGCATAGCCTGCCCAGAACAACTTACTGGTTCAGGTCCGGACGCTGACCCGTCACCAGGTACACGGTGCTCTCACCAATGTTGGTCGCATGGTCACCAATACGTTCAATGTAACGCCCAACCATCAAGAGCAACATAGCCTGAGATGCATTCGTTGGATGTTCAGTCATTAACGTGTAGAGGTCACGAATCATATTGCTGTACAACTGATCTACTTGATCATCGGTTTGTGCCATTTTATAGGCCAGATCGGTATTTTCTTTCAAATAGGACTCAATGGACTCATCAATCATGGATTTCACCACTTCCGCCATACGTGGAATATCCACCAGCGGCTTGATCAGCTCTTGACCTTCCATACGGATCGTTACCTTTGCCACGTCGAGGGCCAGATCGCCCATACGCTCCAAGTCACTGGAGATTTTGAAGGCCACGATAATACGTCTTAAATCCTTCGCAACGGGCTGCTGTGTAATAATAAGCTTGGAGCCCAGCTCCATGATTTTGTCCTCAAGGGCATTGAGATTCGCATCATTCTTAATGATGATCTGAGCTTTCTCTACATTCAATGTCTGCAAACTCTCAATCGCACCGTCCAAGGCATTTCCTACATGTTCCCCCATTTGTTTCAGCAGGGAGCGCAGTTCTTCCAGCTCTTGATCAAATTCTTTTCTGCGAATCATAGATTTCATGTCCTCCTTCTCCATCATCTCCGGGTAAGCCGGGATCATCCTGTTCAGCTCGCCTTAACCAAACCGACCGGATATATAGTCCTCGGTCCGGGAATCTTGCGGTGTGGAGAATAACGTCTCCGTATCAGCTGCCTCCACCACTTCACCATTCAGGAAAAACACCGTTCGTCCAGATACTCGCGCGGCCTGATGCATGTTGTGCGTAACCATGACGATGGTATATTTATGATGCAACTCTTTGACCAATTCCTCGATTTTCAGCGTGGAGATCGGGTCCAGCGCCGAAGTTGCTTCGTCCATCAACAACACATCCGGCTGTACAGCCAGTGCACGTGCGATGCACAGACGTTGTTGCTGTCCACCAGACAGGCTTAACGCCGATTTTTTCAGCACATCCTTCACTTCATCCCACAATGCCGCATGAACCAGACTCTGTTCGACGAGTTTATCCAGTTCTGCTTTTTGGGTTACGCCGTGCAGACGTGGTCCGTACGCCACGTTGTCATAGATCGATTTTGGAAAAGGGTTCGGCTGTTGGAATACCATTCCTACCCGTTTGCGCAGCGTCTCCACTTCAATTTCATTACTGTAAATATCCGAACCGTTCAGCATAACTTGTCCTTCCACACGAACACCCGGAATCATGTCATTCATCCGGTTCAACGTACGGAGCAATGTCGATTTACCGCAGCCTGACGGCCCGATAAACGCTGTGACGGTTTTCTCCGGCAGATCCATCGATATATTTTTAAGCGCGTGATGCGTATCATAGTATAAATTAAGTCCATCAATGTGAATGAGGTCTTTCATGGATGCTCACTTCTCCTTCGTTGCAGGGATCATTGGATTCCCTTTACGTTGAGACCGGCGTTCATATTCTCTACCAATCAGCACAGTCATCTTTAATATCCTAACGTAACATTGTAAAAACAGTACCACCTTCATGTTAACGGAATGTAAAAACACCTGAAGAAGACCTAGTCCGTTAGTTCAACGTCCCAGGTCTCTCTTTTTTGATCTGCGCGATTTCCGTTATACGCTGTGCCTCGGTTGTGCTTTAGTTCACAGCTCGGAATGATCCGTAATCATGGCTTTCAGCTTCAACTGGATATTCTCTGCGACCCTGCCAGCTTCCCCGCCTTCAGCAGCAATGGTCTCCACGATGCAGGACAAAGCTTTTACCGCATGATTTAACTTCCCAAACGCTGCCGCACCTTCCTGCACATACTGCGCACTCTCATCGATTTCAGTACCACTCGCCTGAATGAGGGATACGGTCTGCTGGGTTAAACTTTCAATATCCTGAAGCAATACGGTCATGTTTCCAGCCACTTCTCGTGTCTGTTTGGCAAGTGCCCGGATCTCTCCGGCAACAATCTGGAACCCCCGGCCGTATTCTCCGGCATGCGCAGCCTCTATCGATGCATTCAGTGCCAAAAGCCCGCTCTGATCCGCCAGCGTTCGAATGGAACGCGCCATGCCTGCACCCGTTTTGATGGATTCGAGCATCTGACTTGCGTGTTTGCCCTGATCCCCCATATGCTCATGAACCTGAAGGTAGGAAGACTCAACTTGACGCAGACGCCCTTCTCCCTCATTGGACAAGAGGATAACTTGCCCTGCTTCCTGTACGGTCTGATTCGCCGCTTGAACCAGTTTGGTTACAGCGTCATGAATGCGTGAAATTTCCTGTCCACTCTCCGTCACGGTGCATATGCGATCTGCGGATGCCTTCTGCTGAAGTTTACGAGAAAGCGACATCACATCACGGATCGTGAGTACACCAAGCAAGCGATCCTGTTCCGTTACGAGCAGGCAGTCATAAAAATGATCCTCGTCCCGCCGAAGCGCGGCGTCAATAATAGCGGCGGGTTCCATATGTATATCTACAATAACCGGTGATGCGTTAGCTACATTCATAATCGGTTTACGATAAAATAAGTCCGCTGCGAACCTTCCGTTCAGTAAACGATACAAGCTCTCACGCATCAATAATCCTATCGGTTTCATGTGTTCATCACAGAGCACAATACATGGATGCTCCAGTCCATCACTTAACATCGCCGCAGCATCTCCGCAAGTAGTATCTCCCCTAGCTATAGGCACCTGACGGAAATAATCAGTCAAAGAAACGGCATGTTCCTCCTGAACTTCACTTGTTGATTCGTCCGATTCCAACTCAGGCACGAACGATGTTTCTTCCCCTTTTTGTAAACTAACATCCAGATTCTCAGGTCTAGCTTCTAACAACATGGGCATAATTACACATTCTCCTTTACGTGTTAGCTCCGCCCTAAGGTGGGTTTTTAGGTACAAAGTATCACTTGGATAACCTCATCCTACTCCCCATAAATGAAGAAAAATCTTCCTTTGTGTAAAAAGGAGGTAAAAATAAAACTCCCCGATCATTTAACTAGAATGATGGGGAGTTTTTCTTTTGACAACCAATTTATAACCTACGCCACGGATGGAATCGATATGAACGGATTCAGGGTCAAGCTCCAGCTTTTTACGTAATGAACTGACGTGTACATCCACGGTCCGCTGACCTCCGATATAATCAAAACCCCAGACCGCATTCATCAGGTCATCCCGGGTGAGCACCACGCCAGGTTTTTTAGCGAGATATAATAGGACTTCGAACTCCTTCGGACGCAGGCTGATCGATTGCCCTCCCAGAGTCACTTCATACTTCAACGGATAAATTTCAAGTTCACCAAGAATAATACGTGAGCCGTCTTTATCCTCAGGCTGCGGTAAATCGTCGCCATTCGAATAACGTCTGAGTACCGCATCTACACGTGCCAAAAGCTCGGATACACCAAACGGTTTCGTAATGTAATCATCTGCACCCGATTTCAGCCCTTGCACAACCTCGGCTTCACCGTTCTTGGCGGTAAGAATAATGACAGGAGTGCTTACTCCCTGAATACGCAGTTTGTTCAAAATATCCAGACCATTCATGCCTGGCAGCATCAGATCCAGTAGAATCAAATCGAAATCCTGAGACAAGACCCGGTCATATCCTGCTGACCCATGATCCTCTGCCGTTACGTCATAACCTTCCTGTGTCAGGTTATACGTAAGTAATCTCGATAATGTCGGTTCATCTTCAATAACCAGCAAACGCTGTGCCATGATACCCCTTCTCTCTTCATAGGTTGTCTGTTGCCACAACACTTTTTCTATCATAGCACTAATTTGTTAACGCTGTGTAAAGCAAATGGCTCATTTTACATTTTGCTTCTCTAAGCCTACCTTTTTCTTTCCAAAGTAAAACTAGACTTCTTCTTCTTGAATTAAAGGCAGGATTACCCGGAAGGTGCTTCCCATCCCTAGTTCACTTTCGACCGACAATTTACCATGATGAAGCTCCACCAGGTGTTTAACGATAGAGAGTCCAAGTCCTGTTCCTCCCGAATTCCGTGATCGGCCTTTGTCTACACGGTAGAAACGTTCAAAGATTCGCGGCAAATCCTTCTTGGGAATACCAATTCCTGTGTCGGACACCGAGAAAACCACCTGCTCTTCCTCACTCGTCTGATCCATCTTCACCTGGAGTTTCACCCTTCCACCCTCAGGTGTATAGTTAATGCCGTTGGATAACAGATTAATGAAAATCTGCTTCATTTTGTCCTCATCCGCTTCAATATACAGTTCCTCCGGTACATTCATTTCCAGACGAATCTGCTTTTTCTCCGCTACCTTGGATAAAGTTCCAAGCACCATTTCGAAGAAGGAATGCACATGAACTGGTGAACATTCCAGCGGTGCACGTTTCGATTCAATCTTGGACAACTCCAGAATATCTCCAATCAAGCGGTTTAGTCGATCACCTTCATCATAAATAATCTGCAGGAAAGAACGTTCCGTCTCCTTATCCTGTACACCGCCGCTTAGTAAGGTTTCTGCAAATCCCTTCACTGCTGCCACAGGTGTCTTGAGTTCATGCGAGACATTGGCCACAAATTCGCTACGCATGGATTCCAATCTGCGAATCGCAGTTACATCCTGTAGCAGGAATAACATTCCCCGATATCCGCCATTGTCTTCTGACATCGGTACACCATCCAGCCTTATCAACCGTTCTTCCGGGTTAAATACACTTACTTCTTCGTGCATCCGTTCCTGATTAGCAACGCTCTCTTCAATCGTGCGTGTCAGCTCGTAATGCCGCTTGAGTTCCGTGTAAGGTCTTCCTGTAACCTTCACGGCCTGAATGCCGAGCATACGCTCCGCTTCCCGATTAACCAGTGCAATCGATTGCGTTGCATCAATCATGACGATCCCGCCCGTCATATTCGCCAACACACTTTGAAGCAATGCTTCATTGTCTCGGATCGTTTTGAGCTGGGACTGCAGACTATCTGCCATGCCGTTAATCGCCAGTCCCAGCTGGCCGATCTCGTCCCTGCGTGTAACTTTTACTCGCGCATCATACTCCAGCTTTGTAATCCGGTGTGCCACTTTGGTAATATGCTCAATGGGCGACGTTAGACCTCTAGCTACCCGGTAACTGACAAATGCCACAATGAGAAAAAGCAGGCCCAGGGCAGCAAACATAATCATCCATCCGCGTTGCAGTCCTTGATCCACCGCTTGCAAACTCATAGACAGACGAATAAAACCGTCGAATTTGCCACTTGGCATTTCAATCATGTCACTTTGATCCGAATTAACAGGCAGCGCGACATACAGCATGTCCTGCCCTAACGTTGCACTATATCGGATGGACTGTCCAAAAGTCCCTTCCGTAGCCGTCCGGATCTCTTCGCGATTCAGGTGATTATCCATTGTTGCAGGATCGCTCTCGGAATCGCCAATGACTATGCCGTCTTTATTAATAAAAGTTACTCGCGAGTCTGTTAGACGATCCAGTTCCAGCGCTCGGTCCGAGTAATATTTCCGAGTTTCCGCTGATGTCGGATTGGAAGCGTCATGAAAAGGGAATGTCGCTTTTAACAAATTAATTTCACGCACCATCGTTTGTTCCAGTGCGGCGATATGAGTAGTCTTGAAAACTCTGCCCATCGTATATCCGGCTACAATGACGGATACGCCAATGAGTACCATCATGATTAGAGCGAGGCGAATGCGAAACGGTCTCATTAATCTCTTCCTTCTGTTATATTTTGGTCCGTTGAACAACAAGACAATTTACATAACCACTCTGATGACAGAATAACCTTCCAATCCCTGTTATCTTCAGGTTTTTTCTGCACTCTTCGTCCATATGTAAATAAGTTAATATTAAATTCAAATGATGAAAACAAACCATTATTTATCCATTTAGTTCGTTACGGTCACCGCGTGTCGTTGGATGTGATATAACTAGAAATTCCACATCTTGTGCACCTCGATTTTGCATCTGATGGGGTGCTCCCGGCGGGATTTCGATGCCTTCATGTGTTTCCAGTACATAGGTCTCTCCATTCAGCTCCATACAAGCCTCACCGCTAAGAACAAAAAAGAATTGGCGACTCTTCACATGTACATGCCTTGTTTCTGTCGTGCCTGCGGGCATTCGCTCATGAATCACACTAAGTGTCTCTCCCTGAACCAGATGCCAACCATCACACTGAGCTCCCCATATATAATGTGATGCCTCTTGTTTGCTAATCTTCATATGAGTGCCTCCCGAATATGTTATCCGGTTTATCATATCACATCTAATGAGATATCTTTCCATGTAAAATGAGCAATAAATCTGCCTTCTTCCCCTCTGACTCACCCCATTGCTTTAAAGTCAGACCTGTATAAGGTATCATAAATATATCAACGCAGATACAGACTTTTGTAAATCACATCTTACAATAGATAGGACTTCAACCTGCCTCCCCTGTTCGAAACCCTCTTCTTATTTGAAAAAAATATATAAAGAAAGACGGGACGCCACTATGCTTTAGCGTCCCGTCTTTCTCTTCTCAATACAGCGACTATCCTCGCCCGTTCCGCAATGCCATTTGCCCGGTGCATCACCTAGCCGTTAACGACTTCGCCGCCGTTCACATGCATCACCTGTCCGCTGACATAAGAAGAGTCATCAGAAGCGAGGTACACATAAGCTGGTGCCAATTCATCCGGCTGCCCTGGACGTTTCATCGGTTGCGTGGCTCCGAATTCACTTACTTTTTTCTCATCAAATGTCGAAGGAATCAAGGGTGTCCAGATCGGACCAGGAGCTACGGCGTTCACACGAATCCCCTTTTCAATCAGATTCATCGACAATGAACGGGTGAAGGATGTAATTGCCCCTTTAGTCGACGAATAATCCAGTAACGTCGGGCTTCCCCGATAAGCGGTTATCGATGTTGTGTTAATGATGGTGCTACCTTGTTTCAGATGTGGCATAGCCGCCTGTGTAACATAAAACATACCAAAGATGTTGGTACGGAATGTTTTTTCCAGTTGCTCTGGCGTAATATCCTCCAGGTTTTGTTGCGGATGTTGCTCAGCCGCATTGTTAACCACAATGTCGAGTTTGCCAAGTTCATCGACCGTTTGTTGAACGCTTTTCTTCGCAAAATTCACATCACCGATGTCACCTGCGATAAGCACACACTTGCGCCCTTCCTGCTCCACCTGACGTTTCGTTTCCTTGGCGTCCTCATGCTCACTCAGATATACAATCGCCACATCGGCGCCTTCCTTGGCATAGGTCACAGCAACAGCCCGTCCAATCCCGCTGTCTCCTCCCGTAATCAAAGCCACTTTGTCCAATAGTTTGCCGGCTGCCTTATACTGCGCCCTCTCGAATTCAGGCTTGGGATTCATCTTGGATTCAATCCCCGGACGCTGATCCTGATGTTGTGCAGGCATCGTTTGTTGTTTTTGCTGGGTAGTGCTTGACATTGTACCTTCTCCTTTCAAAATGAACATGTTTGATTTTAAGAAGACTTGGACACAAATAACATGCTTCCTTGTCTCTCATTCGTCATAACTCTCATTAGTCTCATTCTGTAGGATGGCATGAACCGACCAGATTATTCTTCTACTGGACAGCAATGCGAACCCTCATAATTACTGTCATTCCTTATTTACCACATATATGGAAATCCAAACTTTGTATTTCGTCATCATCTGCATTTGTGAATATTCGAATTTTTTTCGAAATTGACCTGTTTCATCATGCAAATGGTGTTCCTAAGCAGATAGGGCTGATGTACAATGTACAGTGTGGAGATTATATTCATCCTTTTTTAAGTCACCTAGCGTGATTAGCAGCATCATCTCATTTGCTTCAATACGACAACAATCTAATTTGACATGGAGATCTGAACATGGAATCGCATATTACTACTTACATTACACTTGTGACCACGTCAGCCGTGCTGAATCTGTTTCTGTGTATGTATACGTACTTCAGAAGAGCCCATTTTCCAAACGCCAACATCTTTATCCTGTACACGGCTTCCCTGTCCGTATATACCTTCGGATATGCCATTGGCCTCGCCAGTAATACACTGGAACAGATGAAGTTCTGGAATATCGTCCAATATATTGGTATGCCGATCTCTGCACCGCTTGGCTTGCTTCTCATGATTCATTACACTGGAAAAAAGTTGTCTAAATGGCTGACGTCAGCCTTATTCATCATTCCTTCCATTACCGTCTTTCTGGTTGCTACGAATGATTGGCATCATCTCTATTACAAAAGAGTATGGTTACGTGAGGATAGCACAGTCCCCGTCATGGCGATGGATATTGGTCAATGGTATGTTGTCCATGGTGCATTTACGTTCTCCTGCCTTTTGTGTGCTGGCCTTATCTTAATTGGGCAATGGCGTCACACCAAAAAGATGTACCGTCGTCAACTGCTTACGTTAATTGTGTCGCAGATTATTCCGATGGTTGCTGCATTTGTATACTTACTTGGCGTGACTCCGTTTGGCCTCGACCCAGTTCCCGTTCTGATGTGTGTTACATCGGCTATGTATATCTGGGCTATTCTGTCCTCCAGACTGTTAACCATTGTACCGATCGCCAAAGAAAGTATTTTTGAAAGTATGCGCGAAGGGGTTCTTGTGCTGGATAGTTCCTATCGTCTTGTCGATTTCAACAGATCCCTAAGACTGATGTTACCTGAGATTGAAACATCGATGGTTGGGCAACCCTTGAATGACATCTGGCTTCGTCTTGCAGGAGAGACCTTTCCCGTTGAATATGAAAGAGAAGGGCTGCAAACCGACTTGTACTGGCAATTAAACGGAGAAACCGTCTGTTACCAAGTCAGGACGTCTTATGTATTTAACAAAAATCCTCAAGTTGTCGGTATTCTCATTATGCTAATCGACATTACCGAACAACGTTTTTTACAAGAACAATTGAAACAACTAGCTTATTTCGATGGTTTAACCAAAATATACAATCGGACTCAATTTTTAAACAAAGGAAGAGAATGGCTTCAAGAAGCCCGGCTTAATTTTCACCCCGTCTCTTTTATCTTGTTTGACATTGACCATTTCAAGCGTATCAACGACACGTACGGTCATGATGCGGGTGACCAAGCCATCGTTCATGTTGTATCCGTGTGCAATCGTTATTTAAACAGTGAAATGTTATTCGCCCGTTACGGCGGAGAGGAATTCGTTATCGCTTTGCCGAACATGGTACTCCAGGAAGCATATACTCTTGCAGAGCAGTTGCGAATGGCTTTGTTAAATCAACCGCTCAACCTAGAGGGCAAGTCCATTCCGGTCACCGCCAGCTTTGGTGTCTCCCAAACGGTTGGCGAGTCGGATACCCTGGAATCTTTGCTACGTGACGCCGATCACGCCTTGTATGAGTCCAAACGGAATGGCCGAAATGCAGTACGAGTTTATGGTGCCGGTGTTAGCTAATGATGAGTAGCAAGGTATTCAGGTTCCCGGCAGTCATTGAATAAAAGATCACAAAACAAACAGACAGCCTTTGCAGGCTGTCTGTTTGTTTGTATAACTGTGCGGTTTAATTCAATAGAACCCGGCGTTACTCACGCCACATGGTTAAAAGTGTACATGTTTCATTAGCAATAGCTTTTAGCGCTACCACTTGTCCTGAACATGTGCAAACGCTTCACCTTATACTCATAGTTATCGTTTGAGAATCAACATTACACCCTGAAGCCTCTTATTCTTCTATTAGAAAATGGATCTGTCCACCATCAGGTACACCATGATGAGCAAGAACACGGCAAGCAACGTGCTGAACGTACGAATTTTGCTTTGGTATGGTGTTACATCCTTATTACTTTTCACGCCTTCTGCGGCAAGACGTAACGGTTTACCCATAATTCCACCAATGGCTGCAATCGCGAGAAGAATTACTACGACAACAGCCATCCAGATGTGGGAGTAATCTCCCTTTGTCATCAGATAACCACCTGTAAGAAGCTGAATAACAAGCGCATACTGTGCAACTTTGTTTAAGGAACGAAGTGACGCGAATGCTCCCTCCTGTGCTGGCAAGCTCAATGTGCGAATTTTACCTACCACGAATGGCAAAATCAGATAAAATCCCATGGCTAGTGCTCCGACGATATGGAGCAAATACATAATCATTGTCAAAATTTTCATCCTCCTCAACATATTCGCTGTGCTGTATATCACATTTTATTATACTGGGGAACTTATCCAAAGAAAAGAAAACCTCCGTATTTACGGAGGTTTTCTCACTTTTCATGTTCAAAAAGTCTTCAAAACTTAAATATTAACGATTGAAATGACGTTACGCACCGAATCTGCAGACGTATCAAGCGCTGCTTTTTCTTCGGCTGTCAACTCCAGTTCGAAAATCTTCTCAATTCCGTTGCCTCCCAGAACAGTTGGCACACCGAGGAATAGATCCTGATATCCATACTCACCTTCAAGATAAGCAATAACCGGAATAATGCGTTTTTTGTCCTTCAAAATGGCCTCCGTCATCTGGACCAGTGAAGCTGCCGGAGCATAGTATGCACTGCCATTACCCAGCAGGTTAACAATCTCACCGCCGCCTACACGGGTACGTTGCACAATCGCATCAATGCGATCTGCTGGAATCAGGGTATCGATTGGAATACCGCCTACACTCGAATAACGAACGAGCGGTACCATATCGTCACCATGACCACCAAGCACAAAGCCACGTACATCCTCTACGGATACATTTAACTCCTGCGCAATGAACGTACAGTATCGGGCAGTGTCGAGAACACCCGACTGTCCGATCACGCGGTTTTTCGGAAAACCGAGTGTCTGATACGCTGCATACGTCATTGCATCTACCGGGTTGCTCAGAATAATGACAATGGACTCAGGGCAATATGTTTTCACATTTTCACACACGGACTTCACGATACCTGCATTCGTATTCACCAGATCGTCACGGCTCATGCCCGGTTTGCGGGCAATTCCGGCTGTAATGATCACAATGTCTGAACCAGCTGTATCCTCGTAGTTGGAAGTTCCCACGATATGACTGTCGAACCCTTGCACAGGGCTAGCCTCCAGCAGATCGAGTGCTTTACCCTTGGTCGGATTCTCCAGTTGAGGAATATCAACCAGAACAACATCCCCGAGTTCCTTCTGGGCAAGCATCAGTGCAGTTGTAGCACCGGTAAAACCGGCACCAACGACTGTGATTTTTTTGCGCTGAATAGTCACGATTCACATCTCCCCTTACAGGTTTTTGTTACAGGTTGCTAATGATTTGATCAGCGAATTCGGAACATTTCACTTCTGTTGCGCCGTCCATCAGACGTGCAAAGTCATACGTTACCGTTTTATTGTTGATGGATGTTTCCATGCCTTTGTAGATCAGGTTAGCCGCTTCTTGCCAGCCCAGGTGCTCAAGCAACATTACGCCGGAGAGGATTACGGAACCAGGGTTCACGACATCTTTATCTGCGTATTTAGGTGCAGTACCGTGTGTTGCTTCGAAGATAGCATGTCCAGTTACATAGTTGATGTTCGCACCAGGTGCGATACCAATTCCGCCAACTTGCGCTGCGAGAGCATCAGACAGATAGTCACCGTTCAGGTTCAATGTAGCGATCACGTCGAATTCACCCGGACGAGTCAATACTTGTTGCAAAGCGATATCAGCAATAGCATCTTTAACGATGATTTTGCCAGCATCTTCTGCTGCTTTTTGCGCTGCATTAGCTGCGTCTGTACCGTCTTTTTCTTTGATCACATCGTATTGTGCCCAAGTGAATACTTTGTCGCCAAATTCTGCTTCAGCCACTTCGTAACCCCAGTTTTTGAAGGCACCTTCAGTGAATTTCATGATATTACCTTTGTGTACCAAAGTAACGGTTTTGCGGTTATGGTCAACAGCATATTGTACCGCTGCACGAACCAAACGTTTCGAACCTTCCTCAGATACAGGTTTGATACCGATACCGGAAGTTTCAGGGAAGCGAATTTTGTTAACACCCATTTCCTGTTGCAAGAACTGGATCATTTTTTTCACTTCTTCAGAACCTTCAGCGTACTCGATACCTGCATAGATGTCCTCTGTGTTTTCACGGAAAATAACCATGTCAACCAGCTCAGGACGTTTAACCGGGGAAGGTACCCCATTGAAATAACGTACAGGACGCAGGCAAGTGTACAGGTCAAGCTCTTGACGAAGTGCCACGTTCAGGGAACGGATACCGCCGCCGATTGGCGTAGTCAGAGGTCCTTTGATGGCTACGATGTACTCACGAATCGCTTCGAGCGTATCGTTCGGCAACCACTCTCCGTATGTATTGAATGCTTTCTCACCAGCAAACACTTCATACCAAGCAATTTTTTTAGTACCGTTATATGCTTTTTCTACTGCTGCATCCAGAACACGTACAGAAGCTTTCCAGATGTCACGGCCTGTACCGTCACCTTCGATGAATGGAATGATTGGATTATTAGGTACTTGAAGCGTACCGTTGTCAATTTGAATTTTTTCGCCTTCAGTTGGGAGTGCAAATTTTTCCAATTTCATAATTACAATTCCTCCTAAGTTTTGGTTTCACAGTATGAAGCATACCACATTTTTGCAGGAAGGAAGGGCTGTCTCTACTCGGCAGTATAGCCTCGCATTCACAAGCCCCTCACCTCATCTATATGATTATACTGTTTTTGCTAAAGTTTAGCGAAGATCGATGGAAACGTATTTCTGATCTGTTGGGCCCGTGTACTCGGCACGCGGACGGATAATGCGGTTATCTGCAAGTTGCTCCAGAATATGCGCTGTCCAACCGGACACACGGCTGATCGCAAAGATCGGTGTGAACAATTCCTGATCAATCTTCAGTTGAGTGTATACGGAAGCGGAATAGAAATCGACATTTGGCTTCAAACCTTTTTGGCCTGTCACGATTTCTTCAATCTTCACGGACATCTCATACAAACGGGTATCGTTGTTCATCTCACCCAGTTCTTTGGACATCTTCTGCAAATGCTTTGCACGTGGGTCACCATTTTTGTACACGCGGTGTCCAAAGCCCATGATTTTCTCACGGTTATTCAGTTTTTCCTGAATAGCCGCTTCCAGACGATCCGGTGTACCGATCTCGTCCAGCATTTTCATAACAGCTTCGTTTGCACCACCATGCAAAGGCCCTTTGAGTGCACCGATCGCAGAAGTTACGCCTGAGTAAATATCAGACAGGGTCGCTACCGTAACGCGGGCAGCAAACGTCGAAGCATTCAGCTCGTGATCTGCATGCAGAACAAGTGCCTGATCAAGTGCTTTTACCGCGGTTTCGGACGGCTCTTCTCCTGTCATCATGTATAAAAAGTTCTCAGCGATGGAAGCGCCTTCTTTTGGAGCCACAGGCTCTTGCCCCTTACGAATACGTGAGATTGCCGCTACAATGGTTGGCAATTGCGCTTGCAACTTCACCGCTTTGTTTTCATTCGCAGCCTCTGTCATCTCGTCGGCTTGCTCATCATAAAGCGCAAGCGCGGAGACTGCAGAGCGTAGAGCTGCCATCGTGCTGATGTGTTTTGGATACAACTTGATTTGGGCGATCAATTCGTTTGGAATCGGCGCGTAATCGCTCAGACTTTTACGAAGTGACTTCAATTCATCTGCTGTTGGCAATTTGCCAAACCAGAGCAAATAAGCAACTTCTTCAAAACTTGCATGTTCAGCCAAATCATCGATATCGTATCCACGGTATGTAAGCACACCGTCTACAATAGAGCTGATCGAAGAGGTTGTTGCAACGATGCCTTCCAGACCTTTGGTAGCTGTCATATTACATCTCTCCTTTAATAAGCGAAATCAGAAATCATTCTAAGTCATATCAGTGCCAAAGTGCACCTAACCTCTTTTGTAAACCGTTTCATTTTAAAAATGACCTAAGTTGTCAAAATTCGGTTTTCTTATCTGTCAATCGGTATTTACTTATATCATCATACTGGATTTTGTCGTTTATGTGAACATGATGAGAGTTCATTCGCACATCAAACATATTTATCGGAGTGATAAAGCATTTTTGAAAACCTTTACACAAGCAGGGTTGGGATTTAATGTGTACTGAACAATTTATGTCATTAGAGAAATCAAACCAAAATATAGTCACAAAATCTATTGCTATAATTTGTAAACCTCAGGCATACTTTAGGCAGACGATGTGCTAAGCAGGATTCCGGCACACGGTTGCAGACTGTTCTTTTTGGCGTTTCAAAAGCTGACGATTGCTCTATATTAATAAGATAAGCTCTTGACTGAATAAAGGGGAGTTGAACCTTGGATCGAATCATTCTCAAACGTCTGCTTCGCGGTCTGTGGGTTATTGTAGCTACCTTTCTGATCGCCGTAGCCGTATATCTGTTGTTCCCGCTGTTATATCCTTTTGTTATTGCCTGGATTATTGCCTACGCGATGAATCCGCTCGTAAAGTTGCTCCAGAACAGGCTCCGTTTTCCACGCTGGCTCGCGGTTACCTTATCACTTCTATTGTATTTTGGGGCAATCGCTGTAATTTTATCTGCGGCTGTTACTCGTATGGTTAAAGAAGTCATTTCACTAACCACCAGTTTCGATCTGCATGTGGACGAAATCAAAGAAACGTTTGTACGCTGGACGCAGAACGATACGATCCAAAGTTTGATAGCGCAGATTAACGATTTTTACAAAGAAAACCCGAATTATCAAGAAACCATTAACAGTAACATCAGCAAAACAACAGAGACCGTCGGAACAGCGGTAAGTGACCTTGTTACTGGGTTTTTCAACCTGATTTTAAACCTGCTGACCTCGCTACCTAATATGGGTGCAGTTCTCATTGTGGTGTTGCTATCTACCTTCTTCATTAGCAAAGGCTGGACGCGTCATAGCATTACCGTCTCTGGTTGGGTTCCGTCTGCAGTTCGCAAACCGATCTCTGATATCTGGAATGATCTCAAAAAAGCCCTCTTTGGTTATGTACGCGCACAGCTGATCATGATCTCGATTACAGCGCTGTTCGTCATGATTGGGTTGCTTATCCTTCAAGTCAAGTCAGCGTTCACGATCGCTCTGCTGATTGGTCTGGTCGACCTGCTCCCCTATCTTGGTGTCGGTCTGGTCATGGTACCTTGGGCGGCGTATTTGTTCATGAACGGGGATATCTATCTTGGCATCGGTATTAGTGTGATCTATCTTATCTTGCTTATTGCCCGGCAGATCATTGAACCGAAAGTTCTTGCCAGTAGTGTGGGGCTAGACCCACTCGCAACGTTAGTAGGCATGTTTGTTGGCTTGAAGCTATTTGGTGTGCTAGGCCTCATTATCGGTCCGGTGAGTCTTGTGATTCTCGATGCCTTTAACCGTGCCAATGTACTTCGTGACCTCAGGACCTATATCATTAATGGCAGAGTCCGATGAGTCTGATTGAAGAGCATTAATCACAATCCTTTTCCAGTTAAACTAATGCAAAAAAGTCTCCGTTCCAAGCAGAAGGTGTCTGCAGAACGGAGACTTTTGGTTTAAACGAGATAGATGCTCTCCTATTTCGGACGGCGATAAAATGTAATGCTGCCGTTTCTCATCTTTTTCTCCAACCAGCCCAGGAAGAATAACCGATAAACTGGACGTGTTAACGGAAATACTAACGTAAAACCGATGAGATCGGTCACAAAACCAGGGATCAACAGCAAGAATCCGCCGACAAAAACGAAAAGACCATCGACCATTTTCCGCCCAGGCACCTTGCCGCGTTCCATCTCCTGTTTGGCGTCCATCAATACCTTACGCCCTTCAAACTGCAACATGGCTATACCAATCAAGGACGTGAGAATCATAAGAAGCAATGTTTTTCCGGCCCCGATCCAATCACTCATCAGAATGAAACCAAACAGCTCAATTACCGGAATTAATAAAAGTAAAGCCCACATCCATTTTCGCATTGATATGTTACTCCTTTCCTGAGAACCACACCTTTTCAAGCGCGCTGTATAGCTCTGAAGCGACCTTATCCAGTCTAACCGGCTTCCAGTCTGTATTCACCCACACATGCTGGGTAGATCCCGTCACCAATCGTTCACCTGGGAGTGATTCATCATGTGCCCACACCCGTTCACCGACAGCGAGTGAAGCATCATCTTCCTCAGACATACGTCTTATGTCGTACTCGTAATTCAGGCGCAAGCCGCTAAAAGCAGTGATTCGAGTGAAAATGATGATCTCGTCATCGTACCGCGCCGGTTTATGATACTTCACATCCAGACCGGTTACAGGAAGCAACAGTGCCTGTTCCTCCATTTTACGATATGTATACCCCATTTGGCGAATCATCTCGGTACGGCCGATCTCGAACCAGTTCAGGTAGTTCGCATGATAGACAACCCCCATCTGGTCGCTCTCCTGATAACGTACACGAAGACGAGCTGTATACCAGTTACCATTACTTTCTTTTCGCACGTTCTCAGCCTCCTTGGCTCTACCATTCATACGCTTCAAATCACAGAATCGTGTCATGAAGATGGAAAAAAAGCAACGGGACATAAGGCCCCATTGCTTCTTTCATGTTACTTACCGAATCATACGCTACAATTAAGCGTTGTTTGGAATTTGGCTAACTTTGATCAGGTTAGTAGAACCGGAGCGGCCCAGAGGTACACCTGCTGTAATGACAACCAGGTCTCCTTCTTTAACCAGTCCTGATTTTACGCCACCTTCAATTGCATTTTCGAACAAAGCATCCGTAGAATCAACCAATCTACCTTTAACAGGAGTTACACCCCATGCCAGTGCCAAACGACGGGAAGTTCTGTCTTCTGTCGTTACAGCGATGATTGGAGCTTCTGGACGATATTTAGAGATCATACGTGCAGTATGTCCGGATTCTGTCGAAGTGATGATCGCTTTTGCGTTCAAATCTTGAGCGGACAGAGCAACGGATTGACTGATCGCTTCAGTAACCGTTGTTTGTTGTGCAACACGTTGTTTCAGATACAACTCTTGGTAAGGCAGAGCAGATTCTGCTTTTTCTGCAATACGGGACATTGTCAGCACGGACTCTACCGGATATTTACCGGCAGCTGTCTCACCAGACAACATGATTGCATCTGTACCGTCAAAGATTGCGTTGGCTACGTCACTTGCTTCCGCACGAGTCGGACGCGGGTTACGTTGCATCGAATCCAGCATTTGTGTAGCTGTAATAACCGGTTTACCCGCAACATTACATTTTTCGATCATGCGTTTTTGTACCAGTGGTACTTCTTCAGCAGGGATTTCCACACCCAGGTCTCCACGAGCAACCATCAGGCCGTCAGACACTTCAAGGATTTCGTCCAGGTTGTCTACACCTTGTTGGTTTTCGATTTTGGAGATAATTTGAATGTGACCTGCATTATGTTTCTCAAGCAATTCACGAATCTCAAGCACGTCGCTTGCTTTACGAACGAAAGAAGCTGCGATGAAATCGATACCTTGTTCGATACCAAACACGATATCGTTAGCATCTTTTTCAGTGATACCCGGCAGGGAAATCGCGACGCCTGGAACGTTAACACCTTTTTTGCTTTTGATTGTACCGCCGTTAACGATACGGCATTTGATCTCGGTGCCTTGTACTTCCACCACAGTCAGTCCGATCAGACCGTCGTCGATCAGAATTGTAGATCCAGCTTCAACATCCTTAGGAAGATCTGCATACGTAATGGAAAGACGATCTTTGGTTCCCAGAATTTCTTCTGTCGTCAAAGTGATGTACTCGTCCTGAACCAATTCAATTGGCTCAACTTCAAGTTTACCTGTACGAATTTCCGGTCCTTTGGTGTCCAGCAGGATTGCTACAGTTTTGTTCAGCTCTTCACATGCTTGGCGAATCGCTACGATCCGTCCGCCGTGCTCATCGAAATCACCGTGGGAGAAGTTCAGACGGGCTACGTTCATGCCAGCCATAATCAGTTTCTTGGTATTCTCCAGGGATTCACTGGATGGGCCAATCGTACATACAATTTTCGTTTTGCGCATTTTGGGTTTCCTCCGATTTTAAAGGTCTAACTTTATATCTCTATTTTTCTTTTTCCAACTATTAAATTTACTATACTTTCGATCATTTGTATAGGAAATTCGTCACATCATTCTGCATTTCCCGACAAATTTTTCACAGGTTCTGCTTCTAGCGGCTGTTCCGATGCTTCCACTTGGACAGATTCTGCTCCGGTTTGTGGGTCTACTTCACCTGTAGACTCTCTTTCTTTAGTAGGTTCTACCGCAGAGGCTGGTGCTTCAAAGGTTACTGAGCCGATTTTCCGGAATTTCTCGTAGCGATCCTGCTTTAATTGCTCCGCACTCCATCCTTTCATCTCTTCCAGATGACGAACAAGAGCTTCGGAGATCGCTGTTGCAGCTGTATCATAATCCTGGTGAGCTCCGCCGCGCGGTTCAGGGATAATCTCTTCGATCACTTCCATCTCGAGCAGGTCTTTCGCCGTAATTTTCATCGCTTCAGCGGCCTGATCTGCTTTGGATGCATCCTTCCATAGAATCGATGCCGCACCATTAGGAGAAATTGCAGAATAGATGGCATGCTCGAGCATGAGCACACGGTTACCTACAGCCATAGCTAGAGCACCGCCGCTTCCACCTTCGCCGATGACAACAACAATAACAGGAACCGAGAGTTTAGCCATCTCCAGCAAATTACGAGCAATCGCTTCCGATTGACCTCTCTCTTCTGCAGTATTACCCGGATACGCTCCTTTAGTATCAACAAACGTAATAATCGGGCGACCAAATTTGTCAGCCTGCTTCATCAAGCGAAGTCCTTTACGGAAACCTTCCGGGTGAGCACTTCCAAAAAAGCGGGCGATGTTGTCCTTCGTATCCTTTCCACGCTGTTGGCCAAGTACCGTTACGGTTTGTCCATTCAGCTTGGCGAGTCCACCAACAACCGCAAGGTCGTCACCAAACATACGGTCACCATGCAGTTCGGTAAAATCAGTAAAAATGAGCTGAATCAGATCCAGTGCTGTTGGACGCTGCTGGTGACGAGCCAAATGCATCTTCTGAGCCGGTGTTATGCTGGTGTAAATCTCTTCTTCAAGTCTATGATAACGTTCTTCGAGACGGGCTATTTCTTCGGTAAAATCAATCCCTTTTTCCTGCCCAAACTGAACGAGTTCTTCAATTTTTTTGCGCATCTCAATCAGAGGCGCTTCATATGGCAAACTACCCGCCATTTAGACCCCTCCCTTTTCACTGTGCATATCGAGAAGCTTGCCAAGGGTTGCCCGAAGTTCTTTCCGGTGAACAACCATGTCCAGTTGACCATGCTGTAGGTTGAATTCTGCGGTCTGGAAATCATCCGGCAGCTTCTGACGGATCGTTTGCTCAATTACTATTCTGCCTGCAAAACCAAATACAGCGCCAGGTTCAGCGATAATAATATCGCCAAGGCTCGCGAAACTAGCCGATACCCCGCCGGTTGTCGGATCGGTGATCACCGAAATATAGAGCCCGCCTTGCTCGTCCAAACGAGCTAAAGCCGCACTTGTTTTAGCCATCTGCATCAGACTCAGAATACTCTCCTGCATCCGTGCACCGCCTGAAGTAGAGAAAATAATTAAAGGAAGCTTCTTCTCAATGGCATGTTCAACAGCACGGGTAATTTTCTCTCCGACTACAGAGCCCATACTGCCTGTGAAGAAATCAAAGCTCATTACAGCAACAACAACAGGAAGACCTTCAATGGTCCCTTCTCCTGTTATAACGGCTTCCTTCAAACCCGATTTCAGACGCTGCTGCTCCAGCTTACTGCTGTACCCCGGGAATCCGAGTGGATCAACCGAAACCATATCGGCATCATGCTCAACAAAACCTTCTTCATCCAGTACCATTGCAATACGTTCCATAGCGTTAAGACGCATATGGTAGCCGCAGGCAGGACATACTTTCAGGTTTTTCTCCAGTTCCTTGCTATATTGAATGGTGCCGCATTTGCTGCACTTGTTCATAAGCCCTTCAGGTATTTCACGTTTTGGGCGCTCGACGGCTTCTTGACGTTCACCTGGAATTGCACGCTCGGAAGGTATGGTAGCGTACTTCCGTTTCTTTTGGAATATATCTTTGAACACAACTACACCTCTCCAGCCAATAATTTGATGGCCGCAGGCCACAGTCCGCTGTAACAATCAGCTTGATCTGCATGCTGCGGTGAACCGCTTACGCTTATAACTCATGCTAAGACTTATACCTTACTAGCATTCAGAACAAAATTCCTCCGATACAAGGCAAACCTCAACGGCTACTCTCCGCACAATTGAGGTTACCTGCTATAACCGATTAACAAAAAAAGAAGGAAGGACAGTAGCATTATACTCATGCAAGTCGATTCCTCTTTCCGCTTCCGCGGTCAGTCCCTTATGTACCAGTGGTACTTTTTGTTATCTGCCAAGGCACTTCAATATCGAGAATCAAGAATGCAGAATGGAATTCAACACTTCCTGAACCTCTTCCAATTCCCCAGAAGGGACGCGAATCTCATATTGTTGCTTGGATAAACTGATGGGACGGGTCTGTACCAGAAAACCTTCTTCCGAAAGCTTGGTCTTGATCTTGTCCGCAACCTTTGCTGTCGGCGCAATGTAAATCACCGTCCACATGCCATGTCCGCCCCCTAAGCTAATGTTCAGAGCCCGTATATTGGACTAATGATACCATACCTCCGTTTTTTTCTGCAAGGAAGGGTTGAAGACCTTTCAGGAGAAAATCGGATGATTCGGGACATTGCCCCCTGCTTGGCAAGCCAAATGGTCATAGTCATGTGATATAATTCGCTGACTTTTCCTAAGAGGCAAAAACCTTACAGGGCAGCCATAGCCGCCCTTAATCCTATTGGACAGATTGAGATGGTAACCACAGGTTTCTGTTGGTATTAATAGATCTTACAGGTCTGAAAGGTATTTCTTGGCTTTAATATTCTTGTGTGCAATCCGTGCGGAGGCGGCTGCAGCAAGACCTGCAACCAGATCATCCAGGAACACGTGAACGGCCGATTTTTGTTCATTCAAATCATGAATCACACCTATTTTTTCCTTGTCCAGATAGCCAAAACTGGTTAAACCAATCATGCCATACACATGTGTTATCCCTAAAGCCAGAGTCTCGTCCACTCCATAGAGTGACTCATCCGCTTCCATTATCGCTTGCAGCGGTTGGGGTAGAAGCTTTTTTTCAGCCAGTTCGTCAAGCGCAATGCCAGTGTACAGTGTGTACTGTACCTCTCTTTTTTGCAAAACGGATTTTACGCTGGTTACACAGTCGTCCATGGTCAATTCCGGGTGGTACCCTTTCTGCAAACGATATACAATCTCTGCGATAGCATCAATGTGTACACCTCGCCGGGCCAGCATAGCTTCCGCGATCTCATATGACATATCTCGACCTCCCGCATCAATCCTCCGAGAACTTCCAGGTTCTTCGGTGTTCTCAAGTGTATGCAGTGAACTTCCAAAATGTTCATAAATTGTGCGAATGTACAAGCTCAAGCTGACATTACGCCATACCGATCTTCTGTTAGCTAGCATGTGCAAGTACAGCTGGCGTTTATTGGCTAAAATTTCAAAGAGGGTATTTCCCTCATCATTCTATTCATAGAGAGAGCCTTGTAATTCAGGACGGAGATCATGGTAAACGGAGCAGACACAATTCCTCATAAAATAGAATTTCCCGGCGTATTTTGCTGTTTTTCACCGGAATAACCGTTCTCGTGATCATTACCACTGGCAATGTGTACATTCGCGCAAAGACTTCTGGTGAACGATAACACTGAGCCGAAGGGATACATCATTGACGGAACTTTTACAAAAAAAGGATGCCCACCGTTCTTGATCTTGCAAACGGTGGACATCCCCCGCTGAAGGTGGTGAAAACCTGCTTCAGCTTTATTTGATTTTGACTGTCCCTTCACCAAGCATTTTCTCCATTTCGGAGAACAGTGCCGGTGAAGGTTTGATCCGGTAGGCGTCGCTCAAGGCGAGCAGCTTCTGCTGCTGCTCGTAGAAAAGTACGGTCGCTACCGGGCCAGGATGCTGCTGGAGCAACTCTTTGAGGCGCGTCAGCAACTCGGGCTTCTCGGCCTGCGGGGTGAGCTTCACGAACACCCGCTGCTCGGCCCCACGCGGCGCGCGGCCCTGCTCCGCCGCGCTCGCCGCAGGCGTCGCACTGCCCGCGCGTGCGCTGGCTGCGGCGCCTGTGCCTGCCTCGCTGCGCTGCGCTGCGGCTCCAGCGCCCGCCGGGCGCTGCGGCGAAGCCGCCTGCGCCGGGCGCGAAGCGCTGCCGCTGCCGGGCTTGCCGCGGCGGTCGCGGCTGCGCAGCTGCTGTTCCAGTGCCGCCGGTGTCAGCGGCGACACTTCCTCGGCCAGCAGCTTAAAGCCCTCGTCCTGCTGCTGCACCTTGGCACGCACGACGAGCAGTTCACCTTTCCCGACATGTTGCTGGCTTCGCCGCCATACCTCGGGAAAGAGAACCACTTCGCAGCGTTCGACTTGGTCTTCCAGCTCCATGAACGCCATGGCCTTGCCCTGTTTCGTCGTAATCGACTTCACGGACACCACCATACCTGCGGCGACGGCCATCGTATCGTCAGCCGCTTCCGTCAATTCCATGATCCGGTCAGCCCCACTCGATGCGAGCACATCTTCGTAGTCATCCAGTGGATGACCGGACAGATACAGACCAAGCAATTCACGTTCCAGTTCCAGCTGCTGACTTGCCGAGAACGGCGGAATTTCCGGATATTCAATCTCCCAGTTTGGTGTCTCCACAAAGTCAAACAGCTGAATCTGCAAGTCCTCACGTTCTTTACGCCATTTCAGAGCCGCTTCAACGGTCTCGTCTAACATTGCCAGCAGTTGCGCACGATGTCCTGGCAAGCTGTCAAATGCTCCGGCCTGAATCAGCGATTCAATGACACGTTTGTTGCACACTCTCAGATCAACACGGCGACAAAAATCGAGCAGACTGTCGAACGGTTTTTCCTGTCTGACTGCCATAATGCTTTCCATCGCTTGTGTGCCTACATTTTTCACTGCAGCCAGCCCGAAACGAATGGCTCCAGAAGACCATATCGTTACTACTCCACTATCCTTATTGCTTAATTCTGATGCCTTCTCCTGAATCCGTCCATGCGCATGATCGGGATTCTGGTTGTGCGTCACATCCTCAGACTGAGCATGCTCGGCACCCTGCATCCTATCATGATCCCGCATTTCCTGCTGATCATGAACCTGTTCCGATCCAAGCACAGTGTCCGATACAGATATTCTCACCAGACCCGGGTCTAACTTACGGCCCGACTCTTTCGAATCTGACTTAGCAGATACAGCCTGCCAACCTTCGTTGTATCCACTTCTCTCCATTTCCGTTAAGTGTTCGTTATCGTCCGGCATAGGCCCAGGATCATCCGGTAACGGCACCTCTCCGTAATCCCCATGTTCCTCATAGTTATCATAAGAAGCATCTTCGCGGGCTTCGGGAGCTTCACTCGTTACCCTTGATTCATCCATCTCCTTCACAGCAGACGAAGCAAAAACAGGTGTGAATAAAATGCCACTTTCATTTACATCTGGCGGGAGCACATTAATCTGCATGTGACGGCATTCCACTACATACTCTGCAACCTTACGATGGCTCCCCATAACAGCGGTTAACATGGAAGCCATGAAATGCACGGGATAGTGCGCCTTCAAGTAAGCCGTTTGGAATGCAAGCACACCATACGCTGCCGCGTGAGCACGTGGAAAGCCATAGTTGGCAAATTTGACAATCATATCGTAAACGAGGTCTGCTTCTGCTTCGCTATATCCCTGTTTCAGACTGCCCTGAACAAAGTGGCCTCGTTCCAGATCGAGCACTTCCCGTTTTTTCTTGGAAACAGCTCGGCGAAGCAAATCCGCTTCTCCCAATGAAAAGCCCGCCATACGGGATGCAATCTGCATGATCTGCTCCTGATAGACAATGATGCCGTACGTATCTTTCAGAATCGACTCCAGATCATCATGTGGATATTCCACTTCAATCTGACCATGCTTACCCTGAATGTATTTGGAGATAAACTCCATCGGACCTGGACGGTACAACGCCAATACGGAGATAATATCTTCGAACACACTCGGCTTCATTTCCTTCAACACACGACGTACTCCGGCAGATTCCAGCTGAAATATACCCATCGTATCGCCGCGTCCCAGCATCTCATACGTAAGTGGGTCGTCGTCAGCAATCCGTGTAAAATCAGGAACTTCCGCACGCTCCCCAATCCAGCGCAGACAACGTTCTATAATGGAGAGGGTTCGTAAGCCGAGAAAATCCATCTTAAGCAGCCCTATCGATTCCAGATTTTCCATGGAATACTGTGTCAGGGCTGTTCCTTCGCTTCCTTCCTGCAATGGAACGGCATCCGTCAGCGGATCTCGTGAGATGACGACACCCGCAGCATGCGTGGAAGCATGACGAGGCATTCCTTCCACCTTCATTGCCATATCGAGCAGCTCACGTGTCTTGGGTTTCGTCTCATACAACGCCTTCAGCTCCGGCGTAGCTTCCATTGCTCGTTCAATGTTAATGCCGAGCTGTGCAGGAATCAGTTTCGCAGCCTTGTCCACTTCGCCATATGGCACATTCAGCGCCCGCCCAACATCACGGACTGCAGCCCGGGCTGCCATGGTTCCAAACGTAATAATCTGGGCAACATGGGCTTTGCCGTATTTCTGTGCCACATAATCAATGACCTCATCACGACGTTCATCACTGAAATCGATATCGATATCGGGCATGGATATCCGCTCTGGATTAAGAAAACGCTCGAAGAGCAGGTTATATTTCATCGGATCGACATCCGTAATACGAAGTGTATAAGCCACCAGGCTTCCTGCCGATGAACCCCGACCCGGTCCGGTGACAATTCCCTGCTTGTGCGCATAAGCGATGAAATCCCACACGATCAGGAAATAATCCGAGAATCCCATGCTGTCAATAACCCGCAACTCATAGTCCAGCCGTTGCTCCAGCTCTGTACGAAGCGCCGTATCGTTCCACCGATCGGAGTCTGCATACCGGGCATTCATACCCTCTTCACACAACTGACGAAGATATGCAGACGGACTCAAACCTTCAGGGAGCGGACGGTATTCCGGTAAAATGGATTTGCCAAATTCCAGCTCCAGTTCGCAAGAATCGGCGATGCGGACTGTATTAGCGATGGCCTCCGGCACATGGGGGAACAGACGAGCCATCTGCTCGCCGCTCTTCAAATACAATTGGTTCGTTCCGATCCGCAAACGAGTCTCATCCTCTACCGTTTTACCTGTCCCGATACAGATCAGGACATCCTGCAGTTCTGCATCCTCTTCGGACAGATAATGAGCATCATTCGTTGCCACAAGCTGGATTTCCAATTCAGCAGCGAGTTTGATCAGCTGCGGATTGACTCTTTTTTGCTCAGCCAGTCCGTGATCCTGTAGTTCCAGATAAAAGTCGGAGCCAAAGATATTTTTGTAACGTAGCGCGGCACGGCGCGCCTCTTCTTCACGCCCATGCAACAGATGCTGAGGAACTTCGCCGCCGAGACAAGCGCTGAGACAGATAATTCCTTCATGATGTGCCGCCAAACTCTCCATGTCGATACGCGGTTTATAGTGGAAACCCTCCAGATGTCCAATGGAACACAGCTTCATCAGGTTCCGATAACCGGTCATATTTTTCGCCAGCAAAATCAAATGATAGATCGGTTGATCCTTCCGGCTTCCCCGTTCTTTGCGAGAACCTGCCGTCATATATGCTTCACAGCCGATAATCGGTTTGATTCCCCGCTGGGCGCAGGCTTTATAAAATGGGATAGCCCCATACATGACGCCATGATCGGTCAGCGCAAGTGTCGTCATCCCCAGATCTGCGGCTTTATCCACGAGATCCGGAATACGCGCAGCGCCGTCCAGCAAACTATATTCACTGTGAACATGCAAATGCACAAAAGAACTCATGTCTTTTTACTTCCTTTCCCCGCTTACAGTGGCAGCTCCCATCATTGATGCTGTGTGCCGCCGTAGTGTACTTTATAATGCGCAAAATCCGAATCGTCGAAATCCGCGTAAATATGCACTTATATGAATGTTACCGTTAAAATTGAATTCTCTATCTAAAATAAAAGAGTTTATTATTCTATTTTATCATAACGTCAGGGGGCTCGCCCATACAATAGAAGTACAAGCTGCTCCCCTGTTGTACAAACCTAAAACAGGCGGGATGCTGCTGGTCTGAAAGGGGTGTTGTGGGTGAGCACTTTTTTATCCAAAGCCATTCTTGATTTCTTTATTGCATTCGGGATCGTGCTGGGCGGCGCGATGATTGGAGGTATAGGTGCGGTCATTTCTCTTCAGCCTCCCACACAAACCATGCTCGATATTTCTGGCAAAATAAAAATCTGGGCACTCGCTGCCGCTGTGGGTGGTACGATCGATCCGATGCGAGTCATTGAGAGTAATTTTCTGGATGGCAACCTGTCACCAGCAGTGAAACAAATCCTATACCTGATCTCAGCCTTTATGGGGGCACATATGGGAACGGAACTGGTGAAATGGGTGTGCGGCGGAGGTCGGGGTTAGATGACCCGTGATGACCCTGTATGAGACTTCCCCCCTTCTCCCGCTACCGCCCGTTGATGCGTATGACTGCCGTATTTGTACTCGGAATGATCGTTGGATGTGTTGTGTATAACGGCGTGTTTCATCTCAGTTACAACAAACTGTGGCTAAACAATCAGGAGCTGCAACTTCAACTACACCAGAACGAGGAGGATATAAAAACGCTGAAAAAATACAGCAAGCGCCAAACGGTGATCAAAGAGATCAAAGTTCGCGCCGAAGAATCCGATAAAGGCCCTGACGAGGCCTCACTAAAACTAATGTTACAGAAACTCGGGGATGAGCTTGAAGTTTTGCGTGGAAGAGATGTGTATAACATCGACGAATATAGCAAAATGACACGCATCATGCTTAACCAGAAAATATATAAAGTCAGGGAAAAAGAATATTCCGTTCAGGTCAAAACGATGCTTGTCATGGAGGGCGTTTTACAAGTCTGGGTACAGATCCGCATTCACGTTCCAGCATAATCTCCGAAAAATGCAAAAAACTGCCCTGGTCTGCATGGTCACATGCTACAATAAGGGCAGTCTATGTTTTTCAAAAAAGGAGTTGCTTCTGCGTGTTGATCGAAGTATTCAAGTATATCCTGATCGCCCTCTTCGCCATCGCTATGATCTGTTCTGCCATGAACAGCATTCGTTCACGCCGGACAACTGACCAACATGTTGCCGGTTTGTATCGCTCCTGGACGAATATCTGGATGGGCTGCATGCTTATCATTCTCGCACTGATCTTGATGTTTGTTTTTACCGGTTCTACGTTATCTGTCATTGTGGAAGCGCTTTTCCTGATCATGGGAGCTTACAATGTGTTTGCTGGTCTCCGTAATCGCAGTTACTACGCCAGACTTAAACAGCATTCCAGCAATACAACCGCTTAGGGTTAAACATTGCACATTCCGAAGCGTTTCGCTACAAGTCAGGTTTGGACAACATATCAGCAAAAAAAAGAGAGCACTCCCGAACAATCTTGAGGTGAATCGAGTAAGCCGTATGCACTTTGCTGCATTGCTGTGATCTGTACATGCTGATCCGTACATATCAAAGTGCACATGCCGCATAGCAGAATCCATGGCTCACGTCTTCCCCTGACGGGCAACCGCTCTCTTTTTATGTGCCTGGATATGTTTCCAGACAATCGCTTTCGATTACGTATTATGCATTTATTCTAAGCATGGTCTATGGACTGCAACGTCATGACTGCCTTGCACACCACACTGCCCTCACGGGTAATGACAATATCCATTTTGCATGTCCTGCGGCTCGTTTCCAGAATCATGGGACGCACCATAATCTGATCCTCAATCTGCACCGGGCGGACAAAATAAGTCGTTACGTTATCGACCACATGGTCATTACCTGTGACGTCCCACGCTGCTCTTCGGGCAGCTTGTGTCATAACATTCAGTAACACACCTTCCGAGATCGTCCCCAAATCCGTGGCCATCTGGGGAATAATGAAGCCGTGGAACAAAAGTTCGTTCTGTTCCCCACGTTCTTCTGCGAATCCGTTCCAGATCAGATGATCAAAGGTCTCGCCAAGCTGGGGTTGCTTCTGCGCATCACGCATGGCTTGCAGTACTTCCTTACGTGTAACGGAAGCAATAAGCTTACGATTACGATCAACGATAGGCAGGAAATCAATGCCTTCCCAGGTCATTATCTGCGCAGCAGAAGCAAGGGAGGTCTGTAACGATGCTGTAATCGGACGGCGAACGACACACTTTTCAATGCTTTGATCCGGTTGCAGTTCACTGACATCCTTCAGACTCACAATACCGATGACCCGGTTCCATTCATCTACAACCGGAAAGCGGTGCTCCCCTGTCTCAGACACCAGCGAATGGAAATCCGCGGCCGAACTCGTTACTTTGAGCACTTGCAGACGTGGTTTCTGGCCGATAATATCCTCCACCAGCATGATTTTTTTCTTGATCAGCCTGTCAAAGATCGCACGGTTAATCATAGAGGCCACGGTAAAGGTATCATGTCTGGAGGAGATAATCGGCAATCCCAGTTCATCTGCCATAATTCTTACATCCCTGCTTGTACCAAAGCCACCCGTAATCAATACGCCAGCTCCTTGTTCCAATGCCAAAGAATGAGCATCTTCCCTGTTACCGACAATAAGCAGACTGCCAGCATCGATGTACCGCGCCATCGCCTGCTCCTTCATCGCACCAATCACATACTTGTGCAATGGCTTGGCTAGTCCTTCATTACCTCCAAGCACATGCCCCTCCACAATCGTGACCACGTCGGCAAAGGTCAGTTGCTCCGACATGCCCCGAGGTCTTTTTTCGATCCGCACCGTTCCGATTCTCTCTTTCGTCACGACCAGTCCGAAGTTCTCCGCCTCTTTAACGGCACGATAAGCGGTTCCCTCACTTACCCCCAGTTCACGTGCAAGCCCGCGCACCGAGATTTTGCTGCCCACCTTCAATTGTTCAATATGCTGTAGAAGCTGTTCATGCTTCGTGACGTTTTCTTCTTGTCCGTCCAACTGTACCACCCCCGAGGTTGCATCTGTACTATACTGTATCTATTATAACACGACCTTAGGAAAATAACCCCCATCTGACATAGAGTCCTGACCTGCAAAAAACTTCTCAATGTTATCCTGCATGGTCTGATCCTATATACTTTGCTTGAAAACACAAATAAGACCGAAACCCCACACACTTCAGGATTCCGGTCTATCTAAAACTCATTTATACGGATTCGCTACGCTCCTGCTTGTCCAGCAGTTTCATCTCCCACTGCCGTAACTTCGCCCGGCGTACAGCCTCCAGCGCACGTTTCTTCTCCTCATCTACGCCAAGAATGAAATGCAGGTGTGCGCCTACAATTAACAGCGAGAACAGCACCCACACGATACCGAAAATATTAACCCAGTCCATTCCGCCAGCAAAGGAAATGCGCGGAAGCGCGATAACCAGCATTGACAATGCAATCAGCAGATAGATGACATGTTTTGTTTTTTTCAACCTCTTCACTATTCACAGCTCCTTCGTTCCATATATAGCTAGTCTATGAACGGTTCAGAGGGAATATGAGAGGATCAGAGAAAAAAACAGACAAGTGTATCTTATTGAGCTTATAGCTTATAGCTTATAGCTTAAGCTTCTGCTCCGCCGTACAGATGAGCGAGGCTGTCTGCAATAATTTTGTTTACATCCTCGATAATTACACTAAGGCGACGCTCTGCATCAAACAGGCGGCGGATGTTCAGGTTCAGACTCAATACTTCAAAGAGTTTCTCCATCTTTTCCATCTCATCCGGTGCTGGCATATCTCCACTCATCATGCGTTGTTGCAATTCCATCTGTTGGTTACGGAAGTTGTCCAGCATCGCTTTAGCCTCTGGATCAGCTTCAATCAATTTCATCGCAGAGGTAATCTCCTCAACCTCGCTACTTTCTCTTAGTGCTTTTGCCAAATCATTGGCTTTGTCATAAATATTCATTATAATTCCTCCTCTAAATTGGTTGTTCATCCGTGTAAGAACACGCATTCTATGCTCTCAAATAAAGGTTCTGGATCAGGCCGCCCAAAAACGCCCCAAATCAAACACATTTAAATCCGGCTGGGTCAATCACCAAGGGGTATATGTCCTCATATGATGAAGCACATGCCATGTTCAGATGCCGTTCAACTTCAAGATCAGACATCAAGCTGCCGCCCGGAAGGAGATCCGTGATGTCCACTAAAAAAGTAACGATACAGGTTACCGGCTCGGGCATCCTGCAGGACGACGTCATCATGCTGGGCGAAGGGGTTCTCAAAGCACTCAAGATTCCTTCGGGAAGACCTCTTCAACTGCAATTCGGTTCGTACCGCCGTGAAGTTACAGTTATTCCGGTTCCCCGGTATGACGGATTAAGACTCAATCAGACGGTAGCCAGCAAAACCGGCCTTGTACCCCGTTCAGTCCTGAGGGTATCTTACCGTGCTTCCAGCCATACGCTTCGCCTGGGACCCTACATCAGCGTTATGGTCAGCCAGGATTACCCCGATCAACCTGATCGGCCCTTTGGCTCGATTACGATGTTCTGCCAGGAATTAGTGCATGCCTGCCGAAAGCAGGGCGCCTATGTATCCTTTTTCACACCGGAGGACATCGGAGCAGTAACTGGTTACATGCAAGGCTGGGTATATGATGACGGCTGGAAAAAGACCGTTCTGCCTGTGGCAGATGTGGTCAATAACCGGCTGACGTCCCGCAAACTCGAGAACAAACCTAGCGTACAGCATTTTATGAAAGAAGTAAAATCGCTATACGGTACACACACCTTTAACGAAAAGTTCTTGGACAAAAATGAGGTGTTTGACGCACTTAAGTCGATTCCGACACTCAAACGGGTGCTGCCCGAGTCCCATTTACTCAAAACATCAGCGACTCTCAAAGCAATGTGCCAACGTTATCCGGTCATCTTTCTGAAGCCGGTTCGTGGTTCACTGGGCAAAGGCATTATCCGGGTCTCCCGTCAGCCAGAAGGAGGATATCTAACTCTGGCGACAAGTGTCGGAGGTACCCGCAAACAATCTTATGCTTCTCTGGATAAACTCTATGCCAGTATGTCCGGAAAAATGAAAACAACGCGTTATCAGATTCAGCAGGGACTGACCTTGATTGACAACAGCGGCAGGCCTGTTGATTTCCGCGCACTCGTACAGAAAAACAAGACAGGAAAGTGGAGTGTAACTTCCATCGTTGCCCGTATTGCAGGGGGCAGTCATTACGTCTCCAATCTGGCGAGAGGCGGAAGCCTCAGTACCGTCAAAGAAGCCGTAGCCAAAACGCAGCTGTCCAGTTCTGCCAAAGCCTCGGCCTATGCCGGACTGCATACAGCAGCACTCGATATCGCCAAAGGGATTGAGAGTGCGATCCCCGCCCATTTTGGTGAGCTAGGTATCGATCTCGCGCTAGATACAAGTGGACGCGTATGGCTACTTGAGGTGAATTCGAAACCATCCAAAAACGATAATACCCCGCTGAGCGAGAGCAAAATCCGCCCGTCGGTCAAAGCCATGCTTGAATACTCCACATATCTTGCCGGATTCTGAAGTTTGATCTCATGAAGGAGGTGCAGCAACATGTTTACATCGCCGCAAAACAATACCATGGCTATACTCGTCCGTGAAGCAGAAGGCTCACCTCCTTTTGCAGATGAACGCTTCTGCCGCAGGCTTTGCGTGGAAAGTTTCAGGTACGGGTTACGAATTATCGTCATCCCGATTCCTGCCCAATATACCGAAGGCATTCTTCAGAGAGCATACACTTATCATCAAAAGAAATGGAAAGCTATTCGTATGCCTATGATCGATCTGGTGATGAACCGATGCCTGAATCCACTTTCCAGAAATACCAGGCAGCAGTTGGAACAATATCTACCTCATACCTCCAGTCTTCGTCAGCGTTCTTGGTCAAGTGCACTTCCTGGCAAATGGGAAGTTCATCGTGCTCTATCGAAGTCAACCACCCTTCGAGGACTACTTGCTCCAACCACTCGGGTTAGGTCGACTATTCCCTGGGAAATATGGCTTGCCCGCTGGCCCAAAGGTTTATTTTTCAAACCCGCCTCAGGAACTCATGGCAAAAACACCTTCCGCTTATCCACAGGAGAATTGCCATTCCCCTGGATTGTGGAGGGTCGTAATAGAGGCAACGAACACTATGTCAAGTCATTTTATCAAGCAACGGATGTATCTTCCTGGCTGGAATCACATCAGGCTGTACAAAACATGATTGTGCAGCCTTATCTGGAGCTTAGCCATCACGGAAGAGCATTTGATATAAGGGCACTGGTACAAAAAAACGGGCAAGGGCGCTGGACGCTGACGGGTTGTATGATTCGGGAAGGAGCTGAAGGCTCTCTGACCTCGAATCTTCACGGCGGGGGTAACGCTTATCCTGCTGATGCATACCTTACAGAGCGATATGGCAAAGACAAATCTTCATCGTTGTTGCTACAGATCAAACATGCTGCCTCTCTCATTCCTTCGACGCTGGAGAGCCGTTTCGGCCGACTCGCGGAACTTGGTCTTGATTTTGGAGCTGATGTAGATGGCAGGCTGTGGTTGATTGAAGTAAATTCAAAACCAGGCCGCGCCTCATTTGCGGAATCAGATGACAAACACATGCATGCCCTGACGTATACACAACCACTTGCTTATGCCCGTTATCTGCTGCAACAACATGTTCTCGCGGACGTCTCACGTCCAATGAAAATGCCGAATTCATCCAGCAAAGCTGGCCTGAAACGCATCCCGATTCCAGGTAGCTGAGGCCTGTAATGCCTGCTTGCCATGGAGCACAAGGATCTTTTTCAGGATAGGAGGATAAATCATGAGTTTGACCTTTTGCAATCTGCATTTCACCCAAAAACCCGAAAAAGTGGTGTACGTATCTAATGCTTTAATGAAAAGCCTTAATCTGTCCGGCAAAAAAACGATACATCTGCGGTTCGGGCGTGATCGCGTGCCAGCCACCATCAAACCGATTCGCAAAGCGGGGAAACATCTGTATCTGGCATCAGGCATCCGCAACTTAATGAACGTTCCCAAACGTGGCAGCATTTATCTTCGCAACCTCCAGAATGATGAAGTGCAGCTGGGACCGCTCATCGGGGTGCTGTCCGACGGTTCTTCTTCAAGCTCGAATCCGTTCGGCTCACGTACCGGTTTCATCAAGCAGTTGCTCCGTGAAGGAAGCCGTAAATCATATATTTATGCCTTCACTCCGCGAGATATCAACTGGCAGAACGAGACCGTTACCGGGTACTTCCTCAATGAGAGCGGAAGCTTCTTCCGCAGGACGGTGCCACTGCCCGATGTGGTTTACAATCGTTTGCCGAGCCGCCGCTCCGACTTTTCGCCAGCGATCAATCAGCTTCGGGAACGATTCATCCGCCGCAAAATTCCTTTTTTCAACTGGAGCTTCTTCAATAAGTCGGATATTTACAAGTTGCTGGAGAACGAACCCACCGCAGGACGTTATATCCCGGAATCCATCACCAATCCTACAATTGACCAGATGAGGGAAATGCTTGAGCGGCATCAGTTCGTTTATTACAAACCCACCGCCGGCAGCCTTGGCAACGGGATCTACCGCTTAACCTACTCACCTAAACGTGGATATTTTGCACGTTATCGCAAAAAAGGGGGTAACGCCCTGTTGCGCTTTGGTTCATTTAATAGCCTGATGCGCATGCTTCAAGGCAGACATGGCAAGCAGTTACGCGGCTACGTCGTTCAACAGGGAATACGGCTGATTGAGATTGACGAATGCCCTATTGACTTTCGTTTCCACATGCATAAGAACGGGAACAATCAGTGGGTTGTTGTTGGCATCGGTGCCAAAAAAGCCGGACGCGGAAGTGTAACAACTCACATCAAAAATGGCGGCTCTCTAATGACCCCTGAACAGGCGCTCAGTCGCAATTTCGGGGAACGTGCGGGCGAGGTTCTGCAACAGGCGAAATCCGTCGCTATTACACTGGCCCAGGCGATTGAATCCCAGCACCAGCATCTGATTGGTGAGATTGGCTTTGATCTGGGCATTGATCAGGAGGAACATGTATGGATGTTCGAAGCGAACGCCAAACCCGGGCGCTCCATCTTCCGTCACCCTTCACTCCGGGTGGAGGGCAAATCGTCGGTGGAACACATTTTGGAGCACTGCCTGTATTTGAGCAAATTCCGGAAGAAGGACAGCATTTGATGAGCCTTCATGATGATTTCAAACCTGTGATCGCTGTACTCACCATGCATGATCAACAGCGTATGTTCAGAGGAAATCATCAAAATTTTCAGGATATTTTGCAAACAGGTGAAAGCATGGGCTACGTCGTTTATATCGTGACAGTCCGCGATCTTAATATGACTGGACCTACCGTGAAAGGATATACGTACAACAAAGGGAGCGGCAAATGGACTTCAAAGCCGTTCCCTCTCCCTCATGTGCTCTATAACCGTATTCCTAACCGGGAAGATGAACGCAAACCCTCGGTTCAACGTAAAATTGAAGAATGTCTGCAATCCGGTATTGAATTGTATAACCCGTATTTTTTCAATAAATGGAATCTGTTTGAATGGCTCAAAAAATCCAAGTCTACGCAGCAATTGATTCCTCATACCCGGCGGATGCGCAGCGCATCTTCACTGGGTACGGTACTTCGCACCTATCCTTATTTGTACCTGAAACCGGAGAGCGGCAAAGCTGGCAAAGGCATCATGATGCTCAAATTTCAAGAAAAAGAAAAGCTGCCTTACCGACTTAAAATACAGAACACTCGAAAAAGTATGACATACAAGGCAGCCACGTTATCCAAGTTATGGGCCCGAATTCGCAAAGAAACCGGACATACGCCCTATATCATGCAACAAGGCATCGAGCTCGCTTCTTCTCACAAACGACCTTTCGACCTTCGTGTGCTTGTGCAGAAAAATGGCAAAGGGCAATGGAGTGTGACTGGCATCGGTGCACGACTGGCAGGCTCACGCAGCATTACAACTCACGTGCCTCGAGGCGGAAGTGTAGAAGACCCGGAAAAGCTACTCACCGAGCTATTTGGGGAAGAAATGACTACAGCTCTAATGAAACGGGTAAAGTCTACCTCCTTAATGATTGCCAGGCAGGTTGAGCGCGGTTCGGGACATACACTTGGTGAAATGTCGATGGATCTTGGCGTGGATGATCTGGGGGAGATCTGGTTTTTTGAAGCCAATGCAAAACCGATGAAATTTGATGAACCACAGATCAGGCGGCGTTCTCTGGAACGCATTTTCCAGTACAGCGCCTATCTTGCCCGTCAGTCTGTACGATGAATGGCAGGAATACTGCATACAAAGAAGGTGATTGTTTGTGTCCTCACCTGTTCTGGGCATTATGACATTGTATCTGAATGAACACCGCGCTCTGGAAGAACGAAGCATCTACCGCCGAATGATTCTGGAGGGGCGCAAACGGGGACTTGATATTTATGTATTCACACCTGCTGATGTCCATTCCGGCGGCAGGCAGATCGAAGCGATGGTGTATGACGAAAAGAATGGCTGGTCCAGGGAATGGCGCGCATTCCCGGATCTGATTTTTGATCGGTGTCGCATTCAGCGAAACCATCGTTTCCAGCAGCTCCTTGCCTTTCGTGAAAAATACGGACATCTGCTCTTTCTGAATCGACCTTTACGCAATAAATGGACCATTCATCAAACCCTGTCCGAGCAATCCGCCTTCCGGCAGCATTTGCCGGAAACGATTTTATTTCAGGACATGTCCGATGTAAACCGAATGCTCAAGGTGTCCCCGCTGATCTATCTGAAACCGATCAACGGCACAGGCGGACGCGGCATTTTGCGCATAGAACGTAGCAGCAAGGAACCCAGTACAGTGCTCGTTCAAGGCCGCGATCAGAAACGCCGCATTATTACACCGCGTAAGGTTCATCTATCCAGGCTCGGCCCCCTGCTCCAGCACTGGAACATGAAAGATAAATATCTGGTGCAAAAAGGGATTCAGCTCCAGCTTCCTAACGGCAGGGTACATGACTACCGTATGCTGGTTCAGAAAAATGGAGAAGGCGAATGGGAACTCACAGGATGCGCAGGACGAATGGGCGCTGAGAAAAGTGTAACCTCGAACCTTCATGGAGGCGGGCAGGCCATAGCCATGCAGCGTTTGATGAAACAATGGATTCCCGAAGAAGAACTGCGAGAAGAAGTGACAGCAACGGCAGCAAAATTTGGCATTGATGTAGCTTCGTTCCTTGAGGATACGTATGGCGATCTATGTGAGCTTGCACTGGATTTGGCGATAGACAAAAGTGGGCAGATCTACCTGCTTGAGGTCAACCCCAAACCTGCCCGTGAAGTCTTTGCCCGAATTGGTGAACGAAGCATTTATTATAAAGCGATCACACAGCCGCTGGAATATGCTTTATGGGTATACCGTAACCGTCCTGCTCAAACGGTTAAAAAACCTCCCTCTCCCAGGCCCGTTACTTCTAAAGCAACGAGGCTGAAGCGAGGCCGGAGAGTGAAATAAACCAAATCGCTGATCATACATCGTAACCCTAGGCTGGGCAAAGTAAAAAGGATTGCAGGTTCAGTAATAAGCTGAGCCTGCAATCCTTTTACGGTTCCACACCATCCATCCTATCTAGCTGTAAGCATGGAGCTTATCATTTTATAAATTTCAGCATATGCAAACAGGTTCTAACTACTTCCAGTCCACCTGATGTTCGTCGATCACAATCCGGGCTTCCTGACCGCGGTACTCGTAATCTAGCGTGAACCTCATTTGTTCCGGCTCCAGTGCACATCCTGTCACTTTCACAGCTTCTTCTGATTCGTCAGCCGGTAGGCCTATGGCCACAACGCCCACTTTGCCAGAAAATTCAGCTTTGCCTTGAATAACAGCCGTTTCCGATTTCGAGCCGTAGATTTCAGATACCCAGCCCACCTGTTCTGTCAACTCAAACGTTTCGCTGCCATCCCCCGCCATCAAAAATTTAATGCACAGCTTAGTGGAAGAATCGTCAAATCGAATGCCTGCTCGCTGTTTCGCTTGATCTTCCTTGCGCAATACAAGCAGTGCATCCGGATGCAAATGGAACCGTTGCTCCAACGTGTGTTTTTTTTTACCATCCAGCCAGTCCACCACCAGAAGCAGAGGTACGCTTTTGCCTGCAAGCACCCACCGACGATGGCTAACCGGATCGGGAAGGTGTGTATATCCATCTTGTGAAGCATCCATAAAGTGATAGTTGGCTTGGCTCTCATAGCGATGTGTTGTCGCTTCCGCCTCAGGCTCACCCCATTGCTGAGTGGATACATAAGGTGTCTGATCTGTCCCGTCTATGGTAATCGTATTATGTGCCCGCGTGCTTTTGAAATAATGACGCCACTGCCCTTCTTCATACGTATAACGTCCCGTATCCGTAAAGAACAGCCGGTTATTCCACATCCATTCGATGTTCAAAGCATCCGCATGACCGTGAGCACCACCCATCGGAGCTGCATCAAAGAACAAATATTGCTTCTCATCCCGCATCACATAATATCCGGTTTGGGGAAATGTACGGCTTGTCAATGAACGGGATGCACCAGCCTGCAGCCTGACACACTGCTCGTATTTTGCCACACCCACCAGCCATAGGCATTCTGAACTGTCGGTTCCGCGAGCCATGAGATCCTCGTCTCCCAGAATTGCACCTAACAGTGTCAACCGTTGTCGTCCATCACTAAGCCAGTCCGAATCTCCAATGCCCGTCGATTGATGATCCGGTCTGATCATCGCTTCGGTGAACGCGGCCATATTCCGTAAACATTCCCCATACCACGCCGAGAACGGATGTCCCGAAATACCTGCCAGCAGATACGGTGTACCAAACATCTCAATACTCGCGTTATGATAGTGGGTGTTCAATTCGACCTGGATTCCCTCTTCATTCAACTGATGCAGCAGACACAGCTCCAGCCGTTCGGTAGCCACTTGACGCCAGAATGGACTGCGTGGATGCTCCTTGTAAAAAGCCGCAATCATAAACAAACCCTGCATATGCATAATGGCATGATTAATTTCCGTACTGCCGAGATAATGCGTCAGGAATTCCGCATGCTCCTCCAGCCCTTGCAGAAATTCGGCCCGAAAGGCATCGTCCAATTGCCGACTGGATTCCATATATTTGTACGCGGCAATCCAGGATTGCACACGCAGACCTGTTTCAAGCAAACGCCAAGGACCTGGTTTCTGAAAAAAAACAGCTTCATCATATGGCAGATGAATAGGCACAGGATTCTGTTCTCGCCACGTACGATAGTGATCGATAAAGGTAGTCACATATAACGGGTTGCCTTTCATCAGATAAGCTTTACCCAAATCAAGCATATGCCAGTGCCTGTTAATGCCCCACGTGAACTCCAGATCATTGGTCGGATTGTGAAGCCAGTCCACCGGCGTCCCCAGTGGAATCCAGTTGGTTAGATCATTCGTATATGGCACAATAAATTCGTTCAGAATAGCACGGTTGGCAATCGTCACTGAATTGCGGGCTTCCTCTGGAAAATGCTCCTGGTAATATAGCGCTGCCTGCTGCAGTTCGTCTGCTGAAAGGTAAAAATCACTCATTGGTCTGCCTCAAGAAAATCCTGACGGAATGGCGTAAACACATCCAGTATAATCGCATCTTCCAGCGCTTTTACCCCGTGCGGCACATTCAAGCCTGCATAGAAGCTGTCTCCCGCTTGGAGAACCTTGGTCTCTTCGCCTACTTGAACCTCAAAGCTACCCTTTACAATATAACTGACTTGCTCGTGCGCATCATGGGAGTGAACTTCGCCGATCCCACCTTTGGCAAAGGTAACTTCGACCATCATGAGTGTTCCACCCATCCCCAAAATTTTGCGTGAACTTGTTTCGTTAATGATATGTGGTTTTACGGAATTCTGGTCAATAATCATTGGATATTCCCCTCTCCAAGGCAAGATAATTTTGAAAGTTTCAGTAAAGTGAAGCGACCGAAGTATGAATACAACGGCCGCCATGTTTAGATTTTACTCTTCTTTGGACAGTTTACCTTGAAGCTTGGATGAATCAAACGATGGATCTGCCGCAATTTTAGTCAGGCCTGCCGCTTTGCTTTTCTCAAGTGCTGCATTATACCGTGTGTTCAGATCCTTGATTACGCCATCCAGATCACCACCAGTGAATACGTAAGCGGAGAAAGCTTCAGCCCATTTCATACCTTCCAGCGAGCTCTCTGTAATCACACTTGGATTGGCAGGGAAGATCGCGTCATACTTCTTAGGTAAGAAACCTTCGATACCTGGAATGCTAGGTTTTTTATCGGAGCTGAGTACAGCAGGAATCAGAGAGATACCGTATCCTTTTTCATAATACTCGCTTTGCAAATCCGTGCTGTATACGTACTCCATGAACTTCCAAGCTGCTTCTTTGTTTTTCGAGTCCGCATTGATGCCGATATAGGAACCACCAATGACTTGCGAAGCCCCTTTAATCGTACCATCGTCTGTTGGAACAGGAGCGGCACCCCAATTTTCTTTGGTCGGGAATTGATCTTTGTAGACGCCTGGCTCACCGGAGTGATTGATGTACATCCCGATTTTGCCTTGTGCAAATTGTGCTCTCAGTGGATCAATATCCAAGCTTTCCACACCCGGAAGCATGCTGCCATCTTGATTCATCTGACGAAGTGCCTGGGCAATCGACTTGTACATGTTGAAGTCAAACTGACCTGTCTTGTAGTTAAAGCCGTCGATACCTTCGTTCGTGCTTGCACCGGCAATGGTGTTCGCCGCTCTCCAGAAACCGCTACCACTTTTGAATGGGCTGGCGAAGCCATAGATGCCTTCACTTTTACCTGCTTCGGTAATTTTCTTTGCGTCTGCTACCATCTCAGCAATGGTTTTAGGCGGAGAAGCAATGCCTGCTTTTTGGAAAATATCTTTATTGTACACCAGTCTCCAGATCTGGCCTGTATTCGGAAGGGTATAGACTTTTCCATCAATCGTATTTTTATTTTCGATCAGGCTGTCCTTGAACGTTGCCTTCATGGCATCGCTCATATATCCGTCGATTGGAGCAAGGTACCCCTTTTGATAATACGTTTGGAAATCGTCGATTTGAAACACATCAGGAGCTTGTTTACTCGCAAATGCGATATCAACGGCCTGCGGATAATTATCACCCATGACGGTCATTTCTACTTCAATGTTGTCTTTGTTGGTCTGGTTGAACTGCTCGATCTTGGATTTCATAAAATCAGCATCGTGTCGATCCGGAGTCCAATAGACCACTTTCGTTTTGCCACTACTCTGTTCTCCGCCGCCAGCAGCAGCCCCGCTGCCCTTTGTCGTTCCACTGTCTGTCGAACAACCAGCTACCGTTAATGCAAGCACAGCACTTAGTGTAGTCATCATCCACTTCTTAACCATTGAAATGCCCCCTTATGCTTGTCTGGACAACCTGTTTGGTTCCCCGTTAACGTAATGATAAACGTTCCACTTCTGTCGAAGTGAGGGACATTCTGACTATGCAAGGTGGGAAAAATGACGATCTCTGTCTTAGCCGTTCTCATACATCTGCCGAAAATGTGTAGGGGTCATGCCACAATACTTTTTGAAAAGGCCACTGAAATACGGTCTGTCCTCATACCCCAGCATCTGGCATATTTCCTGTACCTGTACACCCGCAACCAGCAGTTCCTTCGCCTTTTCCATTCTTAACTTCGTAATATATTGAATAAGCGTCATACCCGTTTCCTTCTTGAACGCATTCGCAAAATAACTTGGACTTAAGTGAACCGACTGGGCACAAGTCTGCAATGTGAGATTTTCGGACAGATTCATGCTAATAAACTCTTGGGATTTACTGATCGCCTGTTTAACATCCGTAAGCCTTTTCTTATCCATGATCTCGCATCCCATACTGCTGAAATGCTTGATGTAAGCTCCCCAGCCCTCAAACGTCAACGACCGCATCGCTTCAAGCACGGTCAAGTCTGCTTCCAGACGAAGCCGTTCTTCTTCTGTGATCTCATCACAGAACGCCCGGTAGATCGCAAATGCGAGTCCTGACAACAGACGGATCATCGTCAGTGGTTCGGGAAAACCTTTGGCGTTCTGCCAGACTTCCAAAATATCATCGATAATTCGGTGACAAGAGCTTTCATTGCCACATTTCAATGCGTAAAATAGCTCCTTTTCCTTTTCCAAAGGATAGACGGGAGCAACCACATCCTGATTCTCCAGTTCTGCATACTGGAAGATGCAGTTTCCTTCACTGTAAAAACGATAAGATATCGCCTTGTCCGCATTGGCATAAGATATCCAGATTTCTTGTGGTCTGCGAGCGATCGTTCCGACTCCAATGGATATAGTCTTTTTGCTATATTGCTCCACATTGTGGCGGCATTGCTCCATAAGATCGGATAAATCAATATGTTCGGAAGAATTAAATATAGCCGCCAGCCGGTAACGATTCTCACGTAATACAATGCTTCTCGTATACCGATTCAATGTCTCGCTGACGATATTCTGAACCGCAAACGGAACGATCTCTGCATCCAGATGCATCGTCGATCCATAGCGTGTATAGCCATCAACCTCAATGACCATAACGTTGAGGTTGGAGGAATCCAGCTCAATATCAAGCTCGTCCCACCGGCTTTCATTCAGAAATCCGCCAATCTCATGCCGAAGCAGACCCAGAAGATAACTGTGACGTTCGTACTCACTGCTGCTAACCGCTTTCTGTTTCAGCTTTTGAAGTTGCTGCGACTTCGCTTGTTCACTCTCGATAACCTGTCTCACTTTTAGCACCGCACCCAAAATCTCCTCAGGCGTAAACGGTTTGAGCAGATAATCGAAGGCTCCGAGCTTGATCGCTTCCTGGGCGTATTGAAAATCGGAGTATCCGCTAATAAAAATAAACTTGGAGCGCAGTCCAGCATCCATTGCCCGCTTCATGAGTTCGAGTCCGCTGAGCCGAGGCATTTTGATATCCGTAATGACAATGTCCGGCTGCTGTTCAATCAGAAGCGACCAGCCTTGCTCTCCATTGTTCGCTGTGCCAACAATCCGCACCTCATGATCCTCCCACGGAATGGTGGAAACGATGCCCTTGACCACAGCCTGAATATCATCCATAACACACATCGTCAGTTGCTCCATACGTACGCTCCCTCCTAGCTAATCGGAATGGTAATGACTACCGTAGTCCCCACGTTTATTTCACTACGGAACACAAGCGAAGCTTGCTCACCGTACTGTAGATTTAATCGATCAACCAGATTGGATATAGCATAACCTTTCCGGTTCCCCTCTATTGTTTCTTCCGCATTCATTTTCGCTACATCCATGCCGCATCCATTGTCCGTGACCTCCAAACGGAGTGTATCTTCAAGACGATGAATCCGGATCAGAATGCGTCCTAAATCTTCCTTATCATTAAAACCATGCAGGATCGAATTTTCCACCAGAGGCTGAAGCAAAATTTTTAGAATTTCGATTCCTTTGCAAGATTCCTCTGCCTCAATCCGGTATTCAAACAAGTCTTCGTAACATTGCTGCTGTAACTGCATATACTGCTCGACGTGTTTGATCTCCTGCTCTACGGTGGTCATGTCTTTTCCATCATTTAACCCGAGTCTGAACAGCAGAGAAAGAGAGACAATCATGGCGCTGACATCCTTCTTCTCCCCACTCTCGCTTTTCCAGAACATCGTATTTAACGTATTGTATAGAAAATGAGGATCAACCTGAGCTTGAAGCGCCTTCACTTCCAGCCGCCGCTTATCCTGTTCCGTTGCTCGCACCTCTTCAAACAAAACCTGAATCTGATCGAGCATCCGATTAAATCGATGTCCTACGGCACTGACCTCATCGTCATATTTGCTGCGAAAGCGTACGTCCAAGTCGTTGTACTCCACCTCGACCATGAGCCGCCGCAATTTGTTCAGCGGTTTCAGCAGCGCAGAGGATAACAGGTCGGACAACGCGAGCGCCAGCAGGATGCAGAACAGCATAATCAGGATGACCAGCCAGCGAATCTTCTTCAGTGGAGATAATAAATCGGCCTTGGACTGAACACTGACCATAACCCAGTCCTCATTCATCGATAGAGCCGAGTAATTCACCAACATATCTTGTCCCTGTCCGTTGGTATACGTGAAATCACCTGACCCGCGATCTAATCGTTGTGCAAATCCAGGCTCTGTTACCAGATCAAAAGTGCCTGCTCCCGGACGAATGACCTCACTTCCATTTTTATGAAGTAAAAACAATTGTACCTGACTGTTCATCAGATCCTGATTTAAAATATCTCGCATGGCTGCTTCCCTCATGTTAACGACCATGTATACCTCCGAAAAGGTATGGTTATCGATCACAATCGGTTTAAGCAACAGTGACAGCACATTACCCCGGGATTGGAATAATTCGCTGGGATGTGAACCAAACCACATCGTATTCCAGCCGGGCCGTTTGACAACTTCTCCATATTCCTTGTCAAACGCATTGCTTTGATTCGGGAAGTCTTTTGTCGAGAAAAAATTGCCGATCGGTGTCTTCAAATATGCGGTATCAATCAGCGGCTCTACCAGCTTCAACTGGGCAAATGTGGTCTGAAGCAGAGAGAGATTCTGATAATAACGCCCATCATTGTGATTGCGCACATCCTTCATCACCTGTGTGAACGTGTCACTCAGCATGAACGAATAAGATGAAACGACGATATGACGCAGATGCTCGTCCATAACCTGTACGGACTTGTTCAGAATGCTCTTCTTTAATTCAAGCGCGTTCCGCTCTATGCTTTTGGCAGCGAAGAGATAAGAGAAAATGCCCGTCACACTGATACACAAAACAACGAGAAAAATGTAGATGAGCTGTATCCGTTTTTTCAGAGACATTTTGTAGAAAGTTGACTTCAAAGGCGGTCGCTCCTTGAACAAGGGCTGGCCCTGTCCGCTGTAATTAAAAAGAGTATAGCACAGCGGAATCTGCACGGAATACCGTTCCCCGAAATCTCTTCCTCAGCTTTACCGCCCTAACCTTTGACAGCCCCCAGCGTAACTTGCATGAATGATTTATTTGCAAAAATGTATACAACGAGCAGTGGCAAAATGGACAGACAAGCTCCAGCCATCATTAATTGCACCTCAGCTGCAGCCCCGATGCCGTAGCGAAGGTTCGCCAGACCAACCGGCAAGGTTTGCAACTTGGGATTGCTCATCGTGAATACGAACGGGAGAATATATTCATTCCATGAGTTCTGGAAAACACCTAGTCCCGCAACAGCCAGACCCGGACGCAAGAGTGGTAGAATAATCCGCCAGTATGTGGTAAAGAAGTTACAGCCATCAATCATCGCAGCCTCATCCAATTCACGGGGGATACTCTTAAAGAACCCAACGAGAATAAAATAGGTTGCCGCATGGGCACTGATTAATATGATGATGACACCCCACAGCGAATTATTCAGATCCAGCTTGACCATGAGATCAAACTGTGGTCTAAGTACCACAGCACCGATCGAAATAAACAGTGTGGATGCCATGAGCAGGGTATACGCTTTTTTGCCTTTAAAATTCACCCGATCCACCGCATACGCTGCCATGGACGATACAAGCAATGTTCCTACCGTTGTGGCGATACTTACAAAGATGCTGTTAATCGTAAATCCGGAAAAATTCGCCGTCTTCCAAGCCTGGCTGTAGTTCGTGAACTGCCATATCTTCGGCCAGATTGTTGCTCCTCCGGTAAGTTCCTGGTTGGTTTTGAACGATCCTAGTAACACGAGGATGATTGGGAACAGGGACAAGATCGCAATGATCAGCAAAAATATAAAGAGAATGGTTCGCTTCGTCCAGCGAGTCCAGCGGAATGAGCTTGAATTCGAAGATGCAGGTGCAAGCACGGTTTGAGTCATCATCGTTCCCTCCTAATCATGATTAGTAGACATCATTAAGCTTTTTGGAAATCTGGAAGTAAATGAGCGTCACTGCCCCTACAATAAGAGCTGTTGTGAATCCAACTGCACTTCCGTAACCAAGCTGTTGCAAAGATTGTGTGTCCGCCGAAACAGGGAACAACAGTTTGAACAGGTACAGATACATAACCTCCGTTTTGCCATAGGGCCCACCCTCGGTTAAGACCATAATGCTCTCGTACCCCTTAAGTGCTGTCGTGATCGCTAGCATAATGATCATCTGCATTACTGGTCCGAGTAGCGGAATCGTTACATTGCGTAATTTTTGGAATTCGCTTGCTCCATCCAGTGATGCTGCCTCATACAGCTCCTCCGGAATGCTTTGCAGACCCGCAATGAACAACAACATATAGTTTCCGACAGCACCCCAGATCGCAATAATGATCGTTGTCAGCATCGCATGATTCGCATCCAGCCAACCAATTGGCGAGGATATGATGTGATACTTCATCAGCAGCTGATTCAGAATGCCGTTATATGAATTGAAAATGATGAAAAAAACAATCGCCATGACAGATGCACTAAAAATGGTTGGAAGATAGAAAACCGCTCTGAACAAAGAGCGGCCACGCCACTTGCGATTCAGGATAATCGCCAGAATCAGAGATAGCGGAATGGTGATGACGAGTTTACCAAGTGCATATATCCCCGTATTTTTTACCGAATCCCAGAACTGTCCATCACGAATAATCCGTGCAAAGTTATCAAGTCCGATGAAGATCGGCTTCCCGATGCCCTGATAATCATAGAACATGTAGCGCAGAGCCCATAACAACGGATAGATTCCGAATACCAGTGTGAGAAAGAGACTTGGGATGATGAAGATGTAGGCGTTCAGTTTGGATGGTTTCATCAGAATCAGACCCCCTATAGCTTTTGAATGAAAGTATAGAGGGATTTACATCATATGCGGGATAGGGAAATCAACTTTCTACAGGGGAGAATGTGACTGCGTGCGAAAACGCAAAAAACCTGCATAGGCGCAAAAAGGCCCATACAGGTATGTGATAAAAAGCTGTAAATCGTTGATAAAGCTGTTGCTCATGTGCTGTTTATTGATAACCAGACATACCCTACCGAGGCCAGGTAGCTTTGAGTTTGTCAGGGGTGTTGCCGTGATCATGCAGTGTTAAAACACTTATTCTGCTTCTTCATATAGACGGAGCAAATCAGTGAAATCTGAGATCAGTGCATCGGAACCGGCAAGTTCTTCATCCCTGCCGAATCCGGCATAAGCACAGCCGATAACGGTCTGGTTATTCATTTTGCCCGCTTCGACGTCCGAAGAACGATCACCTACCATCCAGGCATCCTGAATCCGATGTTTCTGCAGCAAAATCTGTACCAAGTTAATTTTGGAAGGTGTCTTGTACTGACCTGCACTATATACCCCTTCAAATAGCGGCATGATCTCGTGTGCGAACGCAACCCCCTTGACATAATCCTCAAGCCCATTGCTGGCAACAAACAGACGAATGCCTTGGGCTTTCAGTGCTGTCAATGTTTCTTTGACACCGGGATACAGTTTGGAGTCGCCTCCATCGAGTCCTTCGATCTCAAGTTGCAACAATAATTCATCGGCACGACGATGAGCTGCTTCGGATGCTTCAGGCATAACAACTTTCCAGATATCTTCAAGCAACATGCCCAGACTTCCGAGCATCCGCTCTTCCGGCGGGGTTTCTCCTTCAAAATGCCCCTCTGCACGCAACGTATCAAATAACTGATGATACGCTGGCAAAAGCAAGGTCTCTGTCTGAAACAACGTGCCATCCATATCAAAAATCATCGCTTCCGGTTTACGTAAACCCGATATATTGGTCATATGCAAAATTCCTTTCGGAGTGAAATTGGTTAATTTGTAGATGAATTACTGTTCCGAAGTGCTTCAAGCACCTGTTGCGCCTCGTACCCATCGTGGAACGTATAAATCCTGCCCGGTTTCTCCTGAATACGGGCAATGACATGTTTCAACACAGGCAGTTCGCTGGAAGATTCCAGCACTTCCACGGGGGACAACGGCTGTCCGATCTTGCCACTCATCAATTCCTCCCAATTTTCCAGCGCAATGGTGCCCTCGGTGCCATATACAACCATGGACACACGCTCCTCGCCAGCAAAATGAGAAATCCCCTGCAGATGAACCCTGGTTCCACCCTGTACTTCAAGTACAGCCTGCACTTCCTGTTCACAAGCATCAGGTTGATCGGCAGGATAAGTTACTTGAGCATTCAGTACACGTAGACGCCCGAATACATTCTGGATCATATGAATCCAGTGAATGCCAACTTCGAGGATAAAACCTCCCTGATCCCGGCTTGTGATCCATTCATTCTGCTGCCATGAGCGCGGCCACTGCGGGAACTGCAGAATCAGGTCAATTTTGCGAATGTCACCCACTGCCTGTTGTTTAACCATCTCTTGCAACTTCAACACAGCTGACTCATGCGGCATCGAAAAATGAACGGCGTGAACCACACCAGCTTGCTCAGCAGCTTCGACCATTTTGCGCGCTTCTTCTAAACTGTTAGCGAGCGGCTTTTCACAGAACACATGAATTCGACGGTCCAGAGCGTCCATAACCACCGGATAATGATATTTCGGCGGTACAGCAATGTAGACGAGGTCAATCTGCTGTTCATCCAGTAGCTGTTTATAATCACGATATGTTTTCACCGATGGACGGGTTGCTGCAAATTCCTGCAAGCTTTGCTCATTCGCATCACAGACCGCAGTAATCTCAACGGAGATATCCATTTGAGTATTTTCCGCTTGATGAATCATATGTAAACCCATCTTACCCAGGCCGATTACAGCCATTTTCAATGATGTCATTGCATTCCCTCCAATTCAATTTCAGTATAGCAGAAATCGTGGATTAGAACCGTTGATCATGCATTGCGTTATCCCGATATCGCTTCATCGCGTCAATATGTATAGGTAAATAGCCTCGGGTCATTGGAATCAGGAAAAGGATTGACAAAAAACCACAAAAAAAGATACCATTTCTAGTACCAAGTAATTCTTCTTCTTACAACCTTAGACAAATACCAACATGCACAATTGGATAAGCCGCCTGGTTCTTAAAACCTACTACTTTGAAACGAGGTGTCCACGCGTGAGAACTGTTGCGGACTACTTAGCAGAAACGCTACGCAATCTGGGTGTCACTCATGTATTTGGTATTATCGGAAAATCCATCTGTCCCGCTCTTCTGAAAATGGTAGATTACGGTTTGGAATTTATCCCAGGTCGTCACGAAGCCAGTTCAGGCTTTGCCGCATCGGGTTATGCATTGCAGACAGGCCGTTTGGGCGTAGCCTTCGCCACCTCTGGCCCTGGAGGAACTAATCTGCTCACCGCAGCGGCCCATGCCAAAGCGAATAATCTTCCCGTTTTATTTCTTACCGGCCATCAATCTATTCAGGAACTGGGCATCCCCCAGTGTCAGGACTCCTCTTCGTATTTGGCTGATCTGGCCGAAATGTTCAGACCTGCCACACTATTCAGCAAACTGGTCGAACGTGGAGATCACTTCGGAACCATCTTGAATCATGCCCTTTCTATTGCACTTGGCCCAAACAAAGGTCCTGTCCATCTCTGCCTGCCTTTTGACGTACAAACGGAGCAACTTCCAATATGTCGTATTGTTATTCCAGAACCTGAGCCATTGCTCAGCATCTCAAGTTTGAATCGAATCCTGCCTTTACTGCATCAAGCAGAACGCCCATTAATCATTGCAGGTAAAGGTGTAACTCGTGCCGGGGCGCATGAGGAACTAAAGCAATTAGCCGAAACATTTAATATTCCAGTCGTGACAACTCCTGGGGGAAAAGGAGCGATAACATGGGATCACCCCTTATATCATGGCCCCTGTGGTGTTGGCGGATTCCCAAACGGGGACGAGATGTTGAATCAAAGTGATCTGTATATTGTCCTCGGCTCCAGACTGAGTGATATGACGCTCTGTAATCTCAAGCCGCATAATCATCCGGCACAGCTGATTCAAATCGATACCGATCCAACTTTCGTAGGCAAAATCCTTCAATCTCAGACCTTACATATAACAGGGGATATCAAAGACAATCTGCAATATCTGCTCAGCACCTTGCCATCTTCTCTTACGTCTGCTTCTACAGGTACCTTCGAGTCCTTTGAATATCAAACTCCATTACCAGATCTGCCGCATCTGTCACTTGCTGCCGTACTCGATCAGATGAGCGAACTGCTTCCCTATGACCACAAACTGTTTGTTGATGATGGAAGCCACGGCTTTCATGCCGTCCAGCGTTACAAAGTGAAGAAACCCGGCAGTTTCATATTTGATGCCTACTTTGCCTGCATGGGGAATGCCATCGGCATGGCTATTGGTGCCAAAGCGGCTTCACCTGAAGAAACGGTTGTATGTATCACCGGAGATGGATGTTTTATGATGCTGGGCACAGAAATCAATACAGCCGTATGCAAGGATCTTCCTGTTATTTTTATCGTTGTCAACAACAAACAGCTGGATATGGCCTTGAAAGGCATGGAAAAAACGACGGGACGCATCGATGGCACACTTTTCGAGGTTCCCATGGATGCAGTCAAGTTTGCCGAGTCTCTTGGAGCTAAGGCTTTCCGTGCAGAAACGTTACCGCAGTTCTCAAGCGCACTGGAAGCCGCTTTGGAATTAAATCAAGTTGCTGTCATCGAGCTGTTGACCGACCGGGACGAGATCCCACCAACGGCTCATCGGGTTGTCAATCTAGATTAGGAGGTACGAGTCATGAGTGACCAAGTGACCCAAGGGTTAGATCGTTTTGCCAAGCTTTCCGGGGAATATGGTGCGAAGGCACTTGCTCCGATTAAGGAGCATTTTCCCGAACTGTCCGAATTTATAATGGGAACGGCATATGGTGATATTTTTCAGCGGACAACCATTACAGATCAGTGGAAAGAAGTCGCCATTATTTCGTCATTAATTACACAGGGACAATTCGAACAGCTTGGTGTGCATTATGCCATGGCCTTAAGTGTGGGTATTACCGTTGATGAACTTAAGGGAGTATTGCTTCATCTGGCACCGTGTGTCGGTGCTCCACGTATTATCAGTGCATTTAATGTATTGCTTGCCACGCTTGAGGAAATCCAGTAATTCAACGTTCTACATTTTTATACATTATTCGACCTTTTTATTGATCTTTTTACATTATTACCTTTATAATATGGGTAAATTATCCTTCCAGCCTTACAACCTGGTACCGCTCACTTTAGGGGCTATTGGACTGCTCCATTCATTCCATAGAGGATAGTTTTCACTCATTTTTTACAAAGGAGAGAGAACGCGCAATGGGAAAGTTTAATCTACAAACGGATGCTTCAAACAAGGTGTTGCACATTGAATTGGAAGGTTCTTTTTCTCAAGAGGATGGTCTTCGTTCGATCTCGGCTTATCAGGATACGATATCTGCCATCAACACCAAGGAGTTTAACCTGGATATTGACTGCAAAAAGTTGAATGTTACTGCCCCCGAGATTGTACCTCTTCTGGAGGGATGCCTGGCCATGTTTAAAAAGGACGAATACAAAAAAGTGGTGTTAACCTTGGAGAACAATGCCATTCTGAAAATGCAGCTCGCCAGACTTGGCCGGACCGTAGGGCTGGACAATTTGGAAATTATTTCGGCGTAGCTCCCTGATTTGTATGATGCTTTAATGACAGCTCTGCCTTTCCACTTAAGAGGAGGATGACGATGGCTGGAATTCGTATTGTAGATATCGATATGTATCACCCTGAAACCAAGGTGCACAATGATTTTTACATTGAACATTTTGATGCCAGAGGGGTCGATATTCGTGGTTTGTTAAAAGCACTCGGGCGTGAGTCACGTTACAAAATTGATCAGGAGGACGAAAACTCACTGACCATGGCCTTCGAGGCCACCCGAAAGCTACTCGCTAAAACCGGTTTAACCGGACAAGATATCGACTTGATTGCGTATGCAAGCCAAACACCGGAATATATTTTTCCTACGAATTCCTTAATGATTCATCATCTGATTAGCGGAGCAGCCCACACCATCTGTATTGATAGCAATGCCAACTGTGCAGGCATGACCGCAGCTTTTGAACAGGTCAGTCGGCAGATGCTTGGTAATCCAAGAATCAAGCGTGCGCTGATCATCGGCTCAGACTATGTTGCTCCTCATGCCAGTCCGGATGATCCGGTTTATTTTGCGAATTTCGGAGATGCGGCCGCAGCTGTAATTGTAGAACGGGATGAACATGCCGTTGGGTTTATCGATTCAATCTACCAGACGGATACCTGTGTATATCAAAATTCACTCTTTCCAGCCGAAGGACTCGCGAAGCTTGGAAGCACGGGTGTTGATGCAGGAGCTTTTCATGTGAAATTCACACCCTTTGACGATTCAATCTGTGTCGATGCAGCTTCAGAGTCCATTCGTACGTTGCTGACACGGAATGAAATCAAGCCGGATGAGATTAAAGCCGCCTGTTTCTCTCAGCTGTCCATTGCTAACATTCGTGCAGTGTCCGAAAACATCGGCATTGCTGATGACATTGCTGTATATATTGGCGACGAATTTGGTTACACCTCGACAAGCAGCCCGTTTATAGCCATGCATCGAGCCATTAGCTCCGGGAAACTGCAACGCGGTGACAAAGTGTTGTTCTGGACCGTTGGAGCCGGGTGGCAAAATGTTGCAATGGTCGTGGAATACTAAGGGCAAAAGCACTTCTACAATCTTATATGTTCAATCTGCAGGACGACCTTGAGGAACAACTCTTCATTCATCGTCCTTTTTTTGATCTTATTTTTTCAATCTATATAAATTCAACTAAAAATTTTACACAGTCCACTCCGATAACAGAAGAACCTTCCATTCGCTGTTATCCCCAGATTTTTTTGAATTCCCTTTTCCAAAGGGAAAAATTCGGTGATAAAGGCGACCGCTTCGCTTTTCCAGGTTTTTTCTGTCCTCTCCGTTAACGTGTAAAAGAACAGTTCAACTTATATTATTGTACCTGAATATAAAAAGCAGCCCACCTGGACTGCCCTTTATCCCTTACGCTACATTTGTTGCTGATTGGCCCATCGTCAAAATATTTTCTTCGTTTCCCGATCATCCTTCAGAATTTCAACGGCCTCCCGGAACCGCAGTGAGTGCACAATCTCGCGTTCCCGCAAAAATTTCAGACTGTCCTGCAAATCCACGTCATCCGTTAAATCAATTAACCATTGATATGTAGCCCGAGCTTTCTCTTCGGCTGCGATATCTTCGTACAAATCCGCGATCGGATCACCCTTCGCTTGAATATAGGTGGCGGTAAAGGGTACTCCAGCAGCGTTATTGTAAAAGAGTGCTCTGTCATGTGCCGCATAATGGGCATCCAACCCGGCCAGCTCCAATTGCTCAATCGTGGCATCCTTGGTGAGTTTGTAAATCATCGTTGCAATCATCTCCAAGTGAGAAAATTCCTCCGTCGCAATGTCGTTCAGTAGACCGATAATTTTGTCAGGAATCGTATAACGTTGATTCAGGTATCGCAGGGCTGCCGCCAGTTCTCCGTCTGCACCGCCATATTGTTCCATCAACAGCTTCGCCATATGAGGATCACATTTACTCACCCGAACTGGATATTGCAATTTTTTTTCATATACCCACATGCACAGGACGCCTCCTTCGATTTTATACTTGCCAAGGCCAAGGTGTCTGGGACCACTCCCACGGATATTTGGAAAAGGCATGACCAAAATTCGTCAGCGGACCGTATAACTGCTGAAATTCATGTGCAACGCGCATCCGTTCCTGGCTGAACTTGTTATACTGTTCGATGCTTTGAAAATCTCCCGGATGTGTATCCAAATACAAATTCAGCTCAACCAGAACAAAATCCAGCGCCTGTAGTTCCTCCAGCAGTTCGTAATATTTGGCGTCACAGGCTTTCGGCTGTTCCTTCTCCATCGTTCACCACCGCCCTTTCCTTCGTTTTCTTCGAGGTATACGGACTGTACAGCGCCGGCCACAATGTGCCGAGCCTTAAAGCTTCAGCCGGACTGTATTGCGGCCACCCCATCGGCTGAAAAGGAATAAATAATTGCGGTGGAACCAGATACGTACGAATACCTAGAGGTTTACACGGATCAAACGGACCCACAAAAGGAACATAAGCCCGAACCTGAGGATCTTTCAGAGGATCTTTCAATCGAAACGCCTCCTTTATCATGCAATCACATGCATTCTGGGCATTACTCCATAAGGCATACAGTACATCCCCATCATTTCCTGTCCTTATAACCATATGTCGAGATGATCAAGATAATCCCTTTTTACAGAAACTATAAGAAGGATTTTGCCATTGCAGAGCAAGCTCACTTATTCCCGACATGCAAAAAAAGACCTTTGAAAGGTGTCATAACACCAGCTCAAAGGTCTTACTTAAAAATCTTGTTTATCCGCTATTGTTCACATCGATTATCATCCGGAGACAATAGAAGATCACTGCTCATCTTCGAGAGGTTCTTCTTGTTCTTTCAATTGCTTGTACACTTTGACCCGGTTAATTCGTAGACGTGTAGACTCTTCGACTTCAAAAACATAGCCGTTCCGTTCACGTGTTCTCCCCTTAGCCGGACTGCCTTCCAGTTCTTTGAAGAGCCAGCCGCCAATGGTATCTACCTCTTCATCCTCAATGATCGCTCCGGTCCATTCATGAACTTCCTCAATCAACGAACGTCCGTCAATCGAGAAAGCCTCACCGATTCGTTCCATATGTGGCCGCTCATCCTCGAATTCATCATACAGATCCCCAACGATCTCTTCCAAAATTTCTTCAGCCGTCAGCAAGCCTGCAGTCCCTCCATATTCATCGACAACGAGCGTCATCTGGGAGTGCTTTTTCTGCATTAAACGTAACACATGACTGATCTCCATCGACTCGGGAACGTTCAGAATCGGACGTACCATTGAAGCCAGATCCTGTTGTTGCTCCGGTTCTGCCAGAAGCAAGTCCGTAATATGAATAAATCCGATAATCTCGTCCTTATCTTCTACGGCAACCGGGTAACGGGAATGCTTCGTTGCGTTGATGATCTTTAGATTTTCCTCCAGGGACAGATGGGTATACAAACAGTCCATATCTGTACGAGGTAACATAACTTCGCGAGCCAGCATATCGGAGAAATCAAAGATATTATCCATCAGCTTGATCTCATCCTTGTCGATGACCCCGCTTTTGGCACTCTGTTTCATCAGGATGCGAAGCTCATCTTCGGAATGGGCCTCGCTTTCACTCGCGGGTTCAATACCAGCCAAACGTAATAAAGCATTCGCTGATGCGTTAAGAACCCAGATGAACGGAAAGAAAATTTTATAAAATAATAGTAACGGTGCCGATAAAAGCAACGCCACTCCATCTGTTTTTTGAATCGCCAGCGATTTTGGGGCCAGCTCACCAAGTACAATGTGCAGAAACGTAATGATACAGAATCCGATAATAACGGATACCGTTGTAATCAGACTTGTATCGGAAACGCCAAGCTTAAACATCAGCGGTTCCACAAGCAGTTTGGAGATCGCAGGTTCCCCCAACCATCCCAGTCCGAGAGATGTCAGTGTAATCCCGAACTGCGTTGCCGACAGATAGGCATCCAGTTTACCGTTCACCTTCAGGGCGTAACCAGCCAGACGGTTTCCCTCACTCTGCAATTGTGTCAGGCGTGTCTGTCTTACTTTGACGAGAGAGAACTCTGCTGCGACAAATACACCATTCAAAAATACGAGCAAAAAGACACAGACCAGATTAAATACCAGCTGTCCAAGATGAAATTCGGTATGAATGCCCAAGATGTAACTCCCCTTCTCTGTCTATTTCAGGAATGCACCTGGAATATTAACGTAAAATAGCTTTTCTAGATTTGAAGTCCACGCCTTTATAATACATATCGGCCACAAGAAGATTTGGCCCGCAACACGATGCAGCATCACAATGGCAATTTACGGTCTGATTGAGCGGATGCTCCGCAGACCATTCATGGAATACATCATCCAGCTTCCGATCATGGATATTGCCGAATGCAGGGATATCGGCAAAATCAGTCACGTACACGTTGCCAGTAAACATGTTGACGTTAACACGGTTGCGTCCGTCCGGATCATTACGAACCGTTACATTCGGTTCTCTGTACAAGCGATTAATAAGCTCACGATCCTGCTCAGCTGCACTGCATGCAAAGAACGGTAGTGTTCCAAAAAGCATCCACATGTCTTTGTCACGGACATCAAGCAAGCGATGAATGGCATTCCTCATGTTCTCCAGTGATAATACTGGAAGGGAGGATGCAAAGTTAGAGTTGTACATCGGATGTACTTCGTGCCGTACACAACCCATTTCCCGAATCAATTGGTGAATGCCGTCCAGCTTATCATGCGTCCGATAATTAATCATCGACTCAGCAGAAATAAACATTCCAGCCTCACTTAGCTTGCGGGAGTTTTCCATCATCTTTTCATACATTTTCACGGCGACTTCACGTTTTACCGACCTACCGCTGTTGGCAAATCCCACCTGATGGAAATCATCTGCATTCAAATAATTGAAGGAGATGTGCATCACATCCAGATACGGGAGAAGTTTTTCATAACGGCTGATATCCAGTGTCAGATTAGAATTGATCTGGGAGCGAATTCCGCGTTCCTTCGCATATTTAAGCAGAGGAATGATCATCTCATCCACCGTCTTTTGGCTAAAGCTGGGTTCACCACCTGTCAAACTGATAGTCTGCAGATGCTCCACCTCATCAAGTCGTTTCAACATTAGTGAGAGTGGCAGTGCTGGTGCCTCTTGCATCGTAAGCATATCCCCCACGGCACAATGCTCACATCGCATATTGCACAGATGTGTCACTGTCATTTCTACACTGGTCAGCACATGCCGGCCATATGCACGCAAAGAGCCAATCGGATCCCACGGATCATTCGTTGGCGATAATGGCATCGGTTGTACCGATCCTGAGTTTAGCATGGTCATTGTTCTTCACCTTATTCCTTTTATTAACCTAAAAAGTTTTATTTACATCATATCCGAGATTACTTTTTTGGGAGTTATCTTTTATCATAGCACAATTATGAATCTTCCTGCACAGCCAAACCCTGACCATTACATGACAAAAAACGCTCATGAATCATCGGAAATTCAGCCTAGCTTCACGTTCCCGATATGACCACCTGAGCGCCTGCTCTATACTTCGTTAGCTTAACTATTCAGCTGTTCATGCTTCATAAGTGTAGCAGAATCTTCCGCACCCTCCACCCCTGTAATCATGACTGATAACTTCGTAGCAAGATTTATTTCGTAGGGGGCTGCAAGAACCTGTCCTTCTGCATCCTTGATTACACGAATCAATGGCCGTTGTGGCACGCGGGGTTGAATTGCAGCGACAACGCCAACTTCTCCAGTGCTCAGTTTTACGGATATACCTACGGGATAGATCGCTACACAATCCCTAAACTTTTCAAGCATCCACTGTTCATAAAGCGTTCCAGAACCTGTATACAGTACCTCTACGGCTTGATGCGGCAATAAAGCTTGACGGTAGACCCGATTGGTCGTCATGGCATCATACGAATCGGCAAGAGCAATCCACTTCGCATATTCATGGATTTCATTGCCTTTCAAACCAAAAGGGTAGCCACTGCCATCAATTCGCTCATGATGCTGCAGTGCACAGTGTGCTGCGAGCAGAGGGATGCCGGGTTCATCCTTGAGAATGCGGTGTCCATACGTGGTATGCTGTTGAATAATCTTGTATTCCTCATCACTCAGACGTGAAGGTTTATGTAAAATATCGGAGGGAATCTGCGTTTTCCCAATATCATGGAGCAGAGCGCCTAGACCAATCTCCATAAGTTGCTGACGTGTATAACCTGATGCCACACCGAGAACAAGAGTATACACACAAACATTCAGTGAGTGAGTATACAGGTCAAAATCGCTGGAGTTCATGTCCATTAACATGATCATCGCTTCCTTTTGACCACCAATGTCCTCAAGAATGCTGTTCATTACACCACTAAGCGCTTTACCAAAATGTGTGATCTGGTTTTTACTTTTGAAGCCGGACATATGTTGAAATTGCTGTTTGATCTCCACAAGTGCTCTTCGCTTGGTCTCTTCCTGTAACATATCGGGCACGATAATGTCTTCTGTCGCAGCATCCTGAATATATACATATCCAATCCCAAGATCTTTCAACCGTCCGATTAAACGACTCGTCAGTTCTACATCCTCACTGAGTAAAACCAGACCTTCCTCACTAAAAATTCGTTTCCCCAGCTTCATGCCAGGCTGCAATAAGTTTATATGTACTAAACGCACAGCCTATCCTCTCCCGCTCCATAGATGTAATGAACACTAGCCGCCGCATCAGCAGAAGGCAGTCTCGTTCTAGCTTCTAGCTTCTGGCTTTTAGCTTGATAACCAGCGGTTACGCAGGCTCTCCTCCAGCGCCCCTGGTCGTTTTAATTCTTCTTCCAGCAAATCCCGTATAAATTCCGGAAGGTGATATTGTATATTGCTTCCTTGAGCCAAAGAAGGATATCCCACATTAAACGTAAACATATCAAGCGTTCCAACCACATATTCACGCTTCCCATCCATAGGTATACCGTTCACATAAATGGATTGGATCTTATCATACGCTGGCGCACTAGGGTCGTAAAGAACCTCTATTCCATCTACACATAACGTCCCGAGAATACGTCCCCGAAAGCCAAATCCCACGATGGGTTTAGAGAAGAATTCCTCCAACAGTGACTGTTCAAGTGCTTCACGAATCTGATCACCATTCAAACATATTGTACAAGCATTTATTGGAGATGGACATAGGGAATGTAACATTCCTTTCGTAATGTCGCCTTGTGGCAGGTTTCCGAGTAACTGGCCCGCATTCACAAGCGATATTTCCGCTTTTGTAAAGTGCCTTACAGCTTGTGCAAGCAAGATAGCAAAAGGAGATTCCCGCTCGTAATAAACGGGCAAGGTTCGATCCGTGATCACGGCCGTCTGATCCAGCAATCGTTCAGCTTCCTTACGGTTCGTAGCAATTGCCAGAGACACCTGCTCTTCCAGCATGTTACTGTGTACTGGCACACAACCGCTGCTCACCAGTTGCACAGGCTCTGCTTGGCCTGCTCTTTCCAGCACAACTCTACCGAGCCATTGTCCGAATTTACCTGCCGCTCCCAGCACGGTATTGGTAATCAGCAAGGGTTCCTCCAGCACATGATGGGTGTGTCCGCCCAGGACAACATCAATGCCCTCAACCTGTTCCGCCAGTCTTTTGTCCGTTGAAAGACCCAGATGTGATAAAACAACGATCACGTCCACTTGCTCACGCAGTACCTCAACCTGATCTCTTAAAGTTTCTACAGGGTCCGTCACTTGCCAGCCTAACAGTTCATAGAAGGTGTTAAACGGGGCTGTTGCTCCTAGCAGACCAATGCGAAATGGTCCTTTTTCGACAATAATCCAAGGTTTCATCCAGGCTGGAGGACGCCCTGTATCCTGTTCTACCACATTGCCGCACACAATCGGACATAGGAGTCCCGTATAGGACTGAGCGAGTTGGTCTGGCGTAAAGGTTAGTCCCTCATTATTTCCAATCGTAATGGCATCATAACCTGTCAGATTGAGCACATCTACGTTGGCCATTCCGAGTGTGCCTTCCGTTTCAACAGCCATTCGATCCATATGGTCTCCAATATCGAGGACAAGCAGATGTCCACCTTGGGCACGTTCTTCATTGATCATAGCAGCGATCGCGCTCATAGAGCCGAAATGACTGTGTATATCATTGGTGTGCAGAATGGTTAATGTTTGCTTCTCGCTGCTGCGCATTACACTGCCTCCCCTGCCGTTCATTAAACGTACATTCTTCTAATGGATAAGCATAACATTTTCTACGTCGTTATGATATATTTATAGGGTTTAGAGATCAAAAAGGAGAGATTCATTCCATGAAATTGACAATTCAACTATTTGCAGGTATTGCAGAACGTTTAAATACATCCCAACTTGAATTTGAGTATGATGGTGATACGCTTACAGCTGCTATGCTTAAAGAACAATTGAGCCAGGCTTATCCTGAGGCTGCCACACAGATTCGTTCATCATTTTTAGCAGTTAACCAGAGATACGCTCCTGCCGATACATTACTTAAGACGGATGATGAATTGGCTTTGATCCCTCCTGTATCTGGAGGTGACGGTTCGACGAACCAAGACGAGGATCACCCTTATACACAAGAGCATCGCACTGAAGACGGCCTGTTTCTGATTACCAATGCGCCCTTGTCCGTGGAGGCAACGACCGACATGGTCATTACGGCTAATCATGGCGCTGCGTTAACTTTTGTAGGCACGACACGGGAAATGACTGGTGAACAGCGCACGGTTCATCTGGAATACGAGGCATACGTCCCCATGGCGCTGTCCCATATGGCTGCGATCGGCAAGGAGATAGCAGAACGCTGGCCAGGTGTACTTTGTGCGATAAGTCATCGAATCGGCAAAGTTGACGTTGCCGAAATCAGTGTCGTTATCGCGGTATCCTCGCCTCATCGCAGCGATTGTTATGATGCAAGCCGTTACGCTATTGAAAGACTGAAGCAAACCGTACCAATCTGGAAAAAAGAAATTTGGGAAGACGGATCAGAATGGAAAGGCCATCAACTAGGACCCTGGAACCCCATGGACGAGAAAAAATGAGTCTATTCGCTGTTTACAGAGGCGCATAAACAGTAAATAAGTCGTTGTCAACCCATTTTTTTCTTGTTATTATAATGATATGTGTCGATATTAGTCGAGGAAAAGGTGGTTTATACGTGAGAGTGCATGTTACAGATCTTAAACCCGGCGACCTGCTAAAAAATGATATCTACAATACTTCAGGTCTCCACATGCTAATGAAAGGTTCCGTTCTCAGCGAAGATGATATATCTAAGCTGCTGCAGCATGGAATTGATTTCGCAGATGTAGAACAATCATCCGACCTTCACTCTAATGAACAAAACTTGCCTTCCGATCAGACCCGTCTGTTAACCAATCTGTTTAACGACACGATCAAAGGCACAGAATCTCTGTTCGAACAAGCCATAGAAAAAGGCTTTATTGATGAATCACAGGTTGACGAAATATTAGGCACCTTAACGGGACAGCTTGAAAAACAAAAGGATGTTGTCTCCCTGTTACTTATGCTGGATGGAGACATTGACTACACCTACAATCATTCCTTACAGGTTGGCATGCTCGCTTTTTATATTGCTGGGTGGATGGGTTATAGCCCGGATGAATGTATTACGGTAGCCAAGGCAGGATATCTTCATGATATTGGCAAGTCCAAGATTCCTTCTGAAATCTTACATAAACCAGGCAAACTAACGACAGAAGAATTCGCAGAAATGAAAAAACATACCTTTTATGGTTACGATATTATCAAAGCTTCAACAGAGGACGAAATCATCGCCATGGTTGCTCTTCAACATCATGAGCGTGAGGATGGCAGTGGTTATCCGCATGGTTTGCGAGGAGATGAGATTCATCCTTATGCTCGTATAACTGCTGTAGCCGACGTTTACAGCGCTATGACAACAAATCGGGTGTATCAGACCAAACAGGAGCTAATTTCTGTTCTATGCGAGCTATACAGCCTCAGTTTTGGTCAGTTAAATGGTGAAGCCACCCAAGAGCTGATCAAACATATGCTTCCGAATTTTATTGGTAAAAAAGTACTGCTCACAACAGGACAAACTGGTGTCATTGTAATGAACAATCCAGCTGACTACTTCCGCCCACTCGTTCAGACCTCTACGGCCTTTATCGATTTAGCGAAAGAAAGAGATATTGCCATTGTTGAGATTTACGTTCAATAAATACGCGTGAAGAGAAAAGAGGGATCAAAGGAAGCTCGAATGAGCTTCCTTTGATCCCTCTTGCTTATATTCGGTCGTTGGAGTTACACACAGAATGCTTTTGTGATGATAACCAACAGGATGAACAGTACCAAGATCGCGCCAACCGAAGTACATGGATTGTATCCACCTACACCGCCTACACCACCAACGTTGCCTTTACAGCCGTAACCTACTTCGCTCATGTGATTGCCTCCTCTTTATCAGGTATACCCTAACATATGACGCTCCCCTGCCGGAGGAACTGGGCGAAACGGCATTCTTCGCAATTTGGTTCATAGCCCATAAGATATGAGTGGTATGCACTTATACTGGCCTTCGCTCTTACACTGACCTTGCCCTTCAAGTTTCAATCCTCTTTTGGCACCAGTGTTCCCGTTTCCTTCCGATACATGATCACAAGTATTCTCCAAAAGTCATAACTTCCTGTGTCATCCTGAATATAGGGACGATAATAAGCCAGTGCCTCCTGCGCCCAGTCAGGGCAACTCATGTTGGATAATCGCTTTTGTTCTTGAATCCAGCTTCCTTGAAGCTCTAATTGCTTCTGCATAAGCGTGAACAACTGCTTTTCCTGACTTGTCATTGGCGGACCCTCCTCCTGAGAGATCGTTCCGTATTCGTTTAACAAATACGCCGTTGGTTCCACAACACCATCTTCACTTGCAGTATACCCGTACGAAGGCGAGCTTGTTTTACGAATCTCATAATGCACATGAGGTCCTGTGCTTTGTCCTGTACTGCCTTGATAACCGATTAGCTGCCCTCTCCTCACTCTTTGACCAACATTAACGGCAATTCGAGAAAGATGGCCATAACAATGCAAGTATCCACGATGATCCTCCAGCGCCACAGTAAGCCCGTAACCGCCAAAACCGGAGCCTGTGCGTCCTTCGGTTGCAAAACGTACCGTCCCTTCAAGAAAAGCAGATACAGGCCCATTCCAAGGCTCGGTGACCAGGTCTACCCCTCGATGAAACGTCTGGCCTCCATGTATAGGATGAATTCGATAACCGAATGAACTAGTAACCCGATACCCTTCGAAAGGGTTTGCATTCATAGACTCACATCCTTTTTCTATCATTAAATGCTTAACTCTATGAATTGGCCTGTGCTATTAGTCTTATTTTTACATGTTCAATCAAAGATTACTCTCTTTATGGCATAAGAAAAAAGACGAACCATGACGGTTCGTCTTTTTTCAGTACATATGTCTTAACCGATGGAACCTTCCATCTCGAATTTGATGAGACGATTCATCTCAACTGCGTACTCCATTGGCAATTCTTTCGTGAACGGCTCAATGAAGCCCATGATGATCATCTGTGTAGCTTCAGCTTCAGTCAGACCACGGCTCATCAGGTAGAAGAGTTGATCTTCGGACACTTTGGAAACCGTTGCTTCATGCTCCAGCATGATGTTATCATTCATGATTTCGTTGTAAGGAATCGTATCCGATGTGGACTCATTATCGAGAATGAGGGTATCACATTTGATGTTGGATTTCGCGCCCTCAGCTTGGCGTCCAAAGGAAGCCAGACCACGGTACGTTACTTTACCACCATGTTTACTAATCGATTTGGATACAATCGTTGAAGTTGTATCCGGAGCCAAGTGAATCATTTTCGCGCCTGCATCCTGGTGCTGGTTTTTGCCTGCAACAGCGATGGACAGAACGGAACCTTTAGCTCCACGGCCTTTCAGTACAACTGCAGGATATTTCATCGTCAGTTTGGAACCGATGTTACCATCGACCCATTCCATCGTTGCGTTCTCTTCGGCAACCGCACGTTTGGTAACGAGGTTGTAGATGTTTGGTGCCCAGTTTTGGATCGTTGTGTAACGAACGCGGGCATTTTTCTTACAGATGATCTCAACTACCGCACTGTGCAGGGAATTTGTGCTGTAAATTGGAGCAGTACAACCCTCTACGTAGTGAACGAAGCTGTCTTCGTCTGCAATGATCAATGTACGCTCGAATTGGCCCATATTTTCGGAGTTAATCCGGAAATATGCTTGCAGAGGCACTTCACATTTTACGCCTTTTGGTACGTAGATGAAGCTTCCTCCGGACCATACCGCACTGTTCAGCGCAGCAAATTTGTTATCTGCTGGCGGAATAACAGTAGCAAAATATTCACGCAGAATTTCCGGGTGCTCTCTCAGAGCCGTATCCGTATCCATGAAGATTACGCCTTGGTCTTCCAGTTCCTTCTGCATATTGTGGTATACAACCTCGGACTCATACTGAGCCGATACCCCAGCAAGGAACTTTTGCTCCGCTTCTGGAATACCCAGTTTATCAAATGTTTCTTTGATTTCGGAAGGAACTTCTTCCCATGTTTTTCCTTGCTTTTCCGAAGGACGAACATAGTATTGAATATCATTGAAATCCAGTCCATCCAGATCGCCGCCCCATTTAGGCATAGCCATCTTCTCGAACTGTTTCAAGGATTTCAAACGGAATTCCAGCATCCACTCCGGTTCGTTTTTGATTTTAGAAATTTCCGTTACAACTTCCGCTGTCAGACCTTTGCCGGTTTGAAAGATGGATTTATGCTCATCGCGAAAACCATATTTATACTCTTCCATTTCTGGTGCTTTTTTAGCCATCTTGCTCGACCTCCCTATCGTTATTGTACATTGTCCTCTTCGTCAATTCCTTTGCGTAATGCATTCCAGGCCAGAGTGGCACATTTGATGCGTGCAGGGAACTTGTTCACACCGGATAGGGCTTCGAGATCTTCATAATCATCGAAATCGACTTCTTCCCCTTGCATCAATGAGGAGAAACGGTTAGCCAGATCGAGCGCCTGTTCAATCGTCTTGCCTTTGACAGCCTCGGTCATCATCGATGCCGAAGACATGCTGATTGAACAGCCTTCTCCCGTATACTTGGCTTCCTGAACGATTCCGTCATTCAGCATCAGCTGCAGTGAAATCCGGTCGCCGCACGTTGGATTGTTCAAATTCACCGTGACGACGTCATTGTCAAACGTTCCGCGGTTACGCGGGTTTTTGTAATGGTCCATTATAACACGTCGGTACAGATCATCAAGTTGCATCGCCAAAATACTCCTTTGTCTGGATTAAGGCGCTGACAAGCCGATCTACATCTTGTTCGTTATTGTATAGATAAAAGCTCGCACGAGCCGTTGAGCTTACTTCAAGCCAGCGCATCAACGGTTGGCAGCAGTGGTGTCCTGCACGAATCGCTATACCGCTCGCATCCAGCACGGTAGCGACATCATGTGGATGTACATCTCCCAGATTAAAGGTTACTACACCAACATGACGTTTAGCTGGTCCATAGATGCTGAGTCCATCAATCTCTGACAGGCGTTCCGTTGCGTAAGCGGCCAGTACACCTTCATGATGAGCAATTTCATCCATGCCGATCTGCTCAAGGAAATCAATGGCAGCGCCCAATCCTACTGCTCCCGCAATAATCGGGGTTCCGCCTTCAAATTTCCACGGCAGTTCTTTCCAATTGGAATCGTACAATCCCACATCATTAATCATCTCACCGCCGAACTCAATTGGTTCCATGGACTCCAGCAGCGCCTTTTTGCCGTAGAGTGCACCGATACCGGTTGGTCCGCACATTTTGTGACCAGACAGCGCATAGAAATCACAGTCCAGATCTTGCACATCCACCTTCATATGCGGTGTGCTTTGTGCGCCATCCACAACAATAACTGCACCATTGCGATGGGCGATTTCAGCGATCTGTTTAACGGGATGCACGAGTCCCATCACATTAGATACATAGGCAATCGCGACAACTTTAGTTTTGTTCGTGATTGTTTGCTCCACATCAGACAACTCAATATGGCCGTCTGGCTGTAGCGGAATGTATTTCAATGTGGCCCCTGTCTCCTTGGCGACTTGTTGCCAAGGGATCAGGTTACTATGATGCTCCATCTGTGTAAGAACAATTTCATCGCCTTCTTTACAGTTGGCACGAGCATAAGACGAAGCCACCAAATTCAGGGCTGTCGTTGTGCCGCGTGTAAAGATGATCTCCTGCGTGCGACGAGCATTGATAAACTTGGCAACCTTCTCACGAGCGCCTTCATAAGCGTCCGTTGCCCGGCTTCCGAGTGTATGCACACCGCGATGCACATTGGAGTTTTCATATTCATAATAATGTTTAACCGCGTCAATCACAGCACGAGGCTTTTGCGAAGTCGCAGCACTGTCTAGATATACGAGCGGGTGTCCATTGATTTCCTGGTGGAGGATCGGGAACTGCTCGCGAATGGATGGGTTCATTGTCCCAGCTTCTTCTCAATCAGGGACTGCAATTGGGTACGCAGTGCTTCCAAAGGAATATCCGCCACCACCGGAGCAAGGAAGCCATAAATGATCAGGCGCTCCGCATCCGTACGGTTAATCCCGCGAGACATCAAGTAATGGATTTGCTCCGCATTCACTTGACCTACAGAAGCCGCGTGACCTGCTGTTACATCATCCTCATCAATCAGCAGGATCGGGTTGGCGTCTCCGCGTGCTTTAGGACTCAGCATCAATACTTTCTCGGTTTGCTGTCCGTCGGCTCTTGTAGCGCCTTTCTCGATTTTCGTGATACCGTTGATGATTGCCGAAGCCTCTTCACGCATAACCGCACGTGTGATCATTTGGCTTGGCGTATTTTTACCGAAGTGACGTGCTTCAGTTGTGTAGTTAATCTTCTGTGAACCGGAACCCACAGCAATCACTTTGGAATCCGAAGTGGACCCATTCCCCTTCAAAACACTCATCGTGTTGCTTGCCGTATCACCATTGTTCATTTCACCAACAATCCATTCAATGGAGCTGTCATTTTCCAGAACAGCACGGCGGAAGGATACATCCGTTACGTTAACGTTCAGTTGGTGAACCGTTGCAAAGCGTACTTTTGCACCCGATTTTACGAATACTTCCACAACTCCGTTATGGAATACCGGTGCAGAGAGCTCACCAGACACGTAGTTATCTACGTAAGTAACCGAGCTGTTTGCTTCGGCAACAACGAGTACGTGAGGCGCAAATGTTGCGGAAGCATCGTCTGTAAGCAATACTGCTTGCAGTGGAACTTCAATGTTCACGTTTTTCGGAACGTACAGGAACACCCCGCCATTCCACAACGCTGCATGCAATGCGGCAATGGAATGTTCATCGGCTTTGACCGCTGTGTTCAGATAAGGCTTGACTAGATCAGCATGTTCACGAACAGCAGTAGCCAAATCCGTGAAGATGACACCTTGTGCTGCCAGATCAGCAGACAATTTGGAATATACTGCACCAGAGTTACGTTGGATTACCAGGCTTCCTTCAGCTTGATCCTGAACCAGCTCTTTGATGGATGAAGGTACTTCTTCCAGGGAAGAAATTGCTGCGTCTGCTTTATATGTGCCGTACTCGCTGATACTCCAGCGCTCAATTTTTTGTTTTTCCAGTTTGGGAAGCGCCAGCTCACTCGCAAGCTTCAAAGCTTCGAGCCGCTGCTCAGTCAACCAGCCGGGTTCATTGTTACTTTCCGACAAGGCGCGAAGCGCTTCAGATTCAACCGGAAGAATTGTTTGTGTAGTCATTTATTATCCTCCTCCGTTTTGTCCTTACGCTTCTTGACCTACAGTTTCGTCTGTAATTCCCAGTTCCGCTTTTACCCAATCATAACCTTCAGCCTCGAGACGTTGAGCCAGCTCAGGTCCACCGGATTTCACGATGCGACCTTGCATCATTACGTGTACGTAGTCTGGAGTGATGTAGTTAAGCAGGCGTTGATAGTGCGTGATGATCAAGAAGCCGCGATCTTCGCTCTTCATTGCATTTACACCTTCTGCAACAATCTTCAAAGCATCGATGTCCAGACCGGAGTCGATCTCGTCAAGTACGACGATTTTAGGATCAAGCAGCATCATTTGCAGAATTTCATTCCGTTTTTTCTCACCACCGGAGAAACCTTCATTCAGGTAACGATGTGCAAACTCAGGGTTCATATCGAGTTCTTTCATTTTACCTTCCATTTGACGGATGAACTTGATCAGGGAAATTTCGTTACCTTCACCGCGACGAGCGTTGATTGCACTACGCAAGAAGTCGGAGTTAGTTACACCCGCGATTTCGCTCGGGTATTGCATAGCCAGGAACAGACCAGCACGTGCGCGCTCATCTACAGCCATATCCAGTACATCTTCACCATCGAGAGTGACTGTACCGTCTGTTACTTCATATTTAGGGTGTCCCATCAAGGCAGAAGCCAACGTGGATTTACCTGTTCCGTTCGGTCCCATGATCGCGTGGATTTCTCCACCTTTCATCTCCAAGTTGATGCCTTTCAGGATTTCTTTACCTTCAATGGTCGCTTTCAGACCTTCAATGACGAAATTCGTAGTCATGTGTATTGTTTCCCTCCATTGATTAAATTGATGTTTACTGTCGAAAACGAAAAAGCGCCTATTATATCTGAACAGGGCTTCCCCTGACTTTCTCTGTTTCATCATACATCTGTAAAGCAATTTCTTCTTGCCACTCTCAGGCATACTTTCTTCACATGCTGTAGAGCAACAATCACTTTAGAATAATTCTAAACTGATTCTCAATGATTATCAAGTCATTTCCTATTAATTCTTGTCCTTCTCAGGAAACTTCATTCCTTATGATTCTATAATAAATGACTGTTTGAATCAAATTAGAAAACAACTTTTCATCTGCCGGACAGTGATATAAATCACAAATTTCACAGTTTGTTCAGCTTGCACATCAAAATGAAAAAGGACTTATCCATTTCCGGACAAGTCCTTTACACTTTATTTACACAAGTTTTTGCACATAAAAAAGATTACATTCTGAGTGTCTCGTTAATCTTCTGTACCTGGTCGGCAAAATCCGCAACGTTCAGCACCGGCGTCATTTCGCGCGGCACCAAACCATTCGGAATGGAAATCCATGAACGGCAACCGTTATATTCTGGCAATACGGGAATTTCCATCGGTTCCTGCAAACGGTACACACGTAAAATCAACACGTGGAGCGGATCTTTCTTTTTCCACTTCAAACGGGATTCAGCAAAATCCGCTGTCCACATATGATATTCCAGAAGTCGATCCAGCATCTCCTGATCTCGAATCTCCAAATCCTGCGTTACTTCAGCATACGATGTAATGCGGACGGTTGAAGCTTCAGGCGCCCATTCGGCCAGCGACTCTTCAACATAGGATTGATCCGAGGACTTGATCAGTTCTTTACGCTGATGCTCATAAGTCGGATACAGGTAAAACGCTGGACTTTTCAACTCAAAATGTTTCGTTTCCTCCACAATCCCGCCTTTTCGCATCACCATGATCTGGCGACCGTTTTCCAGAGCTTGAATTGCAGAAGCCCATTCTTTTAATGCCGGTATCGCTCCTGTGTCTAACATTGTGTTCGTCCTCCCCTGTCACTCTTGACAGCAGTATAGACGCTTCACACTTATCTGACAACTTTTAGCAGGCAACACTGAACACTTTACGGATGAACTCATCAACCACGAATGAGTTACAGACAGACGGATCTGAGTCCGTCCTGAAACGGTTTAGCCCAGGTATGCACGAAGCATCCACATATGTTTCTCCAAATCCGCTTTAAAGCCTGTCAGCATATCAGCAGTTGGCTGATCCTCAGCCGCATCGGCCAGATCAATACCTTCTTGATACTCATTGGAAAGTGTAGCGAAGTCTTCAATCAGGTTCTGTACCATAGCGTTCGCATCTTCTTTGCCGGAAGCTTCCTGGATCGAAGCCATCTCGAGATATTCTTTCATCGTTGCTGCAGGGCTGCCTTTCAGTGTAAGCAAACGCTCAGCAATTTCATCCATTTGCACTGTAATTTCGTTATAGAACTCTTCAAATTTCACATGCAGTGTGAAAAAGTTCGGGCCTTTTACATACCAGTGATAGTTATGGATTTTGACATACAGTACGTTCAGGTTAGCCACCTGACGATTAAGTACTTGTTCAACGGATTTTGCTTGATCTGTTTTGTTTTTTGTAGCCATATTCAATCCCATCCTTTAATTTAAAATGTAGTCTGTCCACGTTATCTCAGGTTCCCCTGTACGCAAGACAGAGAGTTCAAGTTCAGAACCCGCTAATTTCGCGGAAGTGTTATGGGGCGCGGTTTTATTCAACCGTCCAGCCTATTCATTTTTACCCGTGAGCCTGATCTTCGAATCACCACAACCCAGACTTGTCTCAAAAAAAAGTTCAAAAAACGTGCTTTATCCGATATACTGTCATAAACCAAGCAAAGAAGTGGGTTTTCTTGTTTCTTCATATATATGGAGGTGGCACCTTTGACTCAATATCATCCTTTAACCCCACAAGAAGCGATCGAATTAGCCAAAACTTTACCGGGTCCATTTACGGCAGATGCGAATCTGGATTGTCGTGAGATCGGTGACGGCAACCTGAATCTCGTTTTCCATATCACGGATCAAAACTCCGATAAAAGTATCATTATCAAACAGGCGCTTCCTTATGCGAAAGTGGTTGGCGAATCATGGCCGCTTTCCCTCGTACGTGCTCGCATTGAACGTGAAATTTTGCAGGAAGAATATCGTCTGTGCCCTGGAATGGTGCCCGAAGTGTATCATTATGACGATGATCTTGCATTAACGGTCATGGAGGACTTAAGTGACCATGTTATTATGCGCAAGGGTCTGATTGACGGAGCTTCCTACCCTCTTTTCGCTCAGCATATCGGAGAGTTTATGGCGAGAACCCTCTTCTTCACTTCAGACCTCGGCATGAACCAACAACAGAAGAAAGAACAGCAGGGACGATTCGTCAACCCTGACCAATGTAAAATAACAGAAGACCTGATCTTTGATGAACCGTATCGGATTGCACAAAATAACAACTATGAAACAGCGATTGAAGATGAAGCGGAAGCTCTTCGTACCGACGAAGCACTGCATTTGGAGATCGCCCTGCTCAGGGAAAAATTCCTGACCCATGGACAAGCCCTTCTTCACGGGGACTTGCATACAGGCAGTATTTTTGTAACTTCCGAGTCGACCAAAGTCATTGATCCGGAGTTTGCTTTCTATGGGCCGATGGGTTTTGACGTAGGCGCCGTGCTGGCGAACCTGCTTCTTCATTATGTTTCGTTGTCTGGCCGTTTTCAGGATCAGTCTACGCGGAATAAACGTGAAACAGAGTTACTGGACATGGTACGTGATGTCTGGACTGAATTCGATACTCGTTTCCGCGCACTGTGGACTACCGCTCTCGTTGACCCAATGGCTAAAACGCCAGGTTATCAAAACCTGTATGTACAGCAGCTTTTTCGAGATACGATCGGTTTTGCCGGGGCTAAAATGGTACGTCGCATCGTAGGACTTGCCCGCGTCGCTGATATCGACACCATTACGGATGCTACTGAACGTGAACATGCACAGCGCAAGGCACTGGCCGTTGGTAAAGCCTTGATTAAGAACAATCGGCACGTAAATACAATCGGTGAGGTTCTAGATCTGGTATCTTCTGCCCTCGCAACGGTTAAAGTCTAACATTATTGAACGGAGGAACATTCATGACAACCCCTGAACATCAGCCTCTGTCTTCGCTCAATTGGAAAAAGGACAAGCTTGAAATGCTCGATCAGCGTCTGTTGCCCGAAACGATTCTGATGCTGAAACTTTACACTCCTGAAGAAGTATGGGAGTCCATCCATTCCATGAAAGTACGCGGCGCACCTGCCATTGGTATTGCTGCGGCCTTCGGCGTAGTGCTCGGAGCCAAAGCCTATGATGGCATCGCTATCCAAGGCTGGCTGGATCATGTCAAATCCGTCTGTGCACATTTGGCAACATCACGTCCAACAGCGGTTAATCTGTTTTGGGCATTAGATCGCATGATGCAAAAGGCTAACCAAGTCGTAGAAGCTGGTCTAAGTCTGGATGAAAGCACAGATGCGCTTGAAGCAGAAGCGTTGTTAATTCAGAAGGAAGACGAAGAAGTATGCCGCATGATCGGTGAACATGCCCTGCCTTTATTTGAGGATGGAATGGGTGTACTTACACACTGTAACGCAGGAGGTCTGGCGACAGCGAAATACGGTACGGCAACCGCTCCGATGTATCTAGCTCAAGAGCGCGGCATTCATCTGAAGGTATTCGCTGACGAGACACGTCCCGTTCTGCAAGGCGCCCGTTTAACTGCATTTGAGCTACAACAGGCCGGAATTGACGTAACGTTACTCTGTGACAACATGGCAGGTATGGTCATGTCCAAAGGCTGGGTACAAGCTGTCATTGTGGGGACGGATCGGGTCGCAGCAAACGGGGATGTTGCCAACAAAATTGGTACATACAGCCTGGCTGTACTGGCCAAAGCGCATAATATTCCTTTTTATGTAGCAAGTCCATTATCAACCATTGACTTGTCCACAACGTCCGGCGATCTGATTCCAATCGAAGAACGTGCAGCTGAGGAAGTGACCGAAGGATTTGGGAAGCGTACTGCACCGCAGGGCGTTAAGGTGTTTAATCCAGCCTTTGACGTTACCCCTAACGAATATGTTACCGCAATTATTACGGAAAAAGGTATTGTGCGTGCGCCTTTCCAGGAGAACCTCGCGGCTTTATTTGCGGAATAAAAAAATATATCAGATAACCCATATAGCAACCATTGTTGTGGGTCTGTAAAGAAAAGGGACAAGACGGATGCCTCCGACTTCGTCCCTTTTTTCTGTTCTATTTCTATGGTGCCGAATGAAACCGGCACGTACTTCAGATCATTTTTAACAATGCTTCTACACCTGTCATCCCTACTGTAATCCCCATAGTCTCTGCCTCAGTCGTCACCGATTCCATTGGTGCATGAAGCAGTTGCTCCAATGTTCGCACACCCACGGCCCGTGCGGCCACAATTTTGCGATCGCCCAGCTTCTCATTCAATAACCCCACATCAAGGGCGCCGCACATGATGTACCCTTTGGATGTATTAATCGTTAACAGTGTCGTTTTGGGAAGTTTCACTTCTACCCCAACGAGTACGTGTTCTCCCACCACAATCGGCTCCATCGTCACCATAATCTCACGATCCACCTCCTCTTCAACAGATCACGATAATTGTATGCCTCTTGGTGAATCGTCGTGTGGACACCTGCCGTGAAAAGAGAAAAGTTATGCTGAACTGTCGTCTTCAAGGCTTTGACGCGTCGGAGTTCATGTTGAATCTCTATCCACTGCTCTTCCATTCTTTTCTGTGAACGCAACTGATCAATGAATCGAAACACCTGATGGTTTCCAATTGCTGCTAGTTCTCCGTTTATCGAGGCGTCATGGTACGTTAAATTCAGATGATAATTCGCTTTGCGGATTCGTGACGAAGTGACCTTATATACGTATCTCAATCGATTCTGATATGAAATGTTCATGCCCTATTCCCCCTGCTTCTTCCTGTCCTGATTACTAAATTATAGTTGTAGGTCAGGTTCATGAAGCCTGCAAAAGGTTTGATCACGGGATGAAAAAAGAAGAATATATGAGGAAAACAAAGGATCATTCTGAGTTCTAAAATTAACCGATTTCTAAGTCTTTGGTACTATGATTTCCATCATATTAGTGCTATAGTATATTAGAGTACATACGTGCTTACACATTATTTAACGGGGCTGGGATGAATGAAACAAACCTTATCCAATCAAGATGACGTCGGCTATTTATTTAATGTCGATATACTTATTAAGAGCCGTTCAAATGCATTGGCACTGCAGTCCCTGATCGAGTTCATAAACAAAGAAGAACAAATTGCGGACTTTCGGATTCACTCCGGAATTGTGCTTGGTCAAATCATTGAAGCTATGACTCAGGCTAAAACAGCTTCTACTGACTCTAATCAGAATTTCCTTGATTCACCACAATTTTCCAACGCACAGTTAAACTCCAACAAGTCAGACCATATCGTTGATTCGGTTTCGTCCAAATCACAACCACAAGAACCAGTTGCCAAGGAATCAAATTCAAAAGTTGACAAGAAAAAGTCTACTGCAGACACTTCCCATGTCGCTGATTCGAATTCGTTCGATGCCTGGATTGAATCCTTAATTAAAGAAAATCGTCTCACCCGAATTGTCGTAAACAACAAACATGGCAAGCATCAGAGCATTCCTTGTCGAATACTTAATTTTGATCGGGATAACAATGTGGTTAGCATTTATCATGTGGATGAAAAACAAGTTTACACATTCAGAACAAACGAAATAGATGAGTTCTTACTGTAGCCTTAAAGATTCAAACAAAAAAAGCAACCTGATCTGGAATGCGGTAAACATTCGGGCACAGGTTGCTTTTGTTATACGATTATTCTTTAACAAAGACTGCTACAGACTGGTCTTGCCCCGTTGCCAGACATCCATTGCAAACAGCAGCCAGCCAGCAATAAAAGCTACGCCACCGATCGGTGTGACCGCTCCTAAAATTTTGATACCCGAGATGCTAAGTACATAGAGGCTTCCTGAAAAAATGATGATACCCGCGAAAAGCAAACGCGCTGCCCATTTCAGCTTCGTTGATGCTCCGAGCTGCCCAGCAGTTAATCCTACAATTAGCAAAGCAAGCGCATGAATCATGTGGTATTGTACCCCTGTTTCGTAGGTAGCAATTGCACTTGCACCAATTTTGTCCTTAAGCATATGTGCACCGAATGCACCAATAGCCACCGACAGCATCGTTAATATGGCTCCAAGCATCATCCATCTCCGTTGCATATCCACTCTCTCCCTTGATTCGTTTCGAACGCCATTACTCCATATATTGTAGCGAATTCAAGCTCTAAAGTAAAAGAAATGCCTTATGCATATCTAATCTAGAATCGCTGGACACTATACAGGGTAATAAACATTCAGTATTCTATACAAATCATGATATCTTTTAAGGAGGTAGCGTGCCCTAATGAATAATTACAATTCACCAAACTCAGATGACTATACAATCCCGCCAGAATCAGCAGAAATCAATGGAATACCTCTCAAACATTCAGGGCCGGGGATCGCAAGTTTTGTTATTGGACTGGTTGGTTTTCTAGGGCATCTCGTAACATTTGTGTTGATGTCTCTTGTACTGAATAACTCCATTGAACTCCTCGGATCGTCAATCAGCCGGGAAGAACTCGCTATTCATCCGGCATTCGTTCTAGGTTCTTTGGCTTTTCTTGTCTGCCTGGTTTTTAATCTCATCGGCCTCATTCTTGGGATTATTGGATTAGCGCTCAAAAATCGCAAGAAAGTCTTTGCCGTTATTGGCACGATTCTGAGTGGACTACTTATTTTGTTTTTCACAGTGCTAGTACTTGGCGGTATATACTTGACGTAATGCTTTCCTTGAGAGCCCCGGTTCTTTATAATTAAGCTAGGTGGCTTAACCTTTGCCCCGTTATACTTAACATATGAATGACCAAATATTTGAATTCAAAAGGAGATTGACATGCCACGAATTAAAATTTTTGCGGACAGCACCAGTGATCTGGCTCCGGAGTGGATCCAGCAGTACGAAATCGGCATCATTCCTTTGTATGTGGTGTTTGGTGAAGAATCCCTGAAGGACGGACAAGAGATCAAACCAGAGCAATTGTACGAACGTGTAAGTCGCCATGGTTCTCTGCCCAAAACAGCAGCACCTTCACCCGCTGATTTCATGACCGCATTTCAACCTTACATAGAACAAGGCGACGATATTTTTTACATCTCCTTATCTTCTGAGCTTTCTTCAACCTATCAGAACGCTCTGCTCGCCAGTTCTGAATTTCCAGAGGGGCGCATCTCTGTAGTGGATTCCAAAAATCTCTCCTCAGGCATTGGCTTGATGGTAATGAAAGCTGTGTATGCAGCAGAACAAGGAAAAACGCTGGCCGAGATTACGCAGCAGATTGAAGCCATGAAACCAACGGTACGTACAGAGTTTGTTATCGATACTCTGGAATACTTGTATAAAGGCGGACGTTGCTCCGGTATGCAAAATCTGATTGGTAGCCTACTTAAAATCCGTCCCGTCATTCGGGTAACCGATGGTAAGATGTCCCCCGCCTACAAAGTACGCGGTAAACGAGAAAAGGCGCTGGAACAGATGCTTCAAAACACACTCAACAATAGAGAACAGATTGATCGGGATTTAGTGATCGTTGTTCATACCATGGCTGAGGAAGATGCGTTAAACCTGAAAAAGACGCTGCAGGAGCAAACCGGAGCGCGCGTAGAATTAACTACGGCAGGTTGCGTCGTTTGCAGTCATTGCGGACCCAAAACGACCGGAATAATCTATAACACGATTCATTAGGACGAATGGTAACAACAAATAAAGGGCATGCTCAGCAGATTGCTAGGCATGTCCTTTATTTGGTTGGGGATGACAACTAAATAAGCTTATTTTCTTTGATACCCAGACCTCAACTAAAACTAACTTAATCCATGCTCGTCTTGCCCGCTTGATTTGATCGTTAATAGGTTCTGGTCTTCAGATCGTCCAGACTTTTGAATGCATAACCTTGCTTGCGTGCCTCATCAATGATTGCTCCAAGTGCCTCCGTATTGTCTTTCGAAACGGAATGTAGCAAGATGACAGCCCCCGGATGAAGCTGTTTCAGCACCTGTTGATGAGCATACTGTGCACCACGCTGTACATTCGTGTCCCAATCCTTATAGGCAACAGACCAAAACACATTGACATATCCCTGAGCATAACTCTCAGCAAGTGTACGATTGTTGAAAATACCGCGAGGTGGCCGCAAAAATGTAGCCTGTTGCCCCGTGAGACGGTGCACTTCAGATTTCACTTTTTCCAGTTCCTCTTTAATTTGTGTATTGGAAATTCGAGTCATGTCCGGATGACTCCAGGAATGGTTCCCGACAATGTGCCCTTCGGCAGCCATACGTTTGACAAGATCCGGCTGATCCTTCAAATAATGTCCTGTAACAAAGAAAGCTGCCGGCACCTTCTTCGCTCGCAACACATCCAGTATTGCAGGTGTGAACCCATTCTCATACCCATTATCGAAAGTCAGATACAGTTCCTTTTGTTTGGTATCCCCCAAGAAAATGGCATGATTATGCTCCAAAATAGACTTGAAACCTTCCTGATCAATGGAAGGCAGTTCGCCATTCTGACTTTTTTTAAAGCCAAAGTGGTATGCTCCATTAATGGGAGATGCTTCTGCCTGCGATGCCAGCATGCTAATGGTAAACAAGCCGAGCAGCAGATATAGCACCGTTCGCTTCATGTTATCCGCTCCTGTCCCTGAAATTTCAGTTTGTTTAATGGTCACAAACACCTTCAGGTAATATGCCGCAAGAGCGTCTATATTATGTAATCATTAGCGTTATATCCGTTTATTCTCGCGTGAGGACTGCGTTGGTTGATGGAAAAGCTCAAGTAAAGTCTGAGGTTTACCGCTGGTAGCCAGCCAATCTTTTACCGTCTGGATTGCACGAGTCTGACCGTCCCCTTGATCCCGCCAGGTTAGAAGCTCTATCACTTTGATGATGAGCGCTGACATGTTATGATTGTCCTTTTCAGAGCGTTCTGCACGTAATTTATGATATAGAGCCTCCTGCTCCCAATCCAGCAAAATTTCATCTCCGATCGTCGGTTTCATGAGTGTATAAGCCCGATTGCAGCCTTCGCAGCGAACTGTGTTCACTTGTTGCTGCACAAAATAGGTGTTCACTTCCTGCCCGCAATCAGGGCATATGAACCCTACCTGAATATTTTGAATGTTGTCACTCATGATCTTGTCCTCCTGCTCTCTGTGTATAACATCTATACCCGATATACAGACGGTTCACGCTTCTTTGACGGATAATTTTCATGGTCTATAATCTAGCAAATATGTTAAAATATTATACTAGGATTAGTTGAAAAGAGGTGGGATAACATGTCGAAGGAAGATCGTCATATTACTTGGCAAGCATCGAGTCTAAATCGACAGGATCGGGAGAATAACAACGGTCATCGCAGTCGTACGATATGGTTTACAGGTTTATCCGGAGCGGGCAAATCCTCCATTGCCTTTGCACTGGAGAGAACCCTGCATGAACAAGGTGTTCGCTGTTATGTGCTTGATGGTGACAATGTACGGCATGGATTGAATCGGGATCTCGGTTTCACCGCTGCAGATCGCCAGGAAAACCTGCGTCGCATCGGAGAAGTAAGCAAGTTGATGGTAGATGCGGGACTACTTGTGCTTTCGGCATTCATTTCCCCCCACGCACAGGATCGGGAGATGGTCAGGCAGCTGTTTGAACCGGAGGATTTCATCGAGGTTTATGTTCGTTGTTCTATTGAAGAATGTGAGCGGCGTGATCCCAAGGGACTCTACAAAAAAGCTCGCAAAGGTGAAATCCCTCATTTTACTGGTATATCTGCTCCCTACGATATCCCAACCTCTCCTTCATTCGTCATTGATACCGAACAATGCAGTATTGAGGAAGCTGTTCAAGAAATTGTGCAACATCTGCAGCGAATCGGTGCCTTACATCTTCCTGTACAGGCCAACTCATCTCTGACTTATTAATTCAATTCAAGAAAATATAAAGATAAGAAAGGCGTCCCTCTGCGGCACGCCTTTTTTCATTCTAGTAACACTCGCTTCTCTTTAATTCGTTAATAAGAATATAATTTATGGTTTACTGTCCAGCAGCACCAGCTTGCATATGAAGCAATTTGCTGAAAGTGCCTGACGAATCCATAGATAATTGCTGATATCCGCCTTCTTGGATGACCCGCCCTTCTTCCAAAACAATGACACGGTCTGCTGTTCGGATCGTGGAGAGCCGATGTGCAATGACGATAATTGTGACGTGGCCCTTCAATCGTTCGATCGCTTCATGGATATGCTGTTCATTTTCACTGTCCAGTGCACTTGTGGCTTCATCCAGTACCAGTACAGAAGGGTTACGAAGCATGGTCCGAGCCAGTACAAGACGCTGACGCTCTCCACCGGACAGGCGTATGCCACGATCACCTATAATGGTATCCAGGCCTTGCGGAAGCTTGCGAACGAATGAAGCGGAAGAAGAAAATTGGAGTGCCCGCCACATCTGTTCTTCACTTGCATCCGGATCAACCAGACGTAAGTTCTCACGAATGCTGGTATGGAACAAAAAAGGATCTTGTGAGACATACCCGATCGAACTTCTCCAGTTCAATAACTGTTCCTCAGTCAAGGGTTTTCCATCAATCAGGATACGACCACTCTCAGGCTTCACCAGACCCATGATCAGATCAACAAATGTACTTTTACCAGCCCCCGACTTCCCAACAATAGCAGTCATACCTTGAGCAGGAATATATGCTTGCACATTCTTTAATGCATACGTGTCACTTCCCTCATAACGGTAATTCACATCCTCACACACGATGCTTTTTACCAGATCGATTGGAGCAATAGGCTGTGAAGCAGAAATACCTGTCTCTTTCCTTGATTCACGGATCTCACAGTTCTTCTCCGTTTGATCCTTCAACTCTCTCACGATCCGAAATGCCGGCAACATTGAACTGATGTACTCCAGATTAGACTGAATCGCTGTAAACCTTGGCCATAATCGTGAAAAAATCAAAATAATTAATAACAGGTCGGCTGGTGGCACCGACATCACCTGTAAAGAAAGGTAAATAAACGCCGCAATGATTATCGCCGCTGACACCCGATGAATGAGCTGTGTACCTGTATTTAACTGACTAAACTGCACCACATTACGTTCAATTTGGCTACATATACGATCAAACCAGCGGATATGCAAATTTTCCAGCATATTGCTCTTAATATCCTTAATTCCGTTGAAATGCTCCGTGATCCCGTTGTAGTAGCTCTGCGAGAATTCGGAAGTCTGATCTCCAATCTGTTTGGCACGCCTAACAAACTTTCTTAGTAATACAAATAACAACAAACCACTGACAAGTACAAGCGATGTGAGCTTTGCGGATAACCAGAAAGCCAGCCCGATCTGAATCGCTGTAAAAGTCAGCGAAGCTGCCATCTGCAGGACTAGACTTGTTCCCTGACTTACCCTGGCAAGTTCTGTGGTTAATATATGGTTGAAATCGGATTTTCGTTTTTGGAGAAAAAAAGACCACCGTGCCCGAAGTAGTGCACTGTAGGTTTCCAGACGCAGCGTTCGTATGAATTGCTGCTGAATACGGGTATTGCGAATCGTCTGAAGACGCTGCATCCATGCCTGTCCTGAGAGGATAAATACAAAAGCCAGTAAAACAAGTAGCAATTGACCATTTTCCGAGAATCGGTGGAGTAGCTCCGTTAACCAGGGGATATGTATACCAGAAGAGCCCATCTCAAAAACACCAATTAAACTTAACATAGGAACAAGCATGTAGATGCCGATTCCTTCCATTAAACCAATCAAGATCATAGCTAGCAGATTCCAATATAATATAGGCCCAGAAATATGATGCAGTTTTCGCATGAAATAATTTAACTCGGAGATCATACCTTTCCCCTCTCTGCCATCGTGCTTTTTTTGAAGCGCCGCCAGAACCAGAGAAATGGACGTAACGGAAAATACAGAAAAAACAGGGAACGTGGTAGCGGGAATTGATGTACGTCCCAAGTACTTGGATATAACCGCTCAATAAAGAAAAACCATTTTTGCCTCGTACTACGAAGAGAGAATAAATAAGATGAATAGTTGTGTAGCTCTTCTGGACTGTCTAACATTTTGTTCATAAACAGCGCACCTTCTCTCGCCAGTCGCTTTCCCATGCGCTCACGCGTAGCCATAATCGATAAATACGGATCGCCCAGCGGGGTATGCAACAGATCCGAAACGAGATGTAATGTCTGGGAACCGATGGATAGACGTCCTTCTGCTTTCAAACGACGTTCTACCTTTTTCATGTCGAGCGGCATCGAACGAATCATCTGATCGATATCCAGTAACCACCGCAGTCTGAACCAGCCGTGTCTTGCACCATGCGTCACTAAATAAACCCATAGATCCTCTCTTTCAAGCATACGTACAGGTGTCTGGGTGTACGAACTGAATCGGCTTCGTTTCCACAACAGTTCAAACTCCGTTTCCCGGCCAGAATCAGGGTTAAGCCGCCAATGGATCTCCACTTGAGTACGTTTGACCGGATGAACATAACAGATATGATGCTCCCGCCACTTCCAGCTACGAACAGTAAGCGCCCTTTCTCCTTCTTTGCACTGGTAACCAAGGTCGACAAGAATACGGCCAGCTTCCTCCACATTCTGAACTGGAATTAAAATATCCAGGTCTTTCGAAGTCCGCATGGACACATCTCCGTACAAATCATGAGCCAGAGCAGGCCCTTTCAGTGTAATCGTGCGAATGCCACGCTCCCGAAATGCTCCACACACTTGCTCCATTTCGGCTGTTAAATGTAACATACGGAAGGTATTAATCGTATACTGCTGTTTCAAACTCCCTAAAACTGCTTCGGGAATAAACCGCAGATCCAGCATTTTTAATTTCACATAAATAACAGAATACAGACGATGATGGACCACAAGTTGTAAAAAAAGTGGCCAATCCATCTCGTGCAGTCGGCCCTTGATCTCCTCGGAAGTCAGATCTGCCAGATCATCTCTAAGCAGGCTCAAGATTAGCTTGAGCTCCTTCGGAAACCCTGTGGAATACAGTTCAGTTTCATGCGTCATAGACAATCTCTCCAGATCCCTTCTCAGGACATCGTTTGCCAAACACGCCGACGACCGTATATTGATCCATCGTATCTGCTCCAGTTACGATCAGTTTTCCACTTCGTAGCCAGGCGTGTGCCATCAGTTGTCCTTGCTTATTCCTTGCGGTACCCATATATAATGTACTCGCGATATTACGCCGTTCCAGCATTTTCATTGCAGCTATCGCCATAACAAGACATTGGCTTTCCCAAAACGTATATTTACTAGCAATCATAACGGCTTTCGATATGTTTCTTATTTCCGTCACTTGAGTCCGATTCAATCCAGTAACAGGTGTTTCGACCATAGGTGTACCAAGCCTCGGAGCAATTTTGGCAAACGGCCTTGCCTTCTGCACTCTAGCCCATCCTAGCAGGATATAAGCCTCCCATACCAAACGCCTTATCCTACCTGGAAGCGAGAAATAGGACTTCACTTTACGAAACATGTTCCTACACTCCGCGCGAAATGTTGATTAAACCTTCACGTGAGAGGTGTTCCAAAAAAGCCACAACCTGATCACGGCATTGTTCTGCCTGAATGTCATATTCTGTAGCAAGCGTCTCAATCAATTCATTCAGCGTTCTCTCTTCTGCAATCAGTTCCCAGATTCGTCCGCCTGTACTCCCCAGATTGTAATATTTCCCTGAACTGATGCTCATCATCACCTTTTCGCCACCCATATCACTGACCAAGTTGCCATCCTTCTGGATTACGACGTCATTCGCATCGATAGGTGTAATTGCTGTCATATTTCTATCTGCACTCCTTTGCGTATATGATTAATGATCCGATCCACCATTTCAAATGCTGTAAAATGGTGCCCCGTTCTGCTAATTCTGTTAATCTCCACACTGGCTGAAAGTCTTGAAGCTGTTTCAAACAACCATTGAGCGAGTCCTTGGCGATTCACCAGTCCACCGCGAAAGGTATGAGAGCAGAGCAAGTGCAGACGTTCCAGACCACTTACCTCCTGCAAATACACAGAACCAGATTCCTGGTCCGGCTCAGGTACAAGTTCGTAGATTCCCCCAAGTGGAACAGCCCTCTCGTGAAAGTAGTGCTGAACCGGTATGGCGTATTTCGTAATTTCAGCATGCACCGTTGCATAATCCTGCTGCTTCATTCCGAAGCCTTCCAGACTAGGCTGCCATAATTTCTGCTGGGGATATCCGGGGGATACGATCGCTCTGCCTCCAGCATCCCAGGTCAAGGCAACCACATCATCGGTGAGAAGAGGATATCCGCGTGAGGCCAGTGCCGCTGACAAGGTAGACTTTCCCGCGCCAGAATGCCCAACGAACGCGTAGGCCCAACCATCAATCACAACTGCGCTTCCGTGCAGAGGAAGAATACCACGCTGCATCATAATCACGGACATGCATGTCCCGAGGATAAACAGCCTGACTTTTTTCGGATCGGCACCAGATACTTGAGAGACAACGATTCGTTTGCCATGCTCCATGAAAAAAAGACCCGTATCTTCGATTCTGAAAAAAAGACAACCGTCTCGCGCCACAAAGTTGTCGCTACCAACATCCCATTTCTCCCATAACCCTGCCAGATCAAAAGACTCGATCTGTACATCAGCGACATCCTGCTGCGTTTCAGCAGTCAGAGTTGCGCGCTGCAACTCAGGCATCGGAATCTGACTCAACCAGCGTAAACCATAAGCTTCATAGTACAAAGGCAACAATAAAGGCGCCTCCTTCATTTATAGATATGAAAAAAGCCCTGATATTCACAAGCTCAATATTAGGGCGGAGGCGAAAAAGCTGGATTGGTTGCATTTCCGCCCTTTAAGTATGAACTAGCTGGGGAAACTACTAAATTAGGACGTTGGATCGTACATGTCGGCATCGTGAACAGTGATCCAGTCGATTTGTCTGTATCCTACCCCTGCCATCGTTTCATTCACATCCAACACTTCAAGAACGGGTGCTTGCCATTCCTTTTTTTCGTTTTGCATCGTTTTCACCTCCTTTCAAGAGCGTATACGTTTGCCTTGGATCAAAACTTCTGAATAAAGCGGTATACAATTAAACTGTGCATCATCAAACGCAAATCCGGATGGGATGCCAGTTCGGGCCTGGGACTTGGAAAATTAGCCAGAGCTGATTTAATCCGATCCGTGTTTAATATGCCGGCAACCTGACTGTCAGAACACAAGGTTTGCAGTTCCGAGGTAAACGTCTGCCAGTCAGGCAAAATACGGTGTAGCCAGTCCGCAGGTTGTACGCCCCGTACACGCTGATTAAGCCTCACTTTGTCCGGCAATTCCGGTGATGTAGCTCGGCGAATGAGGGAACGATCCGTTCCCTGTCTTACATATTGCTCAATCGGTACGGAGAGACAAAATCGGATCACTCTTGGATCACTTGTGGGATCGCGTTCCCATGCGCGGTAACGAAGGGAACATTTGGTGGCGACGGCCCCATTTTTATTTGCAATCGCTAGATTGTTGAACTTGTCGGCTCGCACCTGTAGTGCATCGGCTCGGGCTCCGCCCTGGAGTACAAGGATGGATTTAAGTCGCTCCAGCACGCCTGTTCTCCGGGCCAGATCTGGATGAATCAGCTGTGCTCCTGCAGGCTGAGCTGTCCCCTTGTTATTTCCTTTGAACCAGTCTGGGAACGCTTTACGGCCTGTAATACGGGCGATGCGTGAGAATGCCATCCCTGTTCGTTCGCTGTACTGTTGCATCTCACGGAACCAGCGGAAGTATCGGCCACTTTTCAGTAGACTAGCGTAATAATCAAGTGCAGGTCCCCATGAGATCGTAAAATTGCCACGTGCGCCTGTCAGCAAAATACCGGCATCCTGCTCACTCGCTTTTTCATAAAATCCACGGATCCAGAATGAATTTTCAAAGTATTTATAAGGCATCTCCATCATGTTCAGCCACGTATCCACTTCACTGAGCGGACTGCGTCCTTCAAAATCGAGATAGTTCTCCGAGATATTGCCTACGTGATTAATGGTGGAACGAATAAATGGTCGCTCGTCTGCTAGCAACGTTTTCGACGTGTAATCCGTAAAATCCGGAACAGGCACGTAGCTATAAGCTTGTAGCTGCTTCCCCTGACTCCGGAGCGTTCCGGAAGCAAAACCCGCAACAGCTCCTGAATCCAGTCCACCACTTAATGCCGCTGCAACCTGTCTATGCGTTCGTAAGCGCGAACCTACGGCTTGGCTAAACACCTCACGAAAAGCTTCTACATAGTCTTCATCCGATTTGAGTCGAAGCGGTTCGACATCATCCCAGCGATGATATTGCCTGAGTTCGATCCTCCCGTTTCGAAACGTCAGCGTATGCGCAGAGGGCAACTGGTTCACTCCGCGATACACCGTGGAATGAATATCAGCCGAATCGTGCATGTCAGGGATGGCCAGAAATTCGGATAACCAGTTTTCGTCAAGTGCCTTCTGCACCCCTCCAAGCTCAAGCAATGGCTTCATTAACGTACAGAAGGCAAATCGCGAACCGTCATGTCGGTAATAAAATGCCCGCATGCCCGTAATATCCCTCGCAGCAAACAACATGCGGCGGCGTTCATCCCAGATCGCAAATACAAAGTCCCCTAGTAGATGACCAGCTACATCTTCTCCAAAACGCTGGTATGCACGGAGAATCAGTTCGCTGTCCGCCAGTCCAGCCAGCTCTGCTCGTGAAATCTGCAACTGATCGGCCAGTTGCTCACGGTTATCCAAAATGGCATCTGAAGTAATGGTCAATTGACTTTCTTCATCATAGAGAGGTAATTTCTCGTTTACGGACTCCAGCGTAATCCACTGAGCATGGCAACTAAGAAACGCTTCATCTCCTTTCCATACCCCCGTTGTATCTGCCGGGATATGTCCAAGACTTGCGTAGAGCCGCCAGCTGTCCTCCCATAGTGCTTGCTGACCTTCTGTATGTACGATTCCGGCTATGGCGCTCATGACTTTCCTCCCCGAACGATCTTGCGCTGGGATGCCCATGCGCTAATTCGATGACCAAATGGTATCCATGATTTGATTCGTTGTAATTTGCTATGGGCAGCATGAAGCTGTTTCTTCAAACGTTCCCGCTCCGTATACCCACGTTCCAGCCGCTGATCCGCTGCGCGAAGAGCTGCCTGCAATTGTCTGATCGTGGCCATAGCGGCTAGTGACGGGTCAATCTTGGGGCTTTCCTTCTCCTCACTGCCGCTGTGGATCGGAGACCGATCCTTGGCTCCATTCATCGGCGCATCCATGCGGTAATTTGGCTGCCAACGACACTCCGTTGCGAGTACTAGCTGTTGCTTGAGCCGCTCCAATACCTCCGTATCCGGCTCTGCCTGAAACTGGACTCCCGTCCAATCTTCAGCTTCTTGTAGCTGTTCACTGTACCCCATCCGGTGGAACAGGTTCGCACCGAGTACACGGCAATACAGTTCAACTTCTTGCCGCTCGAGTATGTTTTTCCAGTTGTTAACAGAACCTTGATGTGCCTCCTGATGTGAAGAGAGGAAGGGGTCCCCGACGCCCATACTATAGAACATGTCAGATTTCGTACTATCCACAAACTGACCATATCGCTCCATGCCTTGTTCATAAGTAATGCCTAGAAAAGCACATAACTTCTCCAGTTCTTCCTGAGGTTTCATAACGAGCTGTTCATATTTTAATTCGTAGGCCAAAGGATGAGCCTCTGCAAAATAATCATTCAATCGAGTTAGACCAAGTGTCAGGTCTACGGCTTTCATATTGAGTTTTGAATGATTCAGACTCTGAATCAGATCAAAACCTTCGCCGGTATGGCGATTTACTTTTTTAAAGGATGCCGCTACAGAAAGGGGGTTACGCTGAAGATGAATGCGTCTGGACTGCGGAAACAATCGATCCAGCCATTCAAGCATATAATAATAACGCGGAGATTTATCAACGATGAAGTCTGCTCCGCTCCCTTCCAGAAATCCATTATATATTTCAAGAGCAAAGCTTCTGCACGCCTTTTCGAAAATATCTTCGGACACCATCGCTTGATAAAATTGACGGATGATGGAACTGCCACCGTAAGCGCGAGAGTCGGCTTTGGACAAATCGACGAGATTCATCAGAAACCACATCTCCTGCGTGGCAAATATGCGACTATGATTTTGCAGCATAACGGTAGATAACGAACTGCCACTGCGGGGAATGCATAATAAAAAGACAAGTCCGTTTCCTTGCGTATCTATCAATGGCAGCCTCTCCTCTGTAAATTTATAAAATTATGCCGTGGGATCGGATCGACCGGATGATCATTACCTTGGAAATGACAGGGAATTTCGACACTCTAAGATACAATATGTATTTATACCTTTACTCTATGATACAAAATGTATCATGTCAATCTTTTATTTTCACCTTTTCATAATTTATTCACTTGCCGATGATCTAAGTACGCAACAATGCAAAAAAGCCTCCAGTTCCTGTTATGAGATAAACAGAATCTGGAGACCGAGATAATCAATAACCGATACGACACAATGACTATATCCATCTTATCTAAACCAAGCTGACCTAATCTAACCTAACCAATTGAAACCAGACTAAACTTATCCGGTAAAGGTAACATCCTTCCCTTTTCCAGCCATACCTAGGCCTTGCATACGTTCCAACTCTTCCTGGTCGGCTGACTGAGCATCCTGCATTCCTTTCTGTACCTTCACGGTTAATAATACCGCAATGCCTGCTACAAAAAAGAAGATCAGTGACAGAATGCCCCAGCGGGTAGAACCTGTAATCTGTCCCACGTAACCAAATACAAATGGCCCAAAGATCGAAGCGAACTTCCCTGTAATGTTAACAAATCCAAAATACTCCCCCGTTCGTGCAGCCGGCATCAGATTGCTAAACAAGGAACGTGCCGTCGATTGACTAATCCCTTGCACAACGCCAACCAACCCTGCGAGCACATAAAAGTGCAGAGCTTGGGTCATAAAGTAGCCAAGTATAACGATACAAATATAAATACTTAAACTTACCAATAACACCTGCTTTGCTCCCCACCGCTGCGCCCAAGCACCTAGAAGCAGTGTACACGGGAAACCGATGAATTGCGTAATTAGTAGCGCCAACATCAAATCCGATGTACCAATGCCAATGCTTGTTCCATAGATTGTAGCCATCAGAATAATGGTATTAATCCCGTCATTGAAAAACCAGAATGCGACCAACATCCGAAGCAACTGCGGAAAACGCCGGATCTGACCGAAGGTTTGCCGTAATCTGCGTACGCCAACCTTTGCATAACCTGTTGCGGATGCAGGCAACTCAGACGAGGCTGGCCTTCTAGGTGCATAGCGGAAGATGGGAAGGGAGAACAGTAGCCACCACATCGAAACTGAAATGAACGCAAGTCGCGTACCTGCAAGTGTACTCGGCATGCCGAACCAGCCCGGCTGCTGAATCATTAACAGATTGATTGCAAGCAGTAACCCCCCGCCTATATAACCATAGGCATAACCTTTGGAGGATACCATGTCTCTTCGTTCTGCGGGAACTAAATCCGGTAACATCGCATCATAGAATGTATTTCCTCCGGCAAAACCAATCGTGGATAACACGAGCAGGGTAGACGCAAGCAACCAGTCTCCTTCTCCGATCACGCTGAATCCCAGCGTTGACACAATTCCTGTTATCGCGAAAACTCGCAGGAAGTCCCCTTTTCGTCCCGATAGATCAGCCAGTGTTCCTAGCAGCGGAGTTAACAGCGCCACACACAACATTCCAATAGAGTGTGTATAAGCAAGGTAAGAAGCTGCCGTATCCTTATCCAATGTTGCCGCAGCAACAGAAGCATAGAATACAGGTAGCACCGCCGCAAGCACGGTTGTAGCATAAGCCGAATTGGCCCAGTCATACGTAATCCAGGCTTTTACTGCACGTTTATCCACACTTAATCCTTCCTTTACATGCATCAGGGCTCGATGCTCAGAATCAGACCTTTTTCTCTATTGTAAAGGAAAGATATCACATATGATCATGATTTTTGTAAAATTTAAACATGTACCTCGCTCCAGCCTATCCTAAGGCAATTGCAGCGTATTTCATTCATTTTAGTTGAGATCGCATCACATATCGTCCCCGCCCGTGAATATACTTAATTACCGACAGGCCAAACTGTGCCGCGTAATCAATGGGGGGTGCCTACATGTCAAATTCACACCAGCCTTACTCGTTCGTCGTATCCCGGGAAGATTGGTCGCTTCACCGCAAAGGGTACCAGGACCAGCAGCGCCATCAGCAAAAGGTGAAAGATGTCATTAAGCAGAATCTGCCCGATCTGATCACCGAAGAAAATATTATCATGTCCGATGGAAAACAAATCATCAAGGTACCCATTCGCAGTCTGGATGAGTACCGTTTCGTGTATAACTACCAAAAGCAAAAACATGTCGGTCAGGGGGACGGTGACAGTCAGGTTGGCGATGTCATTGGCCGTGATCCTGCGTCCCAGAAGCCGGGCAAGGGCGAGAAAGCTGGCGATCAACCAGGTCATGACATAGTGGAAGCTGAGGTCAGCATTGAGGAATTGGAAGATATTCTTTTTGCCGAACTGGAATTGCCGGATCTGAAACAAAAGGATAAAGATTTGATCGAGACACATACCGTGGTCTTCAACGATATTCGCAAAAAAGGCATGCAGTCTAACATCGATAAGAAACGAACCATACTGGAGAACCTGCGCCGCAATGCAACCACGGGCAATCCGGGCATTCATCACATCAGTCCGGATGATCTCCGCTACAAAACGTGGGAAGACAAAATCATCCCTCAGTCCAATGCCGTCATCATCGCCATGATGGATACATCCGGGTCGATGGGATCATTTGAAAAATATTGCGCCCGCAGTTTTTTCTTCTGGATGACTCGTTTTCTTCGTCGTCAGTATGAGAAAGTCGAAATTGTGTTTCTGGCTCACCACACGGAAGCCAAAGAAGTGACGGAAGAGGAATTTTTCACTCGTGGCGAGAGCGGCGGTACGATCTGCTCCTCTGTATATATGAAGGCACTGGATATTATCGATAAACGTTACCCGCCTACCAGTTACAACATCTACCCGTTCCATTTCTCGGATGGCGATAACCTCACCTCGGATAATGAGCGCTGTGTGAAGCTGATCGGGGAATTAATGAAGCGCAGCAACATGTTTGGTTACGGTGAAGTGAACCAATATAACCGCAGCAGTACACTCATGTCTGCTTACCGCCATATTAAGATGGATCAGTTTATGTATTACGTCATCAAGGAAAAAGGCGAGGTGTACAAAGCGCTCCGCAGCTTTTTTCAAAAAAGAGAAGGAGGCAGCCTAGGATGACCGATGAAATCCGCGAACTGGAATACGCGATTGCTGAAATTATGGAGATTGCCGATGGATTCGGCCTCGACTATTACCCGATGCGCTACGAAATCTGCCCGTCGGATATCATCTACACCTTTGGTGCTTACGGCATGCCAACAAGGTTCAGCCACTGGAGCTTTGGCAAAACGTTTCACAAGATGAAAATGCAATATGATTTTGGCCTGAGCAAAATTTATGAACTCGTTATTAACTCCAACCCTTGCTACGCCTTTCTGCTGGATGGCAACTCTTTGATTCAGAATAAATTAATCGTCGCCCACGTACTCGCACACTGCGACTTTTTCAAAAACAATGCCCGCTTCTCCAAATCCAACCGCAATATGGTTGAAAGCATGGCCGCCACGGCGGATCGAATCAGCAATTATGAGATGGAATATGGCACGGAGGCGGTTGAAGCCTTCATCGATGCGGTAATTGCCATTCAAGAACATGTGGACCCACAGCTCATTAAACCGCGGCACCTAGACAAACAGCGTTATATGGAGATGAAAATTCGCGAACAACGTGGTGATAAAGCCCCTAAACCGGAAGGTCAATATGACGACCTGTGGTCGCTCGACAATCTGCAAACTGAGGAAAAGTCCACGGATAGTCTGCAAGTGCATCATTTTCCACCAGAGCCGGAGAAAGACATTATGTGGTTCATCCAAGAGTTCTCCGAGGTGCTCACCGATTGGCAACGGGATATTATGAGTATGATGCGTGAGGAGATGCTCTATTTCTGGCCTCAGATGGAAACGAAAATCATGAACGAAGGCTGGGCTTCGTACTGGCATCAACGTATTATACGCGAACTCGATCTGAGCAGTGAGGATACCATCGAATTTGCCAAGCTGAATTCTTCCGTTGTGCAACCGTCCAAGCAGAGTTTGAATCCATATTACCTGGGACTGAAAATCTTTGAAGATATCGAGCGGCGCTGGGATCATCCGACACGCGAGGAACAGGAACGTTGGGGACGTCAGCCTGGGCAAGGCCGGGCCAAAATGTTCGAAGTGCGCGAGTTCGACTCCGATACCTCGTTCATCCGTAACTACATGACCAAAAAGTTAACCGAGGACCTCGACCTCTACGTGTTTGAGAAAAAAGGACCCGACTGGAAAATTACCGACAAGTCTTGGGAAAACATCCGTGACCAGCTTGTATTTTCCCGCATTAACGGCGGCTCTCCGTATCTAGTCGTACAGGATGCAGACTATCTGCGTACAGGCGAACTCGTGTTGAAACATCAGTATGAGGGCATCGAGTTGGATCTGAAATACATGGAGCGCACGCTTCCGTATCTGTACCGTCTCTGGGGACGCACAGTGCATGTAGAGACCCGTGTGGAAGATAAACCGATCTGGTTCACCTATGACGGCAAAAAGCACCATCGCAAGTTTTTATAGGCGGGAGTAATAATATTTGAAATCATGACCACCCGTCCAACGGGTGGTTTGCTCTCGGAGTATAACCCCTGTTGCTAAACTCCGCCTAAAAACGCTAGCCTGGCAGCAGGGTTGTTCAGGCTCAGTGTTATTTGTCACCTTGACTTATCAGTTAAACTGGTTTTACTTCTTTTGCCTCCGATTACTACTGAATGGCTCTTCGTATTAATTTTTCATTCAGCTTCGTCCAAAATTTTCGATTTCCGTATTCGTACTTGAGCTGGGAATGCTTCTCGAAGTCAAGGGAATTCAGCATCTTTGACCATTTCAGGGAAGACGGTCGAACGTTAGGCTTAGCTTCTTCGCCTTTGTTCCATCCATTCTTAACAAGACTTTCATATATCAAATGGAACTCGTCCATGTCGAAGAGAATCGAATACGCAACGCATTTTTCTTTATGCCCATCTTGGGCATCCTTCATTTTATATTCACCAATCGCGCCCATCGTCGTCGATTTCGTTTTGAACTCGAATCCAGCCTGTGAACCGTCTTTGTAAACAAGAATACCGTCCATCATGCCTAAAAAAATTTGGAATCGAACGCCGTTATGCTTAACTAGCTTTACGCCCTTCAAGTTTTGCTCCCATGCGGGTGTTTTGTCAGACATTCGATCAACGGTGAACTTCACACCGTCCAAACGTTCAGCATAAATCAGATCTTTTTGTACCGTGCCGCATGTAGCGGAACCATTACGAACCCAACGTTTCTGATACGGAAATATTACTTGTTCATCCTTATCACCCTTCAACGTCTTATAGAACAATTCGCGTTCACACTCGGACGCAGAAAACGGCGAGAACGTTACACGTCCCTTTTCAAAATTGATTCGTTTCCGATTCATCAGGTTCCAAAGTTTCCATGTTTAGCAGCGCCATTTCTAGCGGCTTATCAGGCAACAGGTGAAAACAATCGAAGTGTTTTTTTATGTTGGCAACCATTTATTGACCGTATTCCGAAATGATTACTTCCGTTTGGCGACCATACTAACGTCCGATGCGCCTTGTTTTCTATCCCTTCCCGATTTCAGTTTTCACGTACTTTCCCTATTTTAGTAATAAGTAATTTTTTTTCAAAATTACCCTTTTCAGGCTATTTTCTTTGGGTATTTCTAAAAAAACTTCTAAAATATAAAATAAAAACACAATAAAGTAAAAAGAAGTGTTTTATTGACATTTTATACACACCCGATTATATTCAAGAGAGACGCTAGAGGAAAAAAAAGGATAAAGGAGTAATATATTGATGTTCAAAAAAATCAAGTATGTTGCTGCTACGCTAGTAGTAGCTTTAGGTCTTGGAATAGTTGCTCCGTCGTTAACTTATGCTGCTAATCCACAAGATCGAGTACAACCACAATTTCCACAACCAACTATAGTTGAAGAACCTGCTAATGACACAGTTGATGCAATGGGTTTTAAAAAGACTGTTGTTGTCAAAGCATTGCGACATGGTGGAGAAGCTCTTGACACTCTGTTAGACTGGTTAGGAGTTGCTAGTAAAGAAGCTAAATACTTATCTAAGCATTCTAGTAAAATAGCTGATTTCCTCGATTCTGTCACTGATGAGATCGAAAAGAAATTGTTAGATTTCTTAATATTCCAATGTGATATACCACAAGGCTATGCTAGGGTAATTGCTGGTGCAATTACGGGCATTCTGCTTTAATTAATTTGTAAGTCCTCTAGCGCCTTGCTACACTATTAAATAAATAAAGGAAGCGATCTTTTGAACAAGGAAATTGAACTGTTGAAGTATCAAATCAAACTGATGAAAATGGTAATAGGCGGTGATAGTCACCCTTATTTCATGTATCTACTCGATCATGAGGTAACAGAAGATCAAACAAACTTACTGAACTCTTTAATGATTTCAATGAATTCACGCCGCCGCTATTTAGTAGACAACCGCGAAATAATTGATACTACTGCTTTAATTTCTGATAACATATTAAATAAGTTGAAAAATCATGGAATAACCGTCCAAGAATTAAATGTAAATAATATGCCTAATTATCATGAATTTTGCGGATATATAGACAAGATTATGAATAGTGATATTAACCCAAAGTATCTATTAACAGCCATGCATAGACAATCCATGTTTTCAGAATTATGCGAGTTACTTTTAAAAGACTCTTAACATACCATGCTTTTTCTAACAGCCTATACGGCTGTTTTTTTGTCTACACATATGTTGTCCTACATGAATTGTTCCAGATTAATCTTCCTACTTAATTCCTTCAACCCTTCGTTGCATATTTCAACATCGACCTTCAACGGTTACAGCATTTGTCATACAAACTTTGATAGCGGCTATTTCTTTCACGCGTAGTCGTGCTTCCCACTTTGAAGAAGCGCTTCGTCATGCACTGTGCCCGCCGTAACAATATAGAAGTCTTCGTTGAACTGTTCATCTCTTCGACCGTTATGCCCAATTGAACTAATAGCGTCCACATTGACGTTCCGTACATAACGATAAGCAATCCGGTATTCATCATCTCCGGTATTTCGAACCGTCACCCTATTTCTGGATAATAGCCTTTATCCGTAACTACATGACCAAAAAGTTAACCGAAGATCTCGACCTCTATGTGTTTGAGAAAAAAGGACCGGGCTGGAAAATCACCGACAAGTCTTGGGAAAGCATTAGCACCAGTTGGTATTCTCCCGTGTGAACAGTAGCTCATACGAGGGCATCGAAATGGTTCTGAAATACATGGAGCACACACTCCTCTACCTATATCGACTCTGGAGAAGTACGGTGCATGTGGAGACCAGTGTGGAGGATAAACTTGATCTGGTTCACCTATGACGGCAAAAAACACCACCGCAAGTTTTTATAGGCGGAAGTGATCGTACACCCGAAATGTTTTGCATGAGTCAGAGTGAGGTGGTACCAATCTTTTCCTTTAGAAAAAGAATGCCTTATCTTCCGCTTAAAACATATGAGGATATGACATAAAAAAAAAGCGGCAAGTTCACCATATAACTCGGGCACTTGCCGCTTGGCCGTTTTAACATGATTGTTTCGAAAACTAGAATCTATATTTGCGATTCATCGCCGTTGCGGTCCATTGAACCATCAATTATAGTTCACCACGCTTCACCAATTCGATCAATTCATTTGTTGAATACAGCTTGCCTTGCTCAATGTCTTTCTTGTTTTTTTATCAACGAGTTATTATGCGAGAGTTTAATCTAAAAGTTCATATTTCCATCGATTAATTCCAAGCTCTTTAACAATCTAAAGAGTGTTGTAAAACTGACATTCCAGTTTCACAACACTCTCTAAATTTACGTTGTCATCCTGATACAAATTCATCCGCAGCGTTCTTAATAATTCTCGAGCGAACTTCTTTAATATATTTTATAGTCATAAGTTCTTCACGAGAAGTCTGGATAATATCTCCTACCCGAGGATACGTAGAAGAAATTTTATTTTTTAAATGAGCTTCTATTGGTAGTTTATATACTGATTCATCCAATAAACTACTTATAATAGAAGTGTTTTCGACTTTTTTTCCACACTCAGAGCAAAACTTTGCATTCGGGGACAAGTCTCTATTACAATCAGCACATTTATCAGACAAATCCTTGATCTCCTGGAGATAGCCTTCAATATTAGAATCATTTAAACTGAATTCTCTATAATCAGTTAGACTAATGTTCCCCAACGATTCACTAATATTATTTGAAGAGAAGACTTTTTCTGTAGTAAGTAAAGCTAAATGGACCATATACCTAAGCCCAGTTTTTCTATCGGCTATTTTTACAGTACCTCTACTGGTTAGAACCCCTGAATAGCAAAGAATATCTAATGCCAATTTTAAGTTAGGAGAAACATCTCTGGGAAACGTGAAAAATGCTGACTGATATGTATTTTTTCGTTCACGTAAATTTTTCTCTTTAATTTCAGGTATAACATAAGATTTTAATAAATCCAAACCAACTTTAATGTGATTGGAATATTTAGGTAACCTTTTTGTAAGATTATTATGATAAGGTAGCAGTTCCTGATCAATATACTCTTGCGTTGATAATGACAATGCTCTTTCTGAAAAGCCTTTATCCAGGCTTCTGACTAATAGATGCAAAAACGCTCTAGGATTTCCTGTAGACAGATCAATACAATTATCTAAGATTTCTCCCTTTTGGAAGATTTTTTTTCTCAGCGAACTCTGTTGGGGTAATCGCTTATCCAATAAATCTCTAAATAGCTTTCTATTTGCTTTACGTCCTAACTCACCAGTTTCGTATCTGTCCATTTGTAAAATATATGCATCATGCCCTACTTCAAAATTCCTTCCATAAGAAGTGACACTTGGATACACCGCAGCTTTTACTGCAATAGGTCCACCATGTAATAATTTGAAAATTTCAAAAAATATTTCTTGTTGAGCAGGAATAAACGTATGTGCGGCTTCGTCAAATAAGAAAATTAGTTTTTGAATTTTAAATTCACTAAGTACATCTCTGATTATTTCATTTATAAAGCTTACATCGTTAACTTTATCTAAAAAATTACTGCCAATATCATTTATAATTTTTTCTTTATCAGAAGCAATCGCCAATTTTTGCAATTGATGAATTTTATCTTGTAACATTGTTTTTGTACCATGTGCTGACTTAATACCAAAAATTCTAAAATAAGGGTCGGTACTTCCTTCATGACCAATTAAATTTAGTTGAGTTAGTTTGTCGTGTAGAGCTTGCAGAATCTTAGCCCCAACCCAGACTTGAAAAGCATCTCTCTCTTCAGCTTTAACCCCTTCTAGAATAGTACTGGTTTTGAATGTAACGTACACAGCTAATTTCCTACTAGCTGTGAAATCCTTATCAAGCTCTATCTCTGCTTGTTTTAATAACATTGATTTGCCAACACCACGTGCACCCATTAACAAATGCGCACCACTTTGTTTTAAAGTGTCAACAATTTTTCTTTCAAAACCTCCGAGAACTGTTAAATCACTAATTTGATCATAGACCAAGTCTTCCATCCTTGCCGCTTGTAGCAAGTCATCTTCTTGTAACGTACTAATCATGCTTTCACCTTCCATTTAATATAGTAAGAGACGGAACTTGAATGTAAAGCTCAGGGAAATATTTATTAAATCTTTTTTTCCATAAACCTAAAACTATATCCTCGACTTCCTCAGCCATCTGTAAGATGGATTTCCAGTCCTCTACTTGATGGGAATAACGTTTTGGTAAATTTGACTCAAAAGTTGTTATTTTACCATGTACAGTATTACTTAAGATCCTGTAAAGTCTTCGGGCATCTTTAAAGTTTAAAATTTCAGCATTGTTATATTCCTTGTTGATCGACTTAATATAGGACTTGTATCCATCTTTAGAAAAATGCTCTAGCATATCATTGAAGTTTAAATCGTTATCGTGGTCTTTCCACCCCCAAAAAATATGAGGCATATCCCAAAGGAACACTGAAGCTATTCCTAGTTCTAAAACCCTCCTCAACTGAATCTTTGCTGGGTTCTCCAATGAACATGCTGCAAAATAAATACCTATTGATATGTCAGAAAAAAGTTCGTCAAATATTGTGATTATTTCTTTTTGATGAGGATTCAGAGATTTATCTTCACTGATAATTTGACCTAGTATAGCAAATGACCTAGACTTTAACTCCACTCTAGTTAGAAGAACTGATTCGCTAGCCAAAGATATAGTAAAGTTAGTTTTGAATTTCTTATGTAGCTCTTGGTACATATTTAAACTTTTTTTTGAGTCCAGATAATTCACCTCTTTCTTACATGCGTAAGACTTTATTATACTAGAAAAATAAATTTTACGTTGTAATACTTATCCATATATTCATTTTAATTCAAGCGCTTTATTCAAAGAAGGCCGGGCTTCGAACTAGCCTCAACGTATCATACGCAAGTTTGACCTGAGTAGTTAAGATACCATCAAATTTGCCGAGCTGATTTTTCCGTTGTGTAGCCGTCCAAAAAGAGTCTGAACCTATACTATCTAGTACTCAAAATTTCTGAAGATATCGACCTCCGCTGGGGTCATCCAACACGAGATGAGCAGGAACAATGGGCAATGGTGGCTACTTTTTTCACTCTACAAAACGTTTCTTGATCTGTAAAATGTTCACTCTTGATCTGACGAAGTCGATTCATCGCCGTTGCGGTCCATTGAACCATCAATTACAGCTCACCACGCTTCACCAGTTCAATCAGGTCATCTGTTGAATACAGCTTGCCTTGCTCGATGTCTTTCTCGGATGCTTCAATCATTTGTCTTATTTCCGGATCGGAATCCAACTCATCCACCGGGTTATACACTTCATATTCCAAGCCTGCAATACGAATAAATTCCTATTCCTTATGATCTTTCTCATAGGATTCAATGACGGTGCCATCAGGAGCTTTCAGACTAAAGTTCATCCCTTGCAACCTCCTTTGATGAAATCACAACATCTTCTGATGAAATGTTTAATCTGATTATAGCATATAACCAAGTAAGAACTTAGTCACCCACTGTGATATTCCTGTATTTAATCATTTCTCAATTTGTATCTTAGAACAGAAAAGCGGCAAGTTCCCGATACAGATCGAGAACTTGCCGCTTAGCCTGTTATACGGAATGAAACACCGTGTTACGTTCCCCCAGCAAACGCAGGGGTACAAAGAAATTATTTTCCACTTCATTGGCTGGTAAAGGCCTGCTGAAATAGTAACCCTGAATTTCCCGACAATCATTTTGCATCAAAATATCGAGTTGGCCTTTGGTCTCAATCCCTTCTGCAATCACTTCCATCTTAAGATTCTGGGCCATCGAGATAATTGTGGCTACGATAGCCTGATCGCTATGGCTTTCGGTGATATCCGTGACAAACGAGCGGTCGATCTTGAGTTTGTGGATCGGAAAATGCTTCAGATAACTCAGTGAGCTGTATCCCGTGCCAAAGTCGTCCAGACTGATCTTCACACCCAGAGCGGATAGCTCGTTTAGAATTGCCGTGGATACCGCTGCATCCATCATCATGCTCTCTGTGATTTCCAGTTCCAGATATTTGGCTTCCAGACCTGTCTCAGTTAAAGCATTCTGCACCTGCTCCACCAGGTTGGACTGGTGAAACTGCTGGCTGGACAAGTTCACAGACACCGGGATGAGTGGCCCGCCGCTAGCGTGCCACAGCTTCATCTGTCTACAGGCTTCACGAATCGTCCAGTTACCAATATCGTAGATCATGCCGGTCTCCTCGGCCAGGGGGATAAATACATCGGGTGCAAGCAGCCCTTTAAGCGGGTGTTGCCAGCGAATCAGAGCCTCTACCCCGATCATTCGGCTGTCCAGCGTACGAATCTGCGGCTGATAGTACAGCACCATCTCATTACGCTCCAGTGCTTTCCTTAGATAACCTTCGAGCTCAATCCGTTCATAAAGTTCAGAGTCGAGCTGAGCCGTATAGAACTGGTAACCGTTCTTGCCATTTTTCTTCACCTCATACATTGCGGAGTCGGCATGTTTAATCAAAGCATCCGTTCCAACCCCATGTTCAGGGTACATGGCAATACCGATACTGGCTGTAACGTAAAAATCATTTTCCTTCAAACGATAAGGTTGCTTAATCGCTTCCACAATTTCTTCTGCAAGTCGAACCACCTGTTTTTCATCCGCTTGTTCTCCTGTGACTACCATGGTAAACTCATCCCCGCCCATTCGGGCTAGCGTAACATTAGAGGTTGCCTGAGGATGAGAAGCTTCAATTACGGTTATAATCCGGTTGCTCACTTCTTTCAGAAACACATCCCCGATGGAATGCCCCAGAGAGTCATTAATCATCTTAAACCGGTCTATGTCCATGACCATTACAGCAAACTTATGCTGTTTTTGTTGTTCACAGACATTTATCGTAGTAGCCAGCACTTCATCCAACTTGCGTCGGTTAGGCAACCCTGTAAGTGGATCATGCAGAGCCTGATGCCGAATATTTTGCTGTGCCTGGGTCTCTTCTGTAATATCTTTAATCAAGATATGGCTCCCAACATGGGTGTCATCAATGATGACTGGAATGACCGCAATACTCAGATCAAGGAGTTCATTTTGTGTATTTCTCATTTTGGCCATGTAATGCCGCTGTTGCAATTCCTGGTTGTCCCACGTGTGAGCGTTATCCTTACTCGAACACTGTACACTGATCTGCTCAATAATCTGGTTAATCGGGCGGTCAATCACCCTCTTTTCAGGATATCCAGTAATTGTAGTGACTACAGCGTTAATGCCTTTAATGATACCTTCGCGATCTACGGAAACGATGGCATCCGAATGATTATGGTACAGTGCATGATACCACTGTTCATTTTCATGAATACGTTGATCTTTCTGAATCATCCGTTGATTGATAAAATTACCGAATAACGTGAGACCAATGGCCACAATCGTTCCCGCCGCAATAAGGTAAGCAAGAACCTCCGACTCCACCTGTCTGCTTAGACTCTCAGGGATGACTTGCACTTGATGAAATTGAGCTGCTGCCATTCCGGTGTAGTGCATGCCTGTAATGGCCAAACCCATAATGAGTCCACTGCCTATTTTATAGACCCAATGATGTTTAGATTCCGGACGATTGAAAAAAAACATCAGCCACAGCGCTGCATAGGAAGCCAGTGCCGCGATCAGAACGGATAACACCACAAGGCCCGGCTTGTACGTAATCGGAATAGACATCGCTGCCATGCCTACATAATGCATAGAGGTGATGCCTGCAGTCAGCAACAATCCGGCAAACACAAGTTTGCTAATCCGGTTGGACGGGCGACCTGCAAATTCCAATGCTACCCCCGACGCGATAATAGCTAACAAAACGGACAAGATCACCTTGTCCATGGAATAGGAAACGTGCATAGGGAGCACAAAAGCGATCATGCCAACAAAGTGCATCGACCAGATACCCAGTCCCATAGAGATTGCCCCGCAAGCAACCCACCAGTGACGCGCCTTTCCACTCGTCAAAGATACACGGCCTGCAAGATCAAGTGCTGCATAAGAGGCTAACGACGCAATGAAATAGGATAAAATAACAAGTTGTAGATTGTACGTGCCATGTATGTGCTCCACTCACTCTGTCCTTTCAGCCGGGTAATGCTCATATGTATGTTAAATGTAAAAAAAGAAGCGAGTGCGCTGCCTGGGCGACAGGCACTCCCTCCGTAGCATTTGACTTTGCGACTAGCGACTTAGTCATAAACCGATTGGCATACAATGAAACCCGCTAATGATGAATGTTTATAGTCTAAACGTCCCAGCCCTGAAAATCAACACTTATTTCCAGAAGCACAGCCCATTTCACCCTAGTCACTCATTTGTTACACTTCATTAAACATCCTCATCCAAAGCATGGTCAGTAATTCTACTTCTTTACCAATAACAGACTACCGAATCCGGAAGTATCGCGGTACGAGTTGCCTGAAGGATCACTCCACATGAAGACACTGCTACGTTTTCCATCTCCAGCACCGTCATCATTCACCTGCAGATCGAACCCGATCCATTTGCTTTGCTTGGCGTTAACATTCTCCAGCGGAATAGCTGCCTCTACCACATATCCATCCTTCGTCAGACGTGTACTTGATTTGAACAGCTCTTTACGGGCATTACCACCAAACGAAGTTTCATTATCGAAATTAACTCGATACTGGGCATCATCGTCCTCATAACTGTTCGTTTGATTTTTATTCAGATCAATGAATAGCTCGATGGAATCTTGTTCATGTGCGTTAGCACTTTTTTTACTGAGCAAAGGATCTTTGACTTCAGCAAGTACGTAAAGATACTTTTCATCCCACAGCAACTTCGCCTTGGCCTTAGCACCGGCATTTCCGGCAACCTTAACATCCGTTGTGATGGTCACTGCTTTTTTCCACAACTTATCTTCCTTACCATCAACAACAGGAGTTCCATGTGAAACTTTGACTTGTTTTAATGCAGGGCCTAACTTAAGCTTGCCCCGACTTTCCTTTTTCTGCGGTTGCTGATTATTGGTATCGTTCCAGACAATAATGGAAGTTTTATTGTTAGGCTGTTTATCCGTAATGCGGAAATCCAGAGATAACACCTTGCCTTCCGCCAGATCAGCTGCGGAGAACGGCAATGATGCATAGACAATATATCCCGATTTATCCTCCTTCACTTGGTACAGCTTCTGATCTTTGCCTTTGCCGCCATCCCGATGAAAGACGTATTGTCCATCTTTCGGTGTCGTGTTTTTCTTGCTGGTTGCCATATCATCCGGGCTTACAAACACCTCTACCTGGTCGCCTTTCTGACGTGTGGCGTCTTTGACTTCAATACGCAGGTTCAGTTTTTTCCCATCCCATAATGTCTTCACTTGACCTGTAGTTCCTGCTGTGCCTTCAATTACATGTGAAACCGGCTTGGCCTGAACAGCTCCCCAGAGAATATCCTCCTGCCCTTTACGGTCTGGCAAGGATACTTTGGCTTGTGCGGCTGTCCATTCATTTCGATATACAGGTAAGGATGCCGGGTCAACCAATGCCCAATAAGCAGGTTTAGCTTTCAATTTACGGTCAAACAGCAGCGGCGCATCCTTTCTGCCTTTGACAGGGAAATCATCCAGCCATGTGCCGTCATCAGCAAGTCCCCATAACGTCACGCTGTCCATAACACCACGATCATCAAACTCCTTGAACAGATCAAAGAGCGCACGGTAACGATAAGCCTGCTCCAGCATCATCTCATCGGTCACAGGTTTCTCCTGCTCCGAGTTCCCCGAATAGATCGACATATCCAGTTCCGTTACTTGAATGTGAACCCCCAAAGCAACCGCCCGGTTGAACGCTTCACGAATTTGTTTTACATCCGGTCCGTACATCGACACATGCATTTGAAAGCCGATAGCATCAATCGGTGTACCTTTAGCCAGCAGTTTCTCTACCAGTTTGACCATGTCGTTCATTTTGCTAACACTGCCTTCGATACCGTAATCATTGATCACCAGTACCGCGTCAGGATCAGCCTCGCGTGCATAACGGAAAGCCAGTTCAATGTAGTCACTGTCATCTCCGTCACCGTCTACATCGCCAATGATATCCCGCCATTTCGAATTGCTCGCCTGATCACGCAGACCGCCGCCGTCCGAGATGACTTCATTAACAACATCCCACGTATGCACTTTACCTTTGTAACGGCTCACAATCGTTTGGATATGTGTTTTCATACGCTTCAGAAGTTGCTCACGCGTAGCTGGTTTCGATGGATCATTAGGATCGGTAAAGAACCAGTCCGGTACTTGACTGTGCCATAGTAGCGTATGGCCTCTGACCTCCATATTGTTCGCTGCAGCAAAGTTAACCAGCCGATCTGCCTCAGACCAGACAAAATTGCCCTCCGTCGGCTGCATGGCATCCATTTTCATGAAGTTGCCCGCAGTAATACTTTTAAAATGTTTTTTAAGCAGATCCGAGTGCGGATCTTGTGGATCTAGAGCCGTTTGGTCAATCGCTGCGCCAAGAGCATAAGATGTCCCCAGCGTTTTGGCCAAATCCGGGATATCCTTCTCAATTGCGATCGCTTCCGTCGCTGTAATCTGAACATCATCAATGTAGAACGGAATCGTGTCTGTCTCCGTCACTTCAGAAGACTGCTTCCACGGTGTCTCGGCATACATCCGCAATCCGCTTACACCCGTGCTTTCTGCCGGAACGATGACATCTGCTTCGATCTTCTTCCATTGGCCTTTATTCAGTGTAGTGGAAGCAAAGGTTGCATATTCCAGCTTAGCTGCATCACCATTAAATTCCTTCTCCAATGAGCCGTTGATTACCTGGGTTGCAGGCCCTTCATCATACATCGCCCAGAAGGAGACATGAACTGTACTTCCCTTTTGCAAGTAAGGCAACACCTCTACCAACGGTCCATGATAAGTTTCCGTTCGGGAGGAGGTTTTCAAACTGCGGTTACTATTGTGTCCGATGCCGCTGACTACCTCCAGCTTTTCAGTACCGCGAGGTTTCCATTTTCCGATATTCCCATCTTCAAAATCAGCGTTAAACAAAGCTTTGCCCGGTTCTCCCGGCTCACCTGGATTCTCTGGAGCAGGTTTAACAAGCCGGATTTGGAACTCGTCTAACAAATAAGCAGCGGTTGCATCCGTGCTCTCCAGATACAGTTGCAGGCCACTGCCTTGTTCATAACTATATTGTCCTTGCAGCTTCACCCATTTCTGATCGGTTACTTGCTCGGCTGCGTTAACCTGATCATATTGCGCATCCCCGTTGCCATCGCGGCGTTCCACGGTAAATTTCAGATTAGCCGGTGCTGAACCTGCAACCAGTTTCACGTAACCAGATATTTCAACGACAGCATTCTTGTCTACCACATCCGACAATGACAATGAAGGTCCATTCCAGGCCTCTGTGCGACCTGTTGTTTTCAGAGAACGTGTACCTTGGTAAGCTTGATCTCCAGTCACGCCAACCGTTACTCCACCCCGGGCTGTCCAGCCTTGGGTCGTGCCATCCTCGAACGAATGAGACAACAAAATGTCACCTGCATTTGCTGCGCTTGCCTTCTGTTCTCCTGCTCCGATCCCTGGCAACAAACTAAAGATCAGAGTTGCTGCCAAGCATAACCTCAACCATTTTCCCCGCACGTCAATTCCTCCTTGTGAATTTCGTCATCCATCCTGTAACGCGGTCAAACATCGGGCATTTCACAACACACTTCTGCATGCATGGATTTCCTCTGCTGGTCTGTTAACTGGCAACATATTACGTCGCACGGATGGAGTCAGGAACTTCAATGCACGGTTCTTAACCTCCTCAAGTGAGCCGGATTACGCCCTTGGGAACCTGCTTAACTCCCTAAGTAAGCGGTTACATTATCAAATTTATGTCATCATACCTTTTACTGTAAATATGGAAATTTAGTGTCCATCCCCCTCTTTTTATACTTATGATCGCCGCCCATGCCATTCACACTTCAATATTAACGTATCATTCGGTAACAAAAAAAAGCACAGCCTATGGCTGTGCAGGTAGTTCCGGATACGTTTCATTTACAGGCGCTGTCGTCTGGCGAACAATTAAATTCGATGGTTCCGTCACGACAGGGGGTGTATACGAGGGATTCTCAATCATCGCAATCAGATATTCAATGGCTCGAATACCAATGGTGTAGATATTCTGATTCACCGTTGTTAATCCTGGCTTAAACACCTCGGCATAATACGTATTGTCGAATCCAACCACTGAGATATCCTCTGGCACACTGAAACCATGTTTTTCAATCTCATGAATCGCGCCAAAAGCAGACATATCCGAGGCACAGATGATGCCTGTAGGTTGCTCCCTAAGAGCCAGCAAACGCCGAGCTGCCTTGGCACCGCCATCAAATGAATAGTCACAGACTTCCAGATAGATCGTCGCATAAGGAATACCGCATAAACGAAGCCCTTCCTTGTACCCGTCTAAACGAAGGTTAGCAACAGCAGGTCCCAGTGTACCTGAGATGTAGGCAATCTTGCGATGCCCAAGTTCATACAGATGCTTCACTGCCATAGCAACACCATTAACATTATCTGTCGTAATGTAACCTGCACGTTTGCCAAACAGATCGGTATCTATGAACATGGTTGGAATCTCTGCCGTGACCAGTTCCTGAATGCTTTTGTTTTCCCGTCCTTCCCCGAAAACAACAACGCCATCCACATTTCGGCTACGGCAGTGCTTGATGAAAGAATATGTAGGGTCATCAAATCGAGTTGATAATCGAACAAGATCATAACCGCTATTTTCCAAGGCCGTTTTGATCCCTTCAAGTAACTCGGATACAAACGGATTCGTAAACGGAACGGTAAGCAGTACCCCCACTGTCCATGAACGGCGTTTAACCAGTCCACGAGCGACTACATTGGGTTGATATTTTAATAGTTCGATAGCTATATTCACTTTTTTACGTGTTTTTTCACTAACGTCCGGATAGTCGTTCAATACTTTGGAAACGGTTGCAACAGATACTCCCGCTTCTTTGGCCACATCATGGATAGAAGCCATCTAATCACCTCGACCTCTTTTTAAATCGCCTGTCTCCGGCTATATTATCTATAACAACAGCAGGTTTGTCTACCCATTATAGCTTATTACAACCGGAAACGGTATGGAAGGTTCCTGGTGCTTCGGGGTCCACATTACTGCTACAGTTTCCTCAAATCCGTTGCAAGCTTCTCCATTGCTGTCGCAAAAACGGCAAGCTCGGATGAACGTGAAGCCTGACTGCGCGCCCCGTTCGAAGTACGCTCAGACTCCTGCTGCACTCTTTTTAATATTTCCATGATCTGATCCAGATTGGATTGAATTTTGCTTTGCGCGTCTCTGGAGCTTGCCGCCAGCTTGCGTACTTCGCTTGCAACCACTTCGAATCCGCGTCCGAACTCTCCGGCATGTGCCGCTTCAATTGCAGCGTTCAAGCCGACAAGGTGACTTTGATCGGAAATTTCACGAATCAGCTCACCCATTTTTTCGATCTGTTGCATTCCTCCGGTTAACTCTTCAAGGAGCACATGCGCCTGATCCTGGGAAACAACCGTTTCCTTCGCTACAGCGGAGATGGATAACGCATTTTCATTTAATTCCGTAATCATACCAGTAAGTTCCTGCGTAATTTGTGTGATCGCTTGCAGTGTACCATCCTGATCCGAAGCGAGCTGGTGAAGCTGCTCTTTTTCTTTTTTTTCATAAGCTTCCAGAACAAGCTGTGAATCCAGATTGAACATTTTGCTTAGTGCATGTATGACGTAGTGCCACGAATCGGGGATAAGCTGTTTAAATATGGTGGTAGCGATATCCAGATAGGCCATGTAAGCACCGAGATAATAGTTCGTTGTCAGTCCGATACGCGAATGAACTAATCCAATGGTGATCCGCTGTTCAATATAAGCATCGTCCACAATGCCGTCTGTCATGGATAACCAATACATCCGTTGTGTTTCCTTCAATCGTTCAATATTGGAAAATCGGGCGATCAGCTCCGTTAATTCTGGGTACTTCCCCACATGTTTGTAAAAGTGATCCACCACATCTTCAACAACTTTTTCGAAGACAGGCCGATGATCAGCAAGTAGTCTTAAATCTTGTGCAGTTAACCCCACATAATCCAGTTGTTTTTGCCTTTCTGCCGAAATGCTACTCATATCCGATCGGATCAACTCCTTATCCACTTTTCAATCAAAAATTAAAACAATTTTAATTGATTATAGACTAAACTACCTAAACACACATACACCCTAAGAACTATTTAATGTGGGATTGATTATATTAAATTGTAAATTATTGATGAATAATGATTTAATTCAATATAAAAAGGCCCTGAATCTGTTGCGAAGGAGCCTCACAACAAATCTTCAGGACCTAATTCGGAATGGTGCTACAGGTTAACGGTTAAGCAAACTTCCTACGTATCTTAGCAATTCATTTGCACTTGCAGCTGTGTATCCGTGCTCTTCGATGAGACGTTTGATGACCTCATTCATGCGCTTCAATTGTGTGGCATCCGGTGTTTTCGTAGAAGTCGTAATCTTGACGATATCCTTGAGATCAGCGAACAGCTTTTTCTCAATGGCTTCCCGCAGACGATCATGACTACTGTATTCAAATTTGCGTTCCTTACGGGAGTATGCCGAGATCCGGATCAGAATCTCTTCCCTGAACGCTTTCTTCGCATTCTCGGAGATCCCAATCTGCTCCTCAATGGAACGCATCAGCCGCTCATCCGGGTCCATCTCCTCATCTGTCAGCGGATCACGTATTTTAGACCAGTTGCAGAACGCTTCAATGTTATCCAGATAATTTTCAAACAACGTTTTGGCTGACTCTTCGAACGAATACACAAATGCTTTCTGCACTTCTTTCTTCGCAAGTTCATCATACTCTTTACGTGCCAGAGCAATAAAGTTCAAATACCGCTCACGTTCTTCCTTTGTGATCGAAGCATGTTGATCCAGTCCATCCTTAATGGCACGCAGGATATCCAGCGCGTTAATGCACTGAAGGTTTTGCTTAATCAAAGCACTGGATATCCGGTTAATAACGTACCGCGGATCGATACCGGACATGCCCTCGTCCAAATATTCATTTTGCATTTCTCGCAGATCGGCTTCTTTATACCCTTCAACCTCTTCGCCATCGTACATCCGCATTTTTTTCACCAGATCCATGCCTTGTTTCTTCGTTTCCTTCAATCGTGTAAGTATGGAAAAGATCGCCGCTGTACGCAGCGCATGCGGTGCAATGTGCACATGTTTCATATCACTTTGCTGAATCAGCTTGGCGTAAATTTTCTCTTCTTCCGACACCTTCAGGTTATACGGGATCGGCATCACAATCATCCGTGACTGCAAAGCCTCGTTTTTCTTGTTTGAAATAAAAGACTTATACTCGGATTCATTCGTATGTGCCACAATCATCTCATCTGCACTGATTAGGGCAAACCGGCCTGCTTTAAAATTGCCTTCCTGCGTCAGGGATAACAGGTTCCACAGAAACTTCTCGTCACATTTCAGCATCTCCTGAAACTCCATCAAACCCCGGTTAGCCTTATTCAGTTCCCCGTCAAAACGATACGCCCGCGGATCAGATTCCGATCCAAATTCGGTAATCGTGGAGAAGTCGATGCTGCCTGTAAGGTCAGCAATATCCTGAGATTTCGGGTCTGATGGACTGAATGTACCAATTCCCACCCGGTTATCTTCAGAGATGATGACCCGTTCCACCGGAACCTTGCTGATGTCCCCACCAAATTCGGTGCGAAGTCTCATCTGGCAGGAAGGGCACAGATTGCCCTCAATGCGCACACCGATCTCTTTCTCTACATCGGGCCGAAGCTCCAGCGGAATGAGATGTAGCGGTTCCTCATGCATCGGGCATCCCTCAATGGCGTAAACGGCCCCTTTTTCCGTACGTGAAAATTGCTCCAATCCCCTTTTTAGCAGGGTCACCAACGTGGATTTACCCCCACTGACCGGTCCCATCAGAAGCAAGATCCGTTTGCGTACATCCAAGCGGCGCGCAGCCGAATGAAAATACTCTTCCACCAGTTTTTCAATCGAACGATCCAGCCCGAAGATTTCCTGCTCGAAAAATTTGTAACGCTTGTGTCCCGAGGCCTCTTCTACCCCAAACGATTCAATCATCTGATACACTCGTGCGTGAGCCGTCATTGCCGGAGTCGGGTCCTCTCTCAGCAGTGCAATATAATCTTCAAATGTTCCGTTCCAAGACAAACGGTCACTCTCTGCCCGATATTCCGCAACGCGTTCAAAAATATTCATGCTTGGTACCTCCCATGGCTCCTTTAGTGTGATTGTCAACCATTCCGAATGGTATGAAGAAATCAATAGAATTGCAGCTCCTGCTTGAATACCCTTCTGCGGTCCGGCTTAGTCCCGCTTCCTTTGTTACAATGGTCTTGTATGGATGTGAAAAGTGTATTACATACCTATGCGGCAACTTGGATAAGTTGACCTCTTTTTTTCAAACCTTGACCCTGAATTTTACGTATGTGCTGTTCTATCAGACATCTTGTGGCCTCAGAAAAAAAAGCATGAATATGCTATAATGAAGGTTCTAATGATGGAAACCGGACAATGCGGCGAAGGCAGGCAGAGCACTTCGGGAGAGGAGTAAAGAGCATGGCTATACAATATGAAACGGAGCTGTATTCCCCTGTCAAAACTTTTTTTGAACAGCGCGGCTTTGATATCAAAGCAGAAGTTAAGCACTGTGACCTGGTTGGCATGAAGGCAGATCAGACGGACCCCCTTATTGTCGAGATGAAAAAAACGTTTAACCTGTCTTTGCTATTGCAAGGTTTGCAACGCCTGAAAATCAGCCCACTCGTATATCTGGCTGTGGAGCGTAACCGAAGTAAACGCGGAGCGGTCAATCAGCGCTGGAGTGAGCTAACAGCACTGTGCAGGCAGCTCGGCCTGGGGCTGTTAACCGTCACTTTTTACAAAACCAAAGCACCTCTAATTGATGTATTATGCGAACCCACGGTGATATCAGGTACTGTGCGATCCCTCCCGGTAGCTCGCAAGAGCGGGATACGTCGCCAGCGCCTGCTGAAGGAATTTGATGAACGAAGCGGAGACTATAATACAGGGGGCAGTACAGGCCGCCAGCTGATGACGGCTTATCGGGAAAAGGCTATACGTGTCGCCGCCGCGTTAAGGTCCAGTGGTGAATCTTCACCTTCGGCACTTGCCCGTCAGACAGGTGTAGGCTCAGCGGCAGCCATTTTGCAGAAAAACTATTACAGCTGGTTTGAACGTATTTCCCGTGGAAAATATATGCTCACCGTTAAAGGTGTGGAGGCATTAACGGAACATGCACTTATGATGCAAGACCAGGGACTGACGGCCGGGGAAACAGACAGCTGGACTGATTATGATCAATTGAACACATTTAATGTCGACTCCACTGCATCCGAAGATTGGGCACAGGAAGATCTTGTTCAGGTTGCCGAAGTCACCGAACGTTATCTCCTGAACTCAACCAAAAACTGAACAATACGATGAACGATAAAAGACTCTTTTGTAGTTTTCGAGTTACCCGCCTCCCATGTGAATATACAGCTAGGAAGCTCACGCTCGCCAAAAACATACAAAAAAACGCCCGTTATCTCCTTCCGGAGACGACGGGCGTTTTCCATATGGAATTGGATTAGAAGCTTGCTGCAACTTCTTTAGCCAATTTCAAGCCAGCTTCCACGATCTCTTGGGAACGATCAGGAGAAGCATTGTGACCTTCTACAACAACAACCTCAGGGTTTTGGATGCCCCAGAAGCCAAGTACGTTCGTTACATAACGAACGGACATTTCAGCAGATGCCATAGGCTCTACGGAATATACGCTACCACGTGCGTTAAGCAATGCTACTTTTTTGTCGCCTACAAGACCTACTGGGCCTTCAGCAGTGTATTTGAACATTTTGCCTGCTTGGCTCAGGTAAGAGATGTAGTTAACCAGTGGTGCTGGAACAGTGAAGTTCCACAGTGGGAATGCAAATACCACTTTATCAGCTGCAAGGAATTGATCTTGCAATTGCGCAGCCAGTGTTGCTGCTTTTTGCTCTTCTGGAGTTGCTTCGATACCGTTAGCTGCTTTGTAACCACCAGTGATTACAGTGTTGCCGTAGTAAGGAAGATCTGTATTGTAGAGGTCCAGCTCAGTGATGGTATCACCTGGATGGGACTCTTTGTATGCGCTCAAGAATGCATCGTACAATTGAACACTAACTGCTTGATCCGCAGGACGGTCATTAGCTTTAATAAAAAGAACGTTAGACATGTTAAAATTTCCCCCAATGATTAAAATGTATGAGTGTGTCCCCCTAACTCGCAACGGTTGTTAAAGAAGCCGATCACTCATTAATTCATATTATATATAAAAATGTTAGTGGATGCAATAAGGTAATCTAGATGATTTGTAAACTAATCTGAAATTCTTTGGATGAAATCGCTCTACCTTTAGCTACGAGCGGTAAATTCTGAGATAGCTTCGTTAATCAAATTCATGCCAAGCAACAACTCATCCCGGCCGGGACGGCTGAAGTTTAACCGAATATATTGTTGATCAAGTGTTCCTGTGGAGCATAACGTTCCAGGCAGAAAAGAGACACCCTTCAATAAAGCTGCCTTAAGCAGTGCTTCACTGTTCAGTCCTTCCGGCAATCGCACCCATAGATACATTCCACCCTGAGGAATGTTATAGCTACATCCCTTCCAGCCGGGTCTCTTCAACAACTCAAGCATTAATTTAAGTCTTGTTTTATATTCCCTGTTCAGCATGGATAAGTGATCGCTCCATCGAAAAGGTGACTGGGCGAGCAATTGGTACAGTAGTCGCTGATTCATTGGACTGGATTGTCCATCAGCAATTCGTTTGACGGAGGCCATTGCCTGAATCAGTGATGGATGTCCCGCAGCCCACCCTGTGCGGAGTGCAGGTGCAACTGTTTTGCTGAAGGACCCGATGTAGAGGACATGTCCACCTTGATCTGCAGTGTCCAATGCGAAGAGTGAAGGATACTTGCGATAGAAGGTAGCTGGCTCCAAGCCGTCAAAATGCAACTCACCATAGGAATCATCCTCAACAAGCAACACACCGTAACGCGCACACAGATCAAGAACAGCTTCTCGTCGTTCCAGGCTCCACAAAATCCCCGTGGGATTGGAAAAGCTGGGTGCAGCAAAAAGCAGCTTCGGTCTCACCTGCTGCATGTGCTGTTCCAATAAATCTGGTAAAATGCCATCCTGATCTCCCATAACAGGTACAATTGTGGCTCCTTGCATTTCGAGTACTTCAAGACAACCGGGAGAAGTCGGATGTTCAACAAGTACAGAGTCTCCCGGCTCCAGTAACAGACGCATCACGAGATCGATTGCCTGTTGGGTGCCTGTAGTCAGCAAAATCTGATTGGAGACAGTCCGGATACCCTTGCGCTTATTCCAATCATTATTCAACCATTCTCTTAATGGAGCATATCCACCTGGCTCACCATACTGCAATGCAGAAGGTCCTGAACTAAATACGGACAACGCCGCTTCCTCCAAAAGTTTAAAAGGAAACAGTTCCTCCGCTGGCAATTCTTCAGCGAGAGAAATGAAATACTCCTTGCCAGACATCTCACGTATATCCCTCAGTGGTGAAGACAAAAGCCTGTTGGTACGGGAAGCAAAGAAATATTTCATGGATAGATCCCCCTTCATCCCTATTCCGAAACTGTTCTCGCAGCCGCCCTACAACCTATTCCGAATGGGCACCAAATATAACTGAACGAATACCTGAATTATCTCATGAAGCGAGGCAATCTGACTTTGACCTCTAGGAGCAATTTTATTATGACCAGCTAGGACCAGCGGAGACAATAATTAAGACACCGTCTTGGATTGTCTTGCATGCAAGGCATAACGTTCGATGGCCTGTGCTCTGCTGCTCACTTCCAGCTTCACATAGATTTTACGCAAGTAATTGTCTATCGAGCGCCGACTCACATTGATCTCACTCGCTATTTTATCATAGGTTATCCCTTGAACAATTCTTTCCATAATAAAAGTTTCTGTCTCGGTTAGTTCAATTATACCTTCTTCAGACTGTGAATCGGCAGGTTGCCCCCAATCCTCACTGTTTAACCAAGACATGGGTATTGAAACGTAGCCTTCTCTTAGTCCGGAGATCAGATGAATCAATTGGCTTGGCGAAGCCTGTTTGGATAACATGCCGCTTGCACCGAGACTCATTAGGTAACGAAACAACTTTACGTTATCTTCATCTGTCAGAATAATAATATGTGTCTCATTCGAAAGCCCTTTGATTTGAGCGATGTACTGATCTGCCTGCCCTTCTGGCAAACGATAATCCATGAGAATCAAATCAGGCTTGTGCGCACTCACCAGTTCAAGACCCTCCGTTCCGGTCGAAGTCATACCACGTACCGTCAGATCCTGTTGCTCTTCCAAGATTAATTTTGTTCCCAGCATGCTGGTGGGGTGGATATCTACGATGACCACCTGCCATACTTTTTTCATTGTGGTTCCCCCTGTTATGTATTGGACAATTGACTTCTGTTTTCCATCTATATCCTTTATGCGACAGTCCGAGTATAGATGAAGCTAAGGTCGGATTATGTCGAATAAAAGGAAAATACAGGACTCAGCGCTCAAAAACTCTGTTTTCTGACTGTATTCTACTGTAGAAAAGGCAAGATGGGCCCCATTCCATGCATGAAATGATCAAAACCTAGTATAAAATTCCTGCATTTCTATCTAAAAAAGTCGAAAAACCTGCCCAAAGTTCCTACTTATTGCATCTATAAGAAATTGTATCCTAGGACTTCCTTCCGATGCAATCTCTTTTTGATCTATTATTTAAAGAATTTCATTTTTGCGTAATCAATAGCACCATGATAGAATGAGGATTGGAATTTTTTAATCTAATATATAGAACCAGGAGTGATGTTATGGAACCATCCGACCCGTCTTCTGACATCCATCACACCCGGAGCGCCAAAGGCAAGATCAGATCATCCGTTAAATGGTTTCTGGTCATGTGGATCGTTCTCATTGTACTAGGAGTCACTGGAACCTACTATTATAGTAATCACCTCCAGCAACAGATGATCAACCAGCTTCAGGTCCATACTGAGCATCAGATTGACGCATTGAAAAGCGATTATGAAAAGCAACTAACAACGATCTCTTCAGAAGTTGCAGCATTGCAGGGACAGGTTCAGTCCTTCAATGAACTGCTTACGTTCACTAAGGACAATGCAAGCAACAAAACAGACAACAGCAACAAATTGTATACGCAATTGAGCGAAGTGAAGAAACAACTGGAAGCTCTCCAGAAAAAGATGGACTTGCTCAAATGATTACACCCGTGAAACAGGTTAATCGTGTTTTTATGCTTGCACTCGCTCCTTTTATAGGATTGATCATATGTTTGTTGCTATTTCGTCCTGAATTAGAAGTAGGAGCTATCATTCCTACAAGCTTGCCAGAAGATCAGGTAACCTCTCAGACCCAAACAATCAGTAAGGAACTTGCGGGAGCAAAAGAGGCTGCTGTTCAAACTTCTTCTTCTATTAAAAGAACGACCCTGCTTTACAATAAAACGACCAGTACGATGTCTACCATTGTACAAAAGGCTAAAGTTCAAGCCGCTCGCCCGGAAACAATCTACAATAAGCGCATTACGTCCAAACTTGGCGTTCCTTTTGATCGTGTAGACAGTGATCGGATCACCATTGAACTGTATCGGGTAAACCCAGGCAGCTACAAGGGATATGCCATGAAGATCAAGCTGAAAGATCACAATGCGATGAAGATGGCCTTGAATAGTGAGCTAGGGCGATCAGAAACGACAATGCAGGCCGTGAAACGGAGCGGAGCGATTGCCGGGATTAATGCTGGCGGATTTGCTGACAGCGGCGGCAAGCGTTACCCCCTCAGCACTACCGTCATGGATGGGAAGTATATCAACGGTTTTCAGGCTAGCTTCAAAGACCTGTTCTTTGTCGGGCTAAACGATGATGGTAAACTGGTAGGAGGGAAGTTTTTCGAAAAAAGCTCCCTGGATCGCCTACACCCGCAATTTGGAGCGACATTTGTACCGATCCTTATGAAAAACGGACAGAAAACGATTATTCCGGACAAATGGAAGGTGTCACCGAAGCGTGCTCCACGAACCGTCATTGGTAACTACAAAGATGATCAATTACTGATCATGGTTGTCGATGGTTATAACGAGAGCGGAAGCTCAGGTGCTACCCTCGAAGAGATGCAAGGTCGACTTCTTAAACTTGGCGTGGTGGACGCTTATAATCTCGATGGCGGTGGCTCCTCATCGCTAATTCTGAATAATCGAGTCATCAATAACCCTTCGGATGGCAATCTGAGACCTGTTCCTACCCACTTTTTATTTTACAAATGATGGGACAAGGCATTCCTTTTCTAACGAATATGGTTATAATAGAAGTAAATGAGCTTGTGCAGGAGGTGCGAAGTGTATGTCGTTTTCGCTGACATTCTGGATTATTGCAGTTGTATTAACACTATTCATCACAGGTATCCTCACTTCATCCTACAACCAAGACAAAACAAAAGGCCTGTAACTGTAGGGCCAAGCCTCTCTTCGGAGAGGCTTTTTTCATGTTTCTGCATATAGCAAAAGACAAGTTTTAAAAGGATGTTCTCTCCCTCCAAAGCTTGTCTCTTGCTATAACAATTGAATTCGCCTAACAAACTCTCGGCGGTGACACGAAAAGCTTGTTTAATAGCTGACTGCACGTTCGTTTGCATTGGGCATGGGCAACCTGACTTCTACCGAATTAGGCCCGGTTACGGATTCCCCTTCCACCAAGGTGACATATATGCGCTCGTGATCCACAGGTTCTCCAGCTATAATTTTAATTAATTGTTCAGCTGCAAGTGCTCCCCACTTTCGTTTGGAATAATCGATACTTGCCAGTCTGGGCTGTACGTAGTTAGTAAGTTCAATATGATCGAAGCCAATGACATCAATCTGTTTGCCAATCTCGAGTTCACTATCTGCAAGACGATCACATAAACCTATAGCCATCTCATCATTAAGACAAAAAACAGCTGCCGGCCCTTCATACGTCTGTATAATGTAATCTGCGGCTCGTTCCCCACCGCTTTTCTCGAAATCTCCCATGATTTCTATCCATTCCACATCCGCCTGACGCTCCGCAACCTGTCTTACAGCCTTCAACCGTTGTAGAGAGTCAAACGACCCTTCTGGACCTGTAACCACGTAGATCTTTTTGTGCCCGTGTTCAATCAAATATTCCATCGCCAGTGTGGCCCCAGCCTTGTTATCGAGCAGTACCTGATTTATATTAGGATGTTTCAACTCACGGTCAAGCACTACAATTTTATGTCCTCGATCCGCATACTGCATAAGTTCCTCACTTGAGAACGTATGATCGAGAATAATCGCCCCGTCAATCATTCGCTCCGGCAACATCCGATGAGACTGTTTACCGCTACATACAATAAGATCATACCCCTGGGCATTACATATCGCCTTCATACCCGTTAACAAGTCTCCGTATACATCACCGCTGAAATCCGTGAGAAAAACACCTAGAATCCGTGACTCTCTCTTTTTCAAGGTTCTGGCAGCCGCGTTGGGAACATAGTTCAGCTCTTTGGCGATGACCAAAATTTTAGAACGGGTCTCATCGGTGACTTTATTGCTTCCATTCAGCGCGTACGATACGGTCGAGATGGAAACACCCGCCTTTTTGGCGATATCCTTGATACTGACCATATTCTTCGCTCCTCTGTTATGTTGATCAGGCCTCTCCTAATGAAAGACCTGAACTTAAAATAAGAAGTAACAGACGTCTCGTTACAGCATAAAACGATTCAGACAAGTCTGAATGTTTGGCTCTGTGTATCTCTGCTATTTGGTCCAACCATCACACGAAACTCTCCACGATCACTGCGATAGCTGAGATCAGCATGATGATAACGCAATTGTTCTTCATTTAATGTAAACTTAGCCGTACCCGTTTCTCCCGGTGCAAGGGATAGCTTCACATAATCTTTCAACTCACGCATCGGACGAACCACTTCTCCGCTTACATCCCGAACGTATAGTTGCACAGTCTCTACACCAGCATGATCCCCTGTATTGGTTACACGCACCTGAACCGTCAGAGAATCATTTGCAGTCATCTCCTGTCCCGACACTTCAACCTCTCCATAAGCAAATGTCGTATAGGAAAGACCGTACCCAAACGGGAATAACGGTTCATTCGGACTGTCAATATATTGGGAAACATAACGATTCTCGGTATTATCCGGGTTGATTGGGCGACCTGTATTGAAATGGTTGTAATATACCGGGACTTGTCCAACCGATTGCGGGAAGGACATCGTAAGTCGCGCGGACGGATTCACTGCTCCTGTGAGAATATCCGCAATCGCTGCTCCTCCTTCACTCCCTGGGAACCAAGCTTCGAGTACAGCATCTGATTCGCTAATAACCCCGTTCAGATCAAGTGGACGTCCATTGAAAATGACACTGGCAATTGGTTTGCCTGCCGTTTTGAGCGCCTGTACCAATTGTAACTGCGCTGCCGGCAAACGAATATCTGTCCGCGAGCCGCCTTCTCCACTCATCTCGGAATCTTCACCCAGTGCAAGCACGATGATATCAGACTGACTTGCTGCTTCCAGTGCTACGGCAATCTGCTCATCCGTGATAGTATGCACATCACTGCCCTGAGCCAAGAGAACCTTACCTTGTGGGAGACGCTCTTGCAACGCTGTTCCCAGCTTCACCGCATCCGATTTGACACCTTCACAAGACCACCAGCCGAGGATGTCTTCGCTTTGAGCGAAAGGTCCAATTAATGCAACTCTCGCATTAGGTTGTAGCGGAAGGGTCTGTCCGTCATTTTTGAGCAGCACCGCAGACTTCGCAGCAAGTTCTCGTGATACCTCACGATGTTCCTTGGAGAAAACGATCTCGCGCTCACGCTCCGGATCAGCAGCTCGGAACGGGTTATCGAACAGACCCAGCTTGTCTTTGAGCTGCAAAATACGCAAAACCGCTTCATCAACAAGGTGCTCTTGCACTTCACCCTTTTGAACAAGTTCAGGCAAATGGTTGACGTAACATGGCGTCATCATCTCCATATCTACACCCGCACGAATCGCACGGTATGCCGCCTCCCGGTCATCCTCGGCCGCACCATGGGCAATCATCTCACGAATGGAAGCCCAGTCCGAGATCAGCACGCCATCAAAGCCCCATTCTTCGCGCAAAATATTACGCATTAACTTCTCATTCCCGCTGGCTGGAATACCATCAACGGTATTGAATGAAGTCATGACCATTTCTACGCCAGCATCCAATGCCGCCTTATATGCTGGCAGATAATATTCACGGAGCTGGCGCTCTGACATATCTACCGTATTGTAATCACGTCCACCCTCCGCTGCACCATACGCGGCAAAGTGTTTTACACAGGCTGCAAGACGATCCAGCTCATCCGTCAGGTTATCCCCCTGATAACCACGTACAAAGGCAGCAGCAAATAAACTATTTAGGTACGGGTCTTCACCCGTTGTTTCCATCACACGCCCCCAGCGCGGATCACGAACCAGATCGACCATCGGTGCAAAAGTGACATGCAAACCGGATACTGCGGATTCACGCGCCGCAATCTCGGCACTCTTCTCCGCAAGTTCCAGATCCCATGAACAGCCAATGGCCAGCGGGATCGGGAAGATCGTTTTATAACCATGCACCACGTCTGCCATGAATAATAGCGGGATGCCGAGACGGCTTTTTTCCATATAAGCCCGTTGTACATCCATAATCGCTTGTGCACCGGATAAGCCAAGAATGGAGCCGCTCGCTCTCACGGATTGCTCTGTAATGCCCATCTCTTCCATCGGCCCTGTAATCTGGCCCTGCGTATCTGTTCCTTCATAGAAGTTGGCAGTCAGCTGTAACAGCTGTGCCACTTTCTCCTCCAGCGTCATCTGATTCACTAAATCCATCAACTGCTGATTATTCACGTAACCATCCTCCACTACCTTTTAATTGAAAGAAAGAACCCGGCTGCGTTCGGGGAGAGACCGCGCACCGGGTTCAATCGGACGGAGAGACAGAACGCTCCTGTCATCCCCTTGTTGTTCTTCATTTCATTACGTTTATTTGAACTTTTCGTTCAATTCGTCCAGATAAGGCTGAACCAGAGACATTTTGCTGTTAACCCACTCTTTCCAGTTAGCTTCCAAGTCTCCGCCTTTGAGGATCAAGTTCGCATATTCGTTTTGATAATCGAAAGATGCTTGGCTCTTCGCTTTGGAATCATACAGGTTAACATCCCAATCGTATGGTGCAAGTGATTTACTTTCAGTACCAAGCTTTGCTTTCTCCTGGAACAATTCTACTGCTCTATCACGATAATCTTTTTTGATTGCAGGGTTTACTACACTGAAGTCATCACCAAGAAGATAAAGTCCTTCAAAACGTGCAGGGTACTTGTCTTCGAGTACCGTTCCCTCTGGTAGCAAGTTCACCAACTCTTTGTTGTCATCGTATTTCCAGTCCTTGCCTTCGAAGCCCATGTTGATCAGCAATTGTCCCTCTTTTGTTGCAGAGTAATCGATCAAGTCCATGATGCGTTCGAATTTCTCATCACTGATGTTCGGGTTGAAAATCAGAGCAGACCAGAAGTTAGCTTGCTCCATATTGCGGTATTTACCGTCATCACCAAGAACGATCGCTGTGTGAACGAGATCATCACTGTTAACGCCAAGGTTCTTTCTCATATCAGAATCCAGACCTTGTCTATAAGAAGCAAGTCCACCAAGACTGGTTACAGCCGCAGTACCTGTTACTTTGAAGTTGTTTTGTCCTTCATTGTTTTTCCAAGTGTAGAACTCTGGGTTAAGCAACCCATCCTTGTACGCTTTTTGCATCAATTTCAAACCTGTCAGTGTTTCCTGATCTGCTGGGCCCCAATGGAACTTACCATCTTCACCTTTGTAGAAAGGAACGTCTGTCATCGCATGAACACTATTCGGCATGATCATGTTTGTCATTGCATCGGCAGCATTGTAAGACAATGGCACCAGTTTATTACCCACCTTGCCTGGGTCCTTTTCTTTCACCAGTTCAGCGAACTGATTCAATTCAGAAGTTGTGTACGCATCTTTCAGTTCAAACCCAACCGCTTTTGCCCAGTCTTTACGAAGAGCGATAACACCAATTTGGTTGGTCAGCGGATCAGCGGGTTTGTTTTCGAAATAAATAGGTCTAGGAAGCACATACGTACCGCCTGTCAATTCTTCCAGCTTGTCGCCAAGTCCTGTCAGCTTGTAAGCCGCAGCAACGTTAGGCCATCTTTCTTTCCAATCATCCGGGAACTTGTAGAACAAGCCTTGATCAATGTTGTTGATGGCATCACCGTGTACATAATTCCATACCGCTACATCCGGCAGGTCACCAGAGTTAATCCACAGGCGAAGCTTCTCACCCCATGAATCCCAGTCAATATAGTTGTAATCCCACTTGATGTTAAACTTGTCTTCCCAGAACTTATGGAACTCATTGTCCATATTTCCGGTTTTCACTTCGGTCAGATTCGCTACGGAAATGGTCAGGTTATCTTTGTAATTCCCTTCCGCATCCTTTTCGTTGCCACCATCTGAGCCTTTGCTGCTGTTGGAACAAGCCGACACTACCAACATCATGAGACAGAGTGTGATCGCAAATAACGATTTGACTGACAACTTTTTACCCGTTTTCATGCTTTTACCCCCATGTTTTTAGTCGAATTTCTTGTGCATTGAAATCCTATGTGTATATCAGGTCTTGATAGCCCCTGTTAATACCCCTTTGGCAAAGTGCTTTTGCAACATTGGGAAGAAACACATAATTGGTACCATCGTGATAAATACTGCAGCCATCTTCATACCCATAGAGAAGCTGCTCAGTTTTACTGCGTCCACACTGGATGCATTGGAGGCATTCGTTGTGGCAGTTACAATGATGTTCCTTAGCACGTTTTGCAGCGGTAACTGGTCCGCTTTTCGCAGGAAGATCATCGCGTCATACCAACTGTTCCAGTAGGCTACCCCGTAGAAGAGTGTAATGGTTGCCATAATTGGCGTTGCCAGCGGAAGAACGACGGAGAATAAAATTCTCCACTCTCCTGCACCATCGAGTCGTGCAGATTCCATAAGGGATTCAGGCAGTGTGTAGAAATAGTTCATCATCAGAATCATGTTAAAGGCACTGAAGCTTCCTGCCAGAATAACAGACCATAATGTACCTGTTAGTTGTAGTGATTTCATAATCAGATACAGAGGAACGATACCCCCGTTAAAGATCATGGTGAACAGTACCAGGAAAAAGAGAAACTTTTTAAATGGGAAATTGCCGCGGCTCAGGCCATAAGCCATGCTTGTTGTCAGGAACAAGCTCAGCGGTAAGCCAATCACCAGCAAGATCAATGTATTTTTGTAACCCGACAGGATTCTACCGTCAGCGAACAGTGCTTTATATGAATCAAGCGTGAACTCTTTCGGGAACATCAGGAACGGATTTTCAGCATACTCTTTTTGGGTTGCAAACGAGATCATAATGACATTCCAGAACGGAATCAGAATCATCAGTGCAAGTACCAATAAAACGGCGAATATCATGTAATCCAGAAAGGTCATTCGTTCGGTGCCAATCTTAGGTTTTCTTCCAGCTTTGCTCATCTCACTTCTCCTCCTCTCTTATCGGAATAAACCGTCTCCACCAAGCCACTTGGCAAATCTGTCGGCCAGAAGCAACAGCGCCATATTCACCAGGGAACGGAACAAGCTGACCGCTGTCGAGAATGAAAAGTCGGTTGATGACTGGAACGTAATCCGATAGATATATACATCGAGTACTTCAGATACATTTTTCGTTGCGGCGTTCGCCAAGTTGAAGATCTGGTCGAAACCGGAGGACATCAATCCGCCCACCGACAAAATAAACATAACCGTGATCGTTGGCATAATGTTTGGCAGCGTAATGCGGAACATCTGCTGCATCCGGGATGCTCCATCGATCTGTGCAGATTCATATTGATCCTGATCGATACCGGAGATCGCTGCCAGGAAGATAATTGCGCCCCAGCCGCTCGATTTCCAAATGTCAGTCAGCAACAACATCGGAACAAAGTTGGATTCCGAACCCAAGAAATTAATCGTCGGTAAACCAAGTAATCCAAGTGCACTGTTTACAAGTCCGTCATAGGCAAGCACGTTAATGACTACACCGGATACGATGATCCAGGACAAGAAGTGCGGAAATGTCAGGACGGTCTGGAACCACTTCTTACCTCTGCGCATCCGCAACTCATTCAACAGCAGTGCCAGAATAATCGGAAACGGGAACTGAATAATCAGCTTCAAAATGTTAATGTAAAGCGTCCGCCATACGGCATCAATAAAGGTCGGATCGCGGAAGACATATTTGAAGTTTTCAAATCCGCTCCACGGACTTCCCCAGATTCCAAGGTTAGCCTTGTAGTCTTTGAACGCCAGTGACAGGCCGCCCATCGGCATATAGGCAAACAGGATCAACCAGACCATCCCTGGAATAAGCAGGGTATACGTCATTCGGTGTTTCCAGATTTCAGTCCAAAGCGACTTACCTCTCATGTTTGCCTTCAGCTTTTTGTTAGGTCCTTCGGCTGCAGGTTTCAATTTGCATCTCCTCACTCTACTATGGTGTTGTCGTTGTAAAGAAAATCAAACATCGTTTTCAGATGCTGTTCCCAAAATCGCCATTCATGCGTGCCAGGTGTTTCTACATACCGAAAATCAAATGCAGTTCCCTGCATATACTCGGCGTAGTCCCGATTCATGTCCACGAAAGGATCATGGTCCCCGCAACAACTCAATATCTTCGGCAAGGCTCCTCCCTGCTCCAGCAGTCTGGCTGACAATGCGTAAATATCCTGATCAGCCTTTACCTGTAACCGTTCCCCAAAAACCGCTTTCATTTCCTTGATCATACCTTCCGGCATATGGGGATCACGAAGCCGCGCCTGAATATTCGTTACACCGGATAAAGACACCACTTTGCTGTACTGCTCAGGATAGGTCAACCCACATTTCAACGCTCCATATCCACCCATGGACAAACCGGCAACATAAGTTTTGGCTGGGTCGGAATTTAGCTTCAGTAGCCTTTCACATAGTTCAGGCAGTTCCTTCGTGATGTAGTGGAAGTAATTCAGGCCGTATTCCATATCCGTGTAATAACTGCGATTGGCTTCAGGCATGATGACGGTGCAACCATACTGGGCTGCATACATCTCAATGGTGGTCAGACGTTGCCAGGTACTCGCATTGTCTCCTGCCCCGTGAAGCAGATATAGTGTACCGCCTGAAGTCTCTCCGGAGTCACTGGATACCACGTGTATGCTTGTATTCATGCATAATGTGGGCGATCCGGTTTCGATCGTAATATGCGCCATTGATCGTAACCCCTTTCATCTTTGTTGCTTTTAACTGCGGCTTTGCTTTTTCTCTTTCTTTGCTTGCTGTTACTTCCCCCAACATGCTCACTTTTACCGGCTTTGGTTATCGAAACGATTCTCTCGAATCGTTTCAAAAACAATCAACACTGATTTACCTGGAGTTTAAATATCAACATTTTACTTGGAAGCGATTTCTTCGAATCGTTTCGAATAAATCATAATCCCGTTGACTAAACTCTGTCAATAACCTTTTTACAATTTTCGCATTTTTTTATCAAAAAAGTGACCTGATTGTTCCAATTTTGATTCAAAAGGCACTTTTATAACGAGTATTTTCGGATTTAATCATTCATTATTACACAAGAATTGACATCAAACCGAGAATATACTAACATGAGTTCTAATTTTGCAATCAGATTACGGAAACGTTTCACCAGTCTGAATTCATTCAGGTAAACGCTTGGAACTGGAGGGTTATCATGGCAGAACAACTTAAAGGATTTATTGACACAATCACAGAAGAGAAGCTTGTTGTGCACTCTGTGCGTGTACTACAAAATGGGCGACTTCTGGATGAATGGCATTCGGACGGAGATCGCAGGCGTGTGCAACATTCTGTAAGTAAATCCTTTACCTGCATGGCGGTTGGACTTGCCGTTGAAGAAGGACTTATTCAGTTGGATGACACTTTGGGCGATTACTTCCCTTATGACCAAGCACAGCGCCCCCCCTCACAACTGCCCTCTCCGCGAGAGCTCACATTGAGGGATCTGCTTCGCATGTCATCAGGTCACGATGACCCACCCCTCTGGGCTGACGAACGAGCTTCTTTAGAGGAAAAGGACTGGGTCAAACACTACATGTCTCTATCATTGGATCGAATGCCAGGAGAACATTTTACTTACAGTAGTGGTGATACGTTTATGATCTCGGCCATGTTGCAAGAGGCTATTGGTCTGACAGTAAAGGATTACCTCATTCCACGTCTTTTTGAACCACTAGGCATGGTTGATATCCAATGGGAGACTTCTCCACTCGGAATTACCTTGGGATGTGCGGGTCTTTGGCTGAGTAATGAAGAACTAAGCCGATTTGGACAGTTTCTACTTCAGGAAGGTCGCTGGAACGGTAAACAGCTGGTTCCAGCAGATTGGATCAGAGCCGTTACACGTAAACAGATCGAAACGAATGGCGATGGAGATTGGGGAAAAGGCTATGGCTATCAGTTCTGGATGTGTTCGCATGACGCTTACCGAGCAGATGGAGCTTATGGTCAATTCTGCATTGTCCTGCCTTCCAAAGAGGCTGTCATCAGTATCAACAGTGAAGAGGAGAATATGCAAGGCATCCTGAACGCTGTATGGGATCAGATTTTGCCAGCGCTAAATCAGTCGAACTAAGGATGATTTATTAGTTTACATAGACACTGGGTGCAAGAACGAGCTTCCAAGTCGCTGTGTCATCTTATACAACGTTAAACATTAAAAAACAAAAACACCATGGAGTTTGTATGCTCCATAGTGTTTTTTGCTTGCTTTTATGAAAGCTGAGTCATTTCTTCTAAGCATTGTGCGCATATGTAACGCTCTTTAAAGTCATTGACATCTTCCATTGATCCGCAGAAAATACATTTCGGACGGTATCTTTCCAAGATAATGTGATCCCCTTGAACTAAAATTTCTACAGGATCTCCTTCATTCATTTGATACCTTTTGCGCAAAGATTTAGGCAATACGATCCTACCCAATTGGTCAACTTTGCGAACTACTCCAGCTGGCTTCATAGCTACGGCACACCTCTCCTATCTTACTCTGAATTTCTAGGTACATTAGTACTATATCTATAGATTCGCCAAAATTTTGTCGAATCCTGCTGGAAATAAACATTTTTTGTCCTTTTTTTTGAAAAATGTTTTTTTAGCGAATTATAACCGTCTTTTCGGATACCATTCACTAATCCAGTCCTGGGAAATTTAGCTGACGCAGTGCTTCATATACAATAATTGCTGCTGAATTGGAAAGGTTTAATGAGCGAACATCACCACTCATCGGCATCTTCATGCAAGTTTCTGGATTAGCAGCAATTAGTTCAGGTGGGAGCCCTTTCGTTTCTTTACCAAACACGAGAAAATCTCCATCCTGAAATTCGAAATCGGAATACCGGTTTTTCGCTTTCGTTGTTGCGTAGAAAAACCTTCCGTTCGGATACTTCTGCTGAACCTCGTCAAAAGAATCATGATATTCAATATGAACGGCATGCCAGTAGTCCAGCCCGGCACGTTTTAAAGTTGCATCATCTGTCCGAAATCCTAAAGGACGCACGAGATGTAAGTGGGTGCCAGTCGCCGCACAAGTCCGCGAGATATTGCCCGTGTTAGCCGGAATCTCTGGTTCAACCAGAACGATGTGTAAAGCCATATGTGTTTAATCTCCTTTTATTTCATGTTCATGTATACAACAATCCTCTAATTTTAAAGAAAAGCCCTCCACACGTCAATGTGGAAGGCTTTGCCACAACAGTAGGATAGTTTATCGAAGCTTCACTACTGCCATATTTGGTCATGCGTTCGTTTCTCAGGGATTATCCGTTTGCCTGTTGGAAGTGGTTCATAAAGTCGGTAAGTGCCTTAACACTCTCATATGGAGCCGCGTTATAGATCGAAGCACGAAGTCCTCCTACACTGCGATGCCCCTTCAGACCTACAAAACCTTCTTGCTCTGAAGCTTTAATGAATTTCTTCTCCAGTTCCTCAGATGCGAGTCTGAACGTCACATTCATCAACGAGCGGTCTTCTGCTGCAACGCAACCACGATAGAAATCCCCTGAGGAATCAATTGTATTGTAGAGCAGCTCCGCTTTCTTGATATTTTTTTGTTCCACACCAGCCAGACCGCCTTGTTCCTCGATCCATTTTAACACTTCGTTCACCATATATACCGAGAAGGATGGCGGTGTATTATACAGGGAATTGTTATCTACATGCGTACTGTAACGGAACATGGTTGGAATGGTTTTCGGAGACTCGCTCACCAGCTCCTCACGTGCAATAACAACGGTAATTCCCGAAGGACCGAGGTTCTTCTGTGCACCTGCATAGATCATGCCAAACTGATTCAGATCAAACGGTTTGCAGAAAATATCACTGGACATATCTGCAATGAGCGGTACCGATCCGGTATCAGGGAAAGCCTTGAATTGTGTACCTTCAATTGTCTCATTTGAAGTTACATGCACATAAGCCGTACGTTCAGGCAAACTCAGATTCGAAACATCCGGTAATTTCATAAATTTATCGGATTCCGAAGAAGCTACGATCTGCGTCTCACCAATTAATTTCGCTTCAGACAGAGCCTTTTTGGCCCAGCTGCCTGTCATGATGTAACTAGCTGTCTGACCCGCCCCAAGCAGGTTCATAGGCAACATCGCGAATTGTGTGCTTGCACCGCCTTGCAAGAAAAGAACTTTATACCCTTTCGGATTGCCTAGCAACGACAGCAATCGCTCCTGAGCTTCATTATGTACAGACTCGTACACGGCCCCACGGTGAGACATCTCCATAATCGACATGCCTGTATTACGAAAATCTACAAATTCCGCCTGAGCACGCTCCAATACTTCTAGTGGCAACGCTGCTGGTCCTGCATTAAAGTTATACGCTCTCTTTGTCACAAAATCCCCCGCCCTTTCCATCCTTAACTGACATATGAAGTAAATATTATCGCTATGATATCAGTATTCCCTGAACGCTTCAAGGGGAATATGCACTGAAAACTCGTTAAAAGCCATCAAATTCCTTTATCACCCTAAAAAGTTAAAGCGCTATACTGTTTGTTTCAAGGAAAAGCCTCCGAGAATGCATCCCGGAGGCTTTGATTTGGAACAATTTCGGTTCTGACTCCAACCGATTAGCAGTCGAAGTAGAGGCTGTACTCATGCGGATGAATGCGGATTGCAACAGCTTTAGCCTCATCGCGTTTGAGGTTGATGTAATTATCGATGAATTCTTTGGTGAACACGCCACCTTCAGTCAAGAACTCGTTATCAGCTGCCAGTGCATCCAGTGCTTCTTCGAGGGAAGCCGGTACACTGCGGATGTTTTCTTTATCTGCATCAGAAAGGTCGTAGATATTTTTATCGAGTGGACCATATCCGAGCTCAGTTGGGTTGATTTTGCGTTTGATTCCGTCCAGACCAGCCATCAGCATTGCGGAGAATGCCAAGTAAGGGTTAGCAGTGGAGTCAGGTGTACGGAACTCGATACGGCAACCTTTAGGTGTTACCGCTGCTACCGGGATACGTACAGCTGCAGAACGGTTTCCTTTGGAGTATACCAAGTTAACTGGTGCTTCATAACCAGGAACCAAACGTTTGAACGAGTTCGTGCTTGGGTTCGTCAAAGCGATCAGTGCTGGAGCGTGGTACAAGATACCTCCGATGTAGTGCAGAGCCATTTCGCTCAGGTTAGCATAACCGCCTTTGTCATAGAACAATGGGGAATCGCCATCGAAGATCGATTGGTGAACGTGCATTCCGCTTCCGTTATCACCAAACAATGGTTTTGGCATGAATGTTGCTACTTTACCATATTGACGTGCCGTATTGTGCACGATGTATTTGTATACAAGCAGGTTATCTGCTGTTTTCTTCAACGTATCAAAACGGAAGTTGATTTCAGCTTGACCCGCAGTCGCCACTTCATGGTGATGACGCTCGATGGACAAACCAGCTTCTTCCAACAAACGACACATTTCGCTGCGGATATCTTGTTGGGTATCCACTGGAGCTACTGGAACATATCCACCTTTAGTGCGAACTTTAAAGCCCAGGTTGCCGCCTTCTTCTTTGCGGTTTGTGTTCCATGATGCTTCTTCGGAATCAACGAAGTAAGAAGAGCTGTTCGTGCCGCTCTCATAACGTACATCGTCAAAGATGAAGAACTCGGACTCTGGTGCGAAGAACGCTGCAGTACCTACGCCGCTTTCTTTCAGGAAAGCTTCAGCTTTAACTGCGATACTGCGTGGGTCACGCTCATAACGCTCGCCATCCGGTGTGAAAATGTCACACATAACATTCAATGTAGGGTGTGCAGTGAACGGATCGACATATGTCGCTTCAGGGTCAGGCATCATAACCATATCGGACTCTTCAATACCACGGAAACCTTGGATAGAAGAACCATCAAACGCTACTCCATTTACGAACGTGTCTGCATCAACAGCCGAAGCTGGCAAAGAGATATGATGCGCACGACCAGCCAAATCTACAAAACGAAAATCTACCCACTCGATGTTGTTCTCTTGAATTGATTTCAATACGTTTTCAACCGACATGTATTCGTCCTCCCAAATATTCCGAACATTAAACAACCCCACGAAGAAAATGTCTATATATTCGAATTTTTTTCTGTCGTCATTATAAATTCTGAAACATAACATCGTCAATACTTATGTAAGGTATTTTTTGCGAGCATGTTAGGTATACTTACATTTTATAATATTCAAAAATGCATATAACAACGAAAATAGTTTATATTTGACCGATTTAATGCGGTGAAGCGACCCTAAAAATACCCTAAATCATGGAAAAACGTGACATCATAAATGTTTCTTATCACCTTTGATTAATAAATATGTTCATCTGTGCAAAATAGACGAAAAACCGGACATCTACCCAAATTGTTCACAAGGAACAAATCTGAACAGAAGTCCGGTTTTGACTCTTCAAATCTCTATAACCGTGTTAATTATACGCCTACACGTGCCGGGAAAAATGCAGCAGGCTGTTTAGCTGTGTTAAATGTTTTCCCAACAATCGGGGCTAGTTTCTCCAGATCTTGTAACAGGTTCGCAAACTGGTCAGGGAACAGAGACTGCACACCGTCTCCAGTCATGGAGTTGTCGGGATCTGTGTGCATCTCAATAATCAAGCCGTTAGCTCCAGCTGCTACCGAAGCTTTGGTCATCGGTTCTACCAGTTCACGGCGTCCCGTACCATGGCTCGGGTCAGAGATGACTGGTAGATGGCTCAAAGACTGCAAGACAGGGATTGCCGACAGATCCAGCGTATTACGAGTGTATTGTTCAAACGTACGGATACCTCGTTCACATAACATCACATTCGGATTGCCACCAGCGAGGATGTACTCCGCCGCATTAAGCAATTCATCGTATGTCGCACTGAATCCACGCTTCAACAATACCGGTTTGCCACACTCACCTAACTTGCGCAACAAGTCAAAGTTCTGCATGTTACGTGTACCCACCTGCAGAATATCCGCATACTCTGCGCAAATATCTACGTATTCAGGCGTCATGACTTCGGTAATCGTCAATAGATTATGCTTCTGGCCTGCTTCCGCCATCATGATCAGACCTTCTACACCTGTTCCTTGGAAGCTATACGGTCCTGTACGCGGTTTGAAGGCACCACCACGAAGAACTTGACCACCTGCAGCTTTCACAAGTCCAGCAATTTCATCAATCTGTGCTGCAGATTCAACCGCACAAGGTCCGCCCATAACGACAAGTTCTTTCCCGCCGATATCTACACCTTTGATCGAAATTACGGTATCTTCTGGATGGAAGTCACGACTTGCCAATTTGTAAGATTTCGAAATCTTCACCACGTTCTCGACGCCCTTCATTTGGCGCAAGTGTTCTTGCATTTTAGGTTCAACTTTACCAATTAATCCAATGATGGTGCGATCCTCTCCACGGGATACATGTGCCTGCAACCCTTCCTTTTCAATCACACTAACGATATCTTGAATTTGGTCCTCCGAGGTAGCTTTGCCTGCGATTACGATCATAAATTGTCCCATCCTTCCTTGTATAAGAGCACTCGTTTATATCGTGCGTCTGATTATCTTGTGGTCCGTATCCCAAAATCCCTGTCACGCTTAAACGCTTGTTCGCTTTTAAGCTTTTAATCACTAAAGCAAATATAACACAGTTTCTTCCTATCGTCAAGGAGTGATCACTATATCCGGTATTTTCTACAGGTAAAATATAAAATGTATAGACAAAAAAACATCCTGCTATGTCACATCCCAATGAAACGAGGATCTGCACAGCAGGATGTTTCCTATTCACTTTTGAAACTATGTGGTACGCGTCTTCTCTCGAACCGGAGGCAATAGCTTGCTCATATTAACGGTACGCACAATTTCCCACGTTTCCGGCTGATCATGCTCATACTGCTCCAGATATTGAATAACTTCCTTGGTGATTGGTGTTGGAGTTGAAGCTCCTGATGTCACAGCCACTTTCTGCACACCTTTCAACCAGTCTTGTTGAATTTCAGATACGTCGGATATACGATATGCCGTCACGCCCGCAATCTCCTCGGACACTTGTGCCAAACGATTGGAGTTATTGCTACGTGGATCACCTACAACAATAACAAGATCGGCCTGCCCAGCTTGCTCTGCTACCGCTTCTTGACGTACTTGCGTAGCGAGACATATTTCGTTATGAATTTCAGCTCCTGGGAATTTCTCCAGCAACCGGCTCATAATGTGTTTGATGTCCCATTGACTCATTGTCGTCTGATTGGTAATCAAAATTTTCCCCGCAGGCACGTTCAGACCTTCAATCTCTTCTTCCTTCTCAATCAGATGAACACGGTCTGGTGCAACACCAATCGCACCTTCCGGTTCCGGATGATTCTTCTTACCGATGTAGATAATATCATAACCTTCAGCCGTCTTCTCCCGGATCAGATCATGAGTCTTCGTCACATCTGGACAGGTTGCATCTACTGTGGTCAGCCCCTTCTCCCGAGCCAGCTTACGTACCTCCGGCGAGACACCGTGAGCCGTAAAAATAATCGTGCCACTCTCCACCTGATTCAGAATCTCCATCCGATTAGGACCGTCCAGCGTAATAATGCCCTCATCTTCAAAAGAATCAGTCACATGTTTGTTATGCACAATCATACCTAATATATAAATAGGCCGTGGTAAATCCAGGTTGCGTGCCGCCTGACGAGCAAGCACCATGGCATCTACAACTCCATAACAGTATCCCCGCGGCGAAATTCGCAGTACTTCCACTTGGTTGCCACCCGCTTTCTTTTCGGCTGTATAGGCCGATGTAATTGCAGTCTTCATCCTATTATACCTTTATTCGATAGGCGGGGCAAAGACCACAGGCAACCAGATGATAAAAGTGGTTCCTTCTCCTCGTCTCGTTACCACTTCAACCGACCCGTTATGCTCCTCAATGATCCATTTGGCAATGGATAATCCAAGTCCGATACCCGGCGTCGCCCCACGAGATTCGTCTGCCCGGTAGAACCGGTCAAAAATAAACGGTACCTGATCCCGTTCCATACCGATTCCCGTGTCACTGATCCGCAGTCCGACCTGCCCTTTATACAACAGAGCATCCAGCGTAACCGAACCCTCCGGGGTGTATTTAAAGGCATTTTCTATAAAAATAAACAAGACTTGTTGCAGATAATCTTTGCTTCCGTTTACGTAAATACCATTCAGAATCGACAAATCCCCAGGAAGCCAGTCTGCCTGACGATCCAGGAACTGGGCCCTACGTGCTACTTCCTGCACCAGAATCTGCAGCGGAATGGGATTAAGCTCGATCTTCTGACCTGTATCCGCTCTGGCAAGGGATAACATATCGCTGATCAGACGGCTCATACGCTTGCCCTCATCAGCCATATCCTCAATGGCCTCAAGAGACATCTGCCTGATCGTTTCTTCATCCAGATTCGGGCGGTCTCCACCCTCCTGATCCCACAACTTTTTCAGGAAATCCACATTTCCTCGTATGGTAGTCAACGGTGTCCGTAGCTCATGGGAAGCATCGGATACGAATCGCCGCTGTGCCGTATTCGTCTCTTCCAGCCCACGGAAAGACAGCTCGGTTCGCTCCAGCATGTTATTCACCGTTTCAATCAGACGACCGATCTCATCCTTCGGTCCCGAATACTGAATACGTACACTAAGATCGTCTCCAGACTGAATCTGATTAGCGGCATCAATCACATTAACCAGTGGTCGCATGGACTTACGGGCCAGAATCAAACCGGATGTAATGGCAAGCGCCATAGCTACAAGCCATCCGAACACCAAGATATTCCTTAATGCCTCAAGCAAACGCTCCTGTGAACTGACATTAGCTCCCACTTGAAGTAGTCCCCTGATGTCATTTGTTCCCTTAAGAGACAGCGCCTGCTGATTAACGAGAAAAGGGATACCATGCACACTGACTTTGGAGATCCCTATCTCATCACGAATACGGTTAATATTAATCACAGGAAAGGTAATGTCCGCTTTCTCCATATTACCTGAGAACTTAACCGATCTGCTTTCATAGTCCACCAGTTGAATGTAGATTTGAGCTTCCTGAAGCTGGCTCTCCGCAAAAGGATCAAGATCAAGTGTCTGTGATAGCGGGTTGACCCCGATCTGTTCCGTGATCCGCAGGCTCTTTTCCCTTAACTGCTGTTCTACTTCGTTGTAGGTATTAAAATACACAAAAGCATAAATGACCACACCCCAAAAAATCAGCACGGCTGCAAGAATCCCCGAATACCATGCGGTTAGTCTTAACCGAATGGACATGTTACGAGTCACCTCTCAAAATATAGCCGGCTCCCCGGATCGTCTGAATGAGACGTTTGCCACCATGCTCTTCTGTTTTCTGTCTAAGCATCGCGATATAGACCTCTAGCACATTGGACTCGCCGCTATAATCGTATCCCCATATTTTATCCATAATGAGGTCACGAGACAGTACCCTTCTCGGATTTTGCATAAACAGATTAAGCAATTCAAACTCTTTTGCTGTCAGTTCAAGACGTTTGCCATCTCGGAGCACTTCGCGTGAATCGTTATCCAGAATGATATCTTCATATACCAGGCGATTGTCTACCACGTTGGAGATATCCGCTTTGCGACGCAGCAAAGCACGGACACGTGCGAGCAATTCTTCCAGTGCGAACGGCTTCACCAAATAATCGTCAGCACCGGTATCCAGTCCGGTCACCCGGCTCTGAACCTCATCCTTTGCAGTAAGCATCAGCACAGGAACTTTACTACCTGCTTCTCTCAATCTGCGGCATACCTCAAAGCCATCGATCTGCGGCATCATCACATCGAGCACTACGATATCCGGCTCCTTATCCATCAGCTTGCTTAGGCCTTCTGCTCCGTTAGAAGCTGTCTGAACCTCATATCCTTCAAATGCCAGGCCTCGGCGCAGCATAGACACAATTTTCTCGTCGTCATCTACAATTAAAATCGTTGAGCGCATGGTCTTTCTCCTTTACCCTATCGTTGTATCCCCATTGTAACAGGCCAAAGCCCGATTCGCATCTTCTCCATAATCCATAATAGAGAAACTATGCAAAAACAGAACAGAAACATCGTGCAAAAAAACGGAAGGGCCTTAAACCCTTCCGTTCTTACCTTCATATACTTCAACCTGGTTGCAACTATTGTTGCTGTGTTTGTGTTGTATCGTAATCATACTTGTTGCCAATTTTCACTTTCACATCAATCTTTTTGCCGTCACGTACAACATTAAGCGTAATCTCTCCGCCGACTTTCTGAGTCTTGATAAAGTCGATCAAATCCTGACTTGTTGCTTTTGAAGTACCATTTACGCCGGTAATGATATCATACGGTCTCAGATCAGACTGGTAAGCTGGAGATTGGTACACCGTGCTTGCAACAACTGAACCTTCCGTAATATTTGTTCCCATTTGTTTGGCCACTTCCGGGGTGAGATTCATCAGAGAAGCACCGATAAACGGTACAGGTTCTTTGGGAACATCTTTGTTCTCTTTCAAGTATTTCACCGCTTCAGAGATTACACTGGACGGGATTGCAAAACCGATACCTTGAGCATCCGCACTTACAGCAACGTTCATACCGATAACTTCTCCATTCAGATTCAGCAGCGGACCACCCGAGTTACCCGGGTTAATCGAAGCATCTGTTTGCAACAAGTGGCTGTATTCACGTGTTTTACCTGTTTCTTGATCCGGAATGCTGATCGTACGTTCTTTGGCACTAAGAACACCTGCAGTGACTGTATGTTCAAAACCTTCAGGGTTACCAATCGCTACAAGCCATTCACCAACTTGTGTGCTATTTGAGTTGCCTAGCGGTGCTACAGGGAAATCTTTATCTCCGCTATTTTTCTCAATTTTCAACACGGCAAGGTCAAGATCAAAACTGCTTCCGAGCAATTTAGCTTCATATGGCTTGCTATTGTTCTCAAGTGTTACCTGAATGACATCTGCACCTTGAACAACGTGCTGGTTCGTCAGTATATAACCTTCTTTGTCAAAAATAAATCCGGAGCCGATCCCCATGGGTACGAGTTGATTGCTCGCTTGAGGTTGAGGCTGTTGCCCTTGTTCTTGTTGTTGTTGATTTCCGTTAGGTCCACCAAGTCCGCCACCAAAGAAGTATTGATACAACGGATCGTTTGTATTTGCTCCACCTTGTCCAGAACCACGTGTGGACTGTTTAGCCAGCGTTTCAATTTTAACAACAGCCGGGCTCGCCTGTTTCACCACAGAGGATACATCCTCTTTACCTGTCGGTAGCAAGGACGCCGTCACGTTGTTACCTCCACCTGTATTACTCGGTGTTTCCTGAGCAGATTCCGTTCCGTTATTCGTCAGCGCGGCTTGGGGTGTGAACATGTTCGTTCTGTCGGCTGTGTACATCAACACAGTGATGACTAACATACCTGCGATAAAGGAGAACAGAAGTGATCTTACAGAAGACCTTGGTCTACGGTTGTTATAGTTCCAGTTACCATTGTTATTTCCATTTCCTTGACCTCCGCCATGACCCGAACCGCCGCCAGACATTCTGCCCGTTTGACCAGAGGAGTCATTATTATGGTAAGAAGGTACAGGTTTTATTGGATCTGGTCTTGTAATCTCCACATTTCCTTCTTGCCTTGGCCCATTGCCACTAGCTGTATCTTCCTGACTCACAGACTGGAATGGTCCGTAAGAATAATAATACGAGGAGTCATCATTTCCGGCAGGATTGCGATTTTCAGTTTGATTCGTTTCTTTTTCCTCATCTTGTCGATTTGATCTATAATTACGTTCGTCCATGCCTCTCTACCTCCCAATCTCTTATTTGCAAGAGATATTCTTTAACTGTTCTTATTTTGTACTTTGAACCTTAATCGTACCTTAAAAACAATTAAAAAGGAGATAAAAGCATGCAATATTTGCTGATTTTTCCCGTCATAGCAACATTTTCAGCCTTGCTTCTTCACCCATCCTTGCCGATGTGCATAAATCGCCAGTTGTGTCCGATCATCCATCTCACATTTCATCAGCAAATTACTTACATGTGTTTTAACGGTTTTAATACTGATATGTAATTCTTCTCCGATATCTTTATTGGTTTTCCCTTCAGCAATAAGTAGAAGTACTTCCTTCTCCCGATCCGTAAGTCCAGATTCACTGTCCCTCGCCGTCCGCTGCCGGATGCCTCGCGTTAACGCCTGTGAGACATCTCCTGTCATCACGGGCATGCCTCGGTTAGCACCTTGAAGAGCATAGATCAGTTCTTCGGCGGATACCGTTTTGAGCACATAACTTACTGCTCCTGCCTCGATCGCTTGAACAACGAGATCATCTTCCAGAAAACTGGTCAGCATGACAATCTTCATATTCGGAAATTCAGACATAATGGCTTGCGTAGCCTCAGCTCCGTTCATCACCGGCATCATCAGATCCATCAGAATCAGGTCCGGCATTTCCGAATCCTTCATCTGACGTAGCTGATCGAGTGCATGTTGCCCGTTACCTGCTTCCGCCATCACATGGAACGTAGGCTCCAGCATGAGGTAAGTCTTCAAGCCCATTCGTACCATATCGTGGTCATCCACAATCATTACGTTTACTTTGCCATTCATTCTGATTCCTCCTCGGACACGTTATCAAATTTCGGGATGAGCACTCGTACCGTCGTACCCGCCCCAGGCTTGGATATAATCTGCACTTGACCGCCCAGCTTCTCGGCACGTTCTCGCATCGTGGACAACCCATATGAGCCTGGTCGCTCCGTCTGTTGCAAGAAACCTTGCCCATCATCACTGATGCTCATGCTGATCTGATGCTCCGATTCCCGGATAGCCAGACTAACGAGTCCGGCTTCAGCATGTTTAACAACATTGGCTACAGCCTCCTGAATAATGAGAAACAGCTGGTGTTCAATGGCATCCGAGACTCCGCCATCCAACTCCAGCTCTTTCACGCCTTTTAAACCATTTTGCCGACAATAATCAGGGAACCAGCTGTCGAGTGCTGCCGTTAGGTCGCGTCCCTCCAATTCAATCGGCCTGAGTTGCGCGATCAATCCACGCATCTGGCGCTGTGCAATATGAGACATCTGAATTAACTGGTCGAGCACATTGCGACCATGCTCCGGATTCATCTCTAGCAGACGCGGAAGGGATGAAGCAGACATATGCATGGCGAATAGTTGCTGACTCACTGTGTCATGTAGATCCCTTGCCATACGTTTACGTTCTTCAATAACGGCACGCTCAGAAGCCTGTTCCTTTTCAATTACCTCTTGCTCACCAAGCCGCTGGAGTAACCTCATTTTTTTTTCAATGGACTCCATCATCACATTAAATTCCTGATAGACCCGTCCAAAAGAAGCATCTTCCGCATCAGGCATGCGAACCGCAAGATTTCCTTTAGATACTTTCAACATATTGAGATCGAGCAAATCAATTTTGCGCTGAAGCCGCAATGCGGCGATATAGCCGGTGACCACAGTACCTACAACGACAACTCCGATATACGTCCATGCCCGATTGCGATTGTCCCCTGTAAGCACATCCCCATATAACAGATAGAATCCGCCCAGTGTGATCAATCCGGTTAACACGAAATACGTCATCAATTCCCACTTGTTTGCCTTAAGAATCGTTCGAATCATAGGTTAATCCACCTTGTTTACTTTGACATCGCCAATAAAAACACTGACAATAATGCGGAGCTTCTTACCGGCTTCTTGGTAGTGGGGAGTTTCCTCCTGCGCATTTCCCAAAAAACCTCCACGTTTTGTACCCAGAAGTTTCATGTCTCCCAGAAAAGAGCTGCTGGTCAGTGAAATGCCCAGATCCATGTCTTCTGGAACAAAAATCTTAACATCGCCAATAAAATGTGAAATGACAATTTTGGTCTCTCCATATGGAATCTGTGCCTTGGTCAAATCAATAACGGTATCCCCAATAAATGAGGAGATATTCATCGGTTTCAGCGTAAACACTTCTTTGCCCATATGAAAATCACCAATGAAAGTGGATTTATTGATTGTTTTGCCATAGCCTTCTTCATATCCATACTTATAGTTATGAGAATTAGCGTGGCCAAAGCCTCCAAATTTTGGATCATCCGAATGTGAATGGTACTTCTCATGAGACTGTCCGAACTTTTCACTGTCTTTTTTCAGGTTCGGCCCCTCTTCGGAATGAAAGGATTGATGCTTACTCGAGGGTTGCTCTTGCTTTGGTTTGCCAAAGGTCTTCTCGAACTCTTCATCAAATGATGAGGGCATCTCCAAATCTTGAGGGGACAATGGCTTATAAGGCTGCTCAGGCGGTGGAGGCGGTGTTTTGCTTCCATTTCCATGAGGTTTCCGATCCCGATGACCTGGCCCAATTAGTACATATAACCCTCCGCCGATCAGCAGAATCGGAACTAGATAACGAATGAATTCTCCCAGGGAATAACCAATCACGCCCAAGTTACGCGCAAGGAAGAATCCACCGATGGAAAGCACAACAACGGGCCCAATAGCAGCATATCCCCCGTTACGGCGAATTTCCGTCAAGCCTTTCACTCCCCACCAGATCAAAAACACCGGCCAGTATGTTCTAAATATATATCCTACATCAATGTCATATCCCAATTGTCTGAGCAAGATCATTGCACCTATAGCGATAAGAGGTATGCCAACCCACCAACGGTCTATCGTAGATCGTTTCATCACTCATGTCTCCTTTGTCTTTATTCTATATCCAGTGTACCTTAGACATGCTAAGGTTAACAGCGCCGACAGGTGGAATTTGTCTCGGTCTCGAGACTGAGGCCTGAGGAGAATTATGTAAATTTTAATCATTTTAGAAAAGCAACATGAAATCGGAAACATGAAAATGAAAACACCCCGGAGCAACCGCTCCAGGGTGTACGAATCATCATTGATTCTTTATTCATCTTGCATAGTTTAATGCTTGAAACGTGGCAACTTACTTTTTCATTTTTCCTGCACGGCCGGTTTGACCTGTGTTTTCTACACCAAACTCGGCATTATATTTTTCATCAGGTGTTTGGAAATTGTCTTGTACTTTGTTTTGAGCGGATTGCTTCACTTTAGACGCGGCGCTTCCATTCTCCTGACCAAACTCAGCATCATACTTCTCGTTCGGCGTTTGGTACCCTTGGGATTTCTTTGCCACAACGAATCACCTCTCTCTTCATATTTACACTGCGTGTTGCAGTGCGGGGTTCGTCCCCAGTCAATATTATGTGAAGAGAGCCATTTTGTTATTCAGGCATAACATTCCATTCTCAGATAGCTTTGTCCAGCCAGGAATCCGGTACAGTTTTATAGACATCGATCGCTTTGGACAACTCCGCCAGCATCTGCTCCGTACATTTCCCTGCACCCTGCTTGATAACCTGTACTTCAATATCCTTTTTACCCCATTCTTTGTACACCTGCTTGGTCGTCGGAAAATACAGATCGATCTTGTTGCCTTTAATGGCCGAACCTGTATCCGCAACGATACCGTAACCATAACCAGGTATATACAATATGGAACCCATCGGAAATAACTTCGGATCTGCTGCAATGGTAGATACGGTTTCCTTGTCCCGTCGAACCTTTACCCCAGAATACGTTATACCGTATTGCGGATGTTTTGGCGTTTTACCAGTGGATTCGACTCCTGCTGTGTATCCTGTGGCCGTCACCTTCTGGGTTTCCAAAATTTGTTCTGAACGCGGTGCCAGCACTGGCATGGCCGGGTCAGCAGGATCAATCACCCGTTTGGCTGGTAATTCAGGTTTTGGCAACACCATTGGCTGTGGAGACCACATGAAAGCCATGTACACGAGTGTAGTCAATTGAGCCTCGTCCGTGTATACGGGTTCGAGTTGTTTTGCCCCGACTGTGCGCTCGGCTTTTAAGTCACGAATCACATCGTGCTTGTCACTATTGTTCATTTCCTGAACATGCATGTCCGTGCTTTCTTCTTCAAATATATAGGCCTTGGCCTCATTGGAACTCATCAAAATCCCGGCAAATATAAAGCAGCACATGATGATGAACTTGTGGTTTTCATTGAATTTTGAAAAATGCTTTTTCATGGTATAACCTCCCCCTCACTTGCAAAGGGTTACCAAAAAGCATCTATCCTATACCTTTTGTCAGAGTATAGGTACAAAAAGAAACACAAAAACCGTCTGAAAACGATGGGTTCAGCCATGTTCTCAGACGGTTTCGTTAGATTTATTTTACAACACAGGATTCTAAACTAGACTTGTCTTGAAGCAATTTCTTCTTTCAACTGAGCCACAATCTCATCCACCAGCTTCATGCCTAGATCGCCCTCTCCGCGTTTACGTACGGATACCGATGCAGCATTTTTCTCGTTCTCGCCCACAACGAACATATAAGGCATTTTTTCCAGCTGTGCTTCACGGATTTTGTAACCCAGCTTCTCGTTGCGAAGATCTGCTTCTGCCGCGATTCCTGCACGTTTCAGCTTCGCTTCTACTTCACGCGCATACTCATCGTAATTTCCGGATACCGGAATGACTTTGGCTTGTACTGGAGACAACCAAAGCGGGAATGCACCTGCGAAGTTCTCCAGCAAAAATGCAGTGAAACGTTCCATTGTACTAATTACGCCCCGGTGGATAACGACCGGACGATGCTTCTGTCCATCATCACCAACGTATTCAAGCTCAAAGCGCTCAGGGAGCAAGAAGTCCAGTTGAACGGTAGAGAGCGTTTCTTCTTTGCCAAGTGCAGTCTTGATCTGTACATCCAGCTTCGGACCGTAGAACGCCGCTTCGCCTTCAGCTTCATAGAACGGAAGATCAAGTTCTTCCACAACTTCACGCAGCATACGCTGAGACATTTCCCACATCTCATCGTTCTGGAAGTATTTCTCGGTGTCTTGCGGATCACGGTAAGATAGACGGAAACGATATTCGTGAATGCCAAAGTCTTTATATACCGTTTGGATCAATTCGATAACACGAGCAAACTCTTCTTTGATCTGATCCGGACGTGCAAAGATGTGAGAGTCATTCAGTGTCATCGCACGTACACGGTGCAGACCTGTCAACGCACCTGACATTTCATAGCGATGCATCATACCCAGTTCGGCAATACGGATCGGAAGATCACGGTAGCTGTGCATATTGGATTTGTACACCATCATGTGGTGAGGACAGTTCATCGGACGAAGAACCAGTTCTTCATTGTCCATGATCATTTTCGGGAACATGTCTTCCTGGTAGTGCTCCCAGTGACCGGAAGTTTTGTACAGCTCTACGTTCCCCAATACAGGAGTGTAAACGTGCTGATAACCAAGGCTTTCTTCCAGATCAACGATATAACGCTCCAGTGTACGACGCAATTTCGCACCGTTAGGCAACCAGATCGGCAGACCTTGACCCACGAGTTGCGAGAACGTGAACATTTCCAGTTCTTTACCCAGTTTGCGGTGGTCACGCTTGCGCGCTTCCTCCAGGAAATGCAAGTGCTCGTCCAGCTGTGCTTTTTTCACAAAAGCAGTACCGTACACCCGTTGCAACATTTTGTTCTTGCTGTCCCCGCGCCAGTATGCACCCGCTACGTTCATCAGTTTGAACACTTTAATCTTGCTTGTAGATGGAACGTGTGGTCCACGGCACAAGTCGAAAAATTCGCCTTGCTCATAGATCGTAATTACGCTATCTTCCGGTAAAGCATTGATTAATTCAAGTTTGTATGGGTCGCCGACTTCATTGAAAATATTGATGGCTTCCGCACGGCTAACTTCTTTGCGCACGATAGGCAGATTTTCATTGACGATGCGTTCCATTTCCTTCTCGATCTTCTGTAAATCTTCCGGGTTAAGCGGATGTTCGAGATCCATGTCATAGTAGAAGCCATCTTCGATGACTGGTCCTACGCCCAGATGAACTTCTTTGTTACCGTACAGACGTTTTACCGCCTGAGCCAGCAAGTGAGCTGTACTGTGGCGCATCACTTCAAGACCTTCAGGGGAATCCAACGTTACGATCTCCACCAAAGCCCCTTCATGAATTGGAGTGGACAGATCCACCACGATGCCATCCAGTTTTCCTGCTGCGGCATTTTTGCGAAGTCCACTGCTAATTGAAGCGGCTACATCCTCAATACTGCTCCCATCTGCGTACTCACGTACAGAACCATCCGGTAGTTTAATGTTTACTGCCATTTGTCTCATTCCTCCTGTAAAATATACATCATTCATTTTCATTGTCATGCAATGGACTGATCATCTATTGCGTATTTCCAGTTCGCCCTTAGATCAACGAAAAAGAACGCAAAAAACACCCGTCCCGGTCAAGGGACGAGTGTTATAGCTCGTGGTTCCACCCTAATTCAGCTGATTGTTCCTCATATTAGGAAAATAGCCCTCATTGGCATGTCGGTAACGGGCATGACCCGGCAAATCCTTACTCACAAAACCGCCATCCTTCAAATAGTCGGGTAACCGGTTTTATTTTCAAAATTGCAGCTCCAAAGGGGTAAACCATACGCGATATCCGGAGGAAATTTCAGCCTAGGTTCCTCTCTCTGCACCGATCTAACGTGTGGCTCTTGTCTTTGTCAACGCTTTTGTATCAACAGTTATTATAATTGCCCAGATCGCCTGCGTCAAGACTTGTCAGCAATCCAGAACGAAGCACTTCGCATTCGGGACATTGATGGCATATCTGCACCTTATCTTCGAAAATTTGGCATATCGTCGAGATGATGGGCAACTCGGGAGTGCTGGTGTGCAGCATGACCTTTTCCGGTGATATGGAAATAAGCGTACTCACGATCATATCCTCGATATCCATCTCCAGTTCCAGCCCTGGCATCTCCACAACCACTTGCTCATCTTTCTGCACAGGCAACAGATTAAGTCCCGAATCAAGCACCTGAAATTCATGTTTGCCCTTGTGAATCAGATGGATTAAAGGAACTTTAGCCTCCTGAAAAAACACAAAATACTTCAACAGTCCCATGAACTCTTCATATTGACGATCCATCCAGAACTCATCGAGTGCATATTCCACGAGCTCCTGCAATTCCTGCTTGTAGGCACGTATGCGGAAATTCAGGATGCCTTCGAGATGGAAAAAATGGATGTCCTCCAAATCCTGCCTTAAACCTCTCGCTAATGTTGCACGGCGGCGCTCCCGCAGACCCGGTTGATGCAAGTCACTATTCACGAGCAGCGGCATGCAGATGCGGTGAACTTTCTCAACTTCGTGTTCATCCATTACCGAGCATGATTTGGCAATAATATTCTCTACCATGCTTCGTTCCTGTGTTTCCATTATATAATCCGCAATACCCAGGGAAAGCAAATCACTGATTCGTGGCAACCACTGCTGGAAATCTTCGTGATTCTCATTTCCTCTGCACGTCCAGACTGCTCTGCCATCCTTATGTTTGAAGGTGAGCCGGAAGCCTCTTTTACTTATATGTAAACCTTTGGTTTTTTCCTTAATGCATTGTTGAAAAAGGGCTGCCTCCTCTTGCCCAGACACATCGGTCCATACTGTAAACAGTTCCATAAGAATCACTCCTTTCCTTTCTCTTCAAAGTATATGGCAAGGCCCAAAGGGATATACGAAGCGGTTTGATGGAAAGGGTGTCATGATTTCTCAGCATAAAACGCGAGTAAAAGTTTTTTGGCAAAAAGAATAATAGAAGGTTTCGTGAACTATGAATGAATGGTTTGGAGATCACGCAAAAATGTGTTATTATTTTTATAACAGTATCTTCACGGAAGGGGGGAAGCCGAAAATGAGACAACATCCTAGACTGCTCCATCACATGATTATCATCATTTTATGCGTTTTTCAGGCGCTGTGCTTCCCGGTTCCAATGCAGACCGAGTCTGCCGTTGGTGTATCCGTCGATGCCACTTCGAATAAAGAAGGGCTTGAAGTGCTGTCTCAAATACCCGAGTCTCAGCAGAAACCTGTCATTCGCAAAAATCCGCAAGTAATGTCTAAGCTGGCTGCAGTTAAGCAAACCAAGCCTGTATTTCTTGTCCTCGCATTATTAATCGTGCTGCGAATTCCTACAGCAGGTCTGTCTTTTAAACCGTGGTATTGTCTGTTCAAACGCAGATTATTTCTGCTGCCAATTAAATACACCAGTATGTATTTATCCCTCTCCCCAATGGCACCGAGATACGCCTGAGCTCGTTAAGAGCCTGTTTGCCGTATTCGTCAGGTTGCCAGAGCATGGAGCCACCTCTTGCTACAGACGGTGTTCTCATGCATAACTTATAACCCATTATGTAAACGTTACTTTTGAAAGAACTTTATATGTGTTCGTTTATTTGTTGAGCTTTATTTCACAAAACTGATTTTGATTACACATCATATATTCGGCTGTGTCAGGAATTACTGGCTCTGTTTCCCTGCACCATTTGATGTTCCGCCTGAGCAGCAGATCAATTGATTACGGGAAGAAAAGCCTTCCTTCTATGGCCAGCCTCAATTACTAAGGAGGCATACTATCCATGGATGTACGCGAAACAGACTTGCCGGGAATCGGCAAAAAATTTCAAATTGAAACGAGCAGCGGTGATAAAATCGTCATTATTATTCACGATGATGGACGCCGTGAAATGTATCATTTTGAATATGATGACCCGGATCAAAGTATCTCTATGATTACACTTGACGACAATGAGGCAAGACAGATTGCCGCGATCGTTGGCGGATTAACTTACAAACCGAAGCAACTTGAAAATATTGAAGTTACCTTTGATGATCTGATTATCGAATGGTACAAAATCGAAGCTTCATTCGGATGCATTGGCAAATCCATTGGTGAATTGAATGTACGTCAAAACTCTGGCGCAACGGTCATTGCCGTTGTGGAGAAAAATCATAAAAAACACATCAGCCCAGGTCCGGAGGTTGTGATTAGCGCAGAATCTACGGTAGTCGCCGTTGGCGAACGCAACCAGCAGAAGCTTTTCAAGTCCCTCCTCCTGACGGGAAGGGGGTAACTCGATGGACCATTTGATTTTTGAAGTGGGGCTCGCGCTGGTGCTTATTGCAGCAGCCGGCCTTTTATCCGCAAAACTGAGATTTTCGGTTGTTCCGTTCTATATTCTGATCGGGATGGCCGTGGGACCACATGCCATGCAAATCTGGCATTTGGACTTCCGATTTATTGAAAGCCAGCCGTTCATCGACTTTATGGGTCGAATCGGGATTCTATTCCTTTTGTTCTATCTGGGATTGGAGTTTTCTGTAGGTCGTTTAGTCAAATCGGGTCGCTCCATCGTTGTTGGCGGCTCGATCTATATCGGGATTAACTTCACACTCGGATTAGTATTCGGTTTTGCTTCCGGTTTCCCGGCAGCTGAGGCACTCATCATTGCAGGCATAACAACGATCTCGTCTAGTGCCATTGTTGCCAAGGTGCTTGTTGATTTGAAACGAACAGCCAATCCGGAGACCGAGATGATTCTGGGTATCATTATGTTTGAGGACGTATTCCTCGCCGTATATATTTCCATCCTGTCCGGACTTGTACTCAGTGATTCATCCTCCATCGGAGGCGTAATCATGTCTGCACTGATTGCTCTCGGCTTCATGCTTGTAGTCATCATTCTCGGACGTAAAGCTACACCGCTACTGAACAAATTGCTGAAAATTCGTTCCAATGAATTATTCTCACTTGTTGTTTTCGGGGCATTGTTCCTTGTCGCTGGTTTCTCCGAAACGATCCATGTTGCTGAAGCCATCGGTGCGTTGCTCGTTGGTCTTGTGCTTGCGGAAACGGAACATGCTAAACGGATCGAACACCTGATTCTGCCGTTCCGAGATTTCTTTGGAGCTATCTTTTTCTTCAGCTTCGGACTATCTATTGATCCGTTGTCCCTTGGTGGTGAAGCCGTTTGGCTCGCTTTGATTGCTGTAGTGATTACACTGTTTGGTAACTTCCTCGCAGGTATGCTGGCTGGACGCAGTGCAGGACTTTCACCAAAAGCATCTGCTAATATCGGATTAACCATTGTATCTCGTGGTGAGTTCTCCATTATTATGGCCAATATGGGTAAAGCCGGTGGACTGTTACCATTGCTTCAACCATTTGCCGCGCTGTATGTATTAATCCTTGCTATTCTGGGACCGCTGTTAACCAAAGAGTCCAAACACGTATTCCGTATTTTGGATAAAATATTCAAGTTCAAAGATCCTCGCAAGAAAAAAGAGGAACCTAAAGTTCTGCAGAAAGAAGGCTAAGTAACATGTCTGTGCAGAGCAGACCTATGTTTGTATTAAGCAACTGAGCGGCTACATGCTGACCTTTCTGTGAAGAACCCAGGGAGAATGGCTCGAAGCCGCACTGAAGGAGGATGGACATGTGAAAACACCTCTGATATCGGCTAATCCGGTGCCACGTACTACGAAGAGTAGCATAGCGCCCTCCCGCCGCTGGCTGAATCTGTTTCTGGTCATCATTGGCGGAATACTGGCCTCCGTGGGACTTGAGTTGTTTCTGCACCCCAATAAAATTATTATTGGTGGCATAACAGGGATCTCTTCCCTGTTCGCACACTGGACGGAGCTACGAATCGGCTTATTCCTGTTTTTATTCAATGTTCCGTTTATATTTTTATCCTACAAGATCGTGAAGAAAAAGTTTGTACTTGTAACTGTTCTGGGTTTGGTTGTCTTTTCGATCGGTGCCATTGTACTACATCCCATGCCGCCGCTCGTCGAGCATCCCTTGGCTGCTGCCATGTTTGGCGGGTTATGCCTGGGGCTCGGAATTGGGCTTGTTGTTCGGTATGGTGGGACACTGGATACGCTGGAAATCGGTGATCCGTCTTCTCGGCCACCTGAACGTGTGTTTAGCGGGAAACGGATGCTTATCGAAAAAATAATCATGCTGCTTAACTTGATCATACTGACAGCTGCTGGTGTTGTTTTTGGCTGGGATCAGGCCATGTATTCTATCATCGCTTATCTGATTGCCTATGAAATGGTGTACCTTGCATTCCGGGGATTCTCCCCCAAACGCAAAATATGCATTCTGACCACGCAACGTGCTCAAGTTGAAAAAGCTGTACGAAACCGCCTGCGCAGGGAACCAGGAAAGTTTGATGCAACACTCGAGTCTTCCCCGATCGCTGGCGCGGAGGTCTGGATCAAACAGATTCCAGGAACACTTTATTACGAAGTCCATTTCCTGGAAATGATCTGGTTAAAATCCATTGTTCGGCACATTGACCCTCACGCAGGTATTATCTCGAATCCAGAAAAATGAAATAGCTAGCGAAAATAACGATATAACAAAACGCTCTCTTCCCATGAACCGATGGATCGTTCTCCATTGCTCATTGACCGGGAAGAGAGCGTTTCTTCGTACACACCTTCAAATTGTAAAAATTATAATTCTACGATTGCTTTAACCACTTGTGATTCGGGTAACAGCCAAGTGTCCATTGCGGTTGGCAGCTCTTCAAAAGGTGCTCGATGTGTGATATAACCATCCATCGTTAATTTTTTGTCACGCAACGTCGATAACACCTGTTCAAAATCCTCACGTGTTGCATTCCGGCTGCCCAGCATACTCATCTCACGCTTGTGAAATTCCGGGTCATGGAACGTAATGTCGGCTTTCACCAGTCCAACAAAAATCAACTGTCCACCGTGAGCCACATAAGGTATCGCCCCATTCATGGAATGTACGTTACCTGTCGCATCAAATACAGCCGTGGCATAATCACCGCCAGTAATCTCGGATACCCGCTGCAGAGCCTGTTCATCCGCCTGCACGATCTCATCCACACCGGCCCAGGTTCGGCTCAATTCCAGCCTGTCCAGATTTCGATCCACAGCAATAACGTATGCACCTGCTTGTTTGGCAAAGGCCATGACTCCCAGCCCGATAGGTCCGGCTCCAATAACAACGACACGCTCTCCTGGTTGAAGTGCAGCTCTGCGCACAGCATGAGCCCCAATGCTAAGTGGTTCAACCATAGCTGTCTCATCTAATGTTAACCCCTCTGCTCTCAGCAGATGGGAAACAGGCACTGTAATCCGTTCTCTCATCCCACCGTCCACATGTACACCCATCACTTGCATGGATGCACAACAATTGGTTTTGCCTGAACGACAAGCAATACAATGTCCACAATGCAGATAAGGAATAATGCTTACCTGGTCTCCCGGCTGTAAACCTGCCTCGTTTGGGCCAATCTCTTCGATGATACCTGCAAGCTCATGACCAAGTATACGAGGATACGTAAAAAACGGCTGATTGCCTTTGTACGCATGCAAATCTGTACCACAGATACCAATTCGCTGGATAGCGACCAGTGCTTCTCCCTCACCTCTTTCGGGCTGCGGCAGTTCCTTCAGCACCAAACGATCAATTTCTTCACATACGATAGCTCTCATCACTGTTCCCCCTCAGATCCATTCGACGATATATTTAACTATCCGTTATATTCAGCACGACCACTCGGCCAAGTTTCATTGTTTAATGGAGCCAGAATACGTAATACCTCTTCCAGAAGTTGCTTATCTATAGGTTCTTCAACCCAGGCCGCGTTGTTGACAATGTTTTGCTGGCTCGCGCTACTAACGAGAGTTGTTGGGATTTGTTCATTTGCTGTAGAAAATTGTACTGCCAGCTTGGCGATATTACTGCCTTGTTCCTCGCAGAAGCGGGCAGCTTTCAAACAAAGCTCTTTTACCCGTTCACCCGCTGGATGCCAAGCCGGTGTTCCGCGCGTGCTAAGCAATCCCATTGAAAGTGGGGAAGCGTTTACAAGTCCAACCCCTTTTTCCTCGAGTAACGGCAGTAGCGATAACAATGACGTATCATTCAGAGCATAATGACAATAGGAGATAATGGCATCCGCATCAAGCTGCGGCAACATTTTTTCGAATAAAGGCAACGGCAAACCGCAGATTCCGGCGTAACGAATCACGCCTTTCTCTTTCAGTTCTAACAATGTTGGAAAAGCTTCTTCAATGATGATCTCAGGAGCCACAAACTCGATATCATGTAAAAATAAAATATCAAGATAATCCGTATGCAACCTTGCCAGACTCTCTTGTACACTCTCCAAAATACGCTTGCGAGAAAAATCAAACTCGTTCTCACCATACCGTCCAGCTTTGGTTGATAACGTATAAGAGCTACGCGGCAAACTACGGATTGCTTCACCGAGTACCGTCTCCGCCTTGGTTAAACCGTAGTACGGCGACACGTCTATATAATTCATACCTGCATCGATCGCTGCATGAACGGTACGAATCCCTTCATCCCGGTCAATATCACGAAATACAGAGCCCAGTGATGATGCGCCAAAGCTCAAAACAGGTACGTCTAATGCTGTCTTTCCCAATTTTCTTGTTTTCATCGATTCGTTCCTCCCAGCAGGTTTGACTACACAACTGTCCCTCCATTGTATCAGTTAAAAATCTATATAACATATCGTCAAATGCGTAATATGTACTGTTTAATGATCTCGATTCTGGATAAAAGGAGAACTGTACCTGAATCAGGTACGCACAACGAAAAGGGCCAAAGCAGATTTAACCTGCTTTGGCCCTTTTAAACGGAACGAGTTGCTATTTACTTCACATGATGTGACATAAATTAAAAACCATATTGCTTTTCTATAAATGTAGGGATTAGTTCTGCATTACGAAATCTTTAGGTACAATGCTTTCTTCATCAAACATACGCAGAATATCGTAACGGGTGTTGCGCTGTGCCGGAATATAACCAGACTCCCGAATCAGACGCAGAATGGATTCAATGTTCACTTTGTATGTTGCTCCTGCGGAGGATACAACATTCTCTTCAATCATCGTGCTGCCGAAGTCATTACAGCCGAATTCGAGTGATTTCTTACCGATTTCAGGTCCCATTGTGACCCAGGAAGATTGGATGTTTTTAATGTTATCTAACACCAGACGGCTAATCGCTACCGTTTTCAGGTACTCCTGTGGAGTTTGACGCTCCAGCTTAAGGTTCGTATTATCTGGCTGGAATGTCCACGGAATAAAAGCGAGGAAGCCTTCAGAATCATACTTATTGGCAATACACTCATCCTGCGCTTCACGTACACGCATCAGATGCAGCGCACGCTCTTCCATGGATTCACCCAGACCAATAACCATCGTAGCGGTTGTATTCATACCGATTCGGTGAGCAGTCTGCATCACATCCATCCAGTCGCGCCATGAACCTTTCAGACGGCTGATTTTGCGGCGTGTACGGTCATCAAGAATCTCGGCTCCGCCACCTGGCAAGGAGTCAAGTCCCGCCTCGTGAATGGCACGCACTACCTCTTCCAGCGTAAGACCATCGGATACTTCAACCATTTTCATAATCTCAGCTGGTGAGAAAGAGTGCATCGTAATATTCGGGAAACGTTCCTTGATCGCTTTCAACAAGTCCGTATAATAGCTGAAAGGCAGATTTGGATTCGTTCCACCTTGCATCAGAATTTCGGTTCCGTTGACATCTTCAGTTTCCTTGATTTTCTGGAAAATCACTTCATCTGGAAGCACATAACCTTCTTCTGAACCAGGTCTGCGGTAAAAAGCACAAAAACGGCAGTATACGTCGCACACATTCGTGTAATTGACGTTACGCCCAATAACAAATGTTCTGTATGGTTCAGGGTGCATACGTTTCATGATTACATTGGCAGCTGCCCCGATTTTGTCCACTTCGTCTGATTCAAATAACTGAATCGTGTCTTCCAAGTCTAAACGTTCGCCCCGAAGGGCTTTATCTAAGATACGGTCTACCGTACTCATCGTAAAAAAGCCTCCCTCGTAAAGAGAAAATAATACGACGATCACTCCCGGCTTGTTAGCAAAAAGCAAGTCGTGGCTGTAATATCGCATTTTTGTACTCTACATATCGTAACACAGGTTACATGTGAAAAAAAGCACCTTATGAAAAGGTGCTTATAAAATAAGTTAAAATTTTGACATATGAAAACCGTTTGAATGCTAGCTGCATCCGATTTTAAAATGCACCTATTTAGTCGTTCAATTTATAGCGTAGCCTGCAACGCTTGCTCGAGATCAGCAATCAGATCATCAATATCCTCAAGCCCTACAGAGAAACGCAGCAATCCATCGGTAATTCCACGCTCATGTCGAACTTCCGCAGGCATAGCTGCATGAGACATCATCGTTGGGTACGAAAGTATGCTCTCCACTGCTCCCAGACTTACAGCTACAATGGGCAGTTTCACCTGATTCAGGACAGCTTTTGCACGATCACCTGAACCGACGTCAAACGATACTACGGCACCGTAACCTGTCGACTGACGCTCATGCGCTTCACGGCCCGGATGATCCTCAAGTCCAGGGTAATACACGGCTGTTATATCCTGACGCCCTTTGAGCCATACGGCCAGTTTGGCAGTACTCTGTTCACTGTGAGCCATCCGCGCACCCAGGGTCTTCATCCCGCGCATCAGAAGCCAAGATTCCTGAGCTCCGAGAACGGTACCTAGTCCGTTTTGCAACTGTTTCAATTGTCTGCCCAGCTCGTCTGTACGCGCAACAGCCAGACCAGCCAGCACATCACTGTGACCACCGAGAAACTTCGTAGCACTATGTACAACGATATCTACGCCGAGCTCAATAGGACGCTGATAGTACGGTGTCATAAACGTATTATCCAGAATGGTAATCAAATCATGCTCCTTGGACCAGGACGTCACTGCGGCAATATCCGTAATCTTCAAGGTCGGATTGGAAGGTGTTTCCATGTATACGGCCTTCGTGTTAGGCTTGATTGCTGCTTTGACTTGTTCAATGTCGGTCATGTCAACAAAAGTAGTCTCTATCTGCATCCGACTTAGTATCGTTGTGAGTAGACGATATGTTCCACCGTATACATCTTCCGTTACGATGATATGATCCCCTGCGGAGAACATCATGAACACACTGGAGATTGCAGACATCCCTGACGAGTATGCAAATCCGCGTACCCCGCCCTCAAGGAGCGCAATGTAATCTTCCAGAGCCTGACGAGTCGGATTACCTGAACGGCTATAATCATGTTGCGGCGGATTAAAGATATCAAAGTGATGGAACGTGGAAGCTTGATAAATCGGTACACTTGAGGCACCTGTTGTTTTATCAATTTCATCTCCAAAGTGAAGCAGCTTGGTGTCAAACTTCAGCTCCGACGTACTGGGCTTATGGTTACTCGATTCACTCATGAGGTTACGCCTCCTTCAACTTCCTTCTGTGCTGCCAGCAATGCTTCATTCAGATCCGCGATCAAATCTTCTGCATGTTCGATGCCTACCGAGAAGCGAAGCAGACGATCGTCCACACCTACAGCGTCGCGAATTTCAAGCGGAATATCCGCATGGGTCTGTACCGCAGGATAGGTCATGAGTGATTCTACACCACCGAGACTTTCTGCAAATGCAATCAATTGGATATGACGCAGCAATGGCTCAACATAGCGTGCATCCTTCACTTTAAACGAAAAAATGCCTGTATTGCCGGAAGACTGCTTACGCTGAACTTCATATCCAGGGTGATCGGACAAACCAGGGTGGAACACTTCAGCTACAGCCGGATGTTCCAAGAGGAACTTCGCAATCGTTAGGGCGTTATATTCATGACGTTCCATGCGAAGAGCCAGTGTTTTCATGCCTTTCATCAATTGATATGAATCACTCGGTGATAACACAGCTCCAATGGAATTATGAAGGAACGCCATCTCGGCAGACAAGGCTTCACCTTTGGTGATGATCAATCCAGCGAGCACATCATTATGTCCGCCCAGATATTTAGTCGCACTATGGATGATAATATCGGCACCAAGTTCAATCGGACGCTGGAAGAATGGAGTCAGTAGCGTATTATCTACAATGGTTAATAGATTGTGTTTTTTCGCCCAAGAAGCAACAGCTTGAATGTCCGTAATCATCATGAGCGGATTAGTTGGTGTCTCGATGAAAACAGCCTTTGTATTCGGCTGACGGATGTTCTCCAATGCTTCCAGATCGTTCGTATCTACATAACTTGCGGTTACACCGAACCGGGATAAAATCCGTTCCAACAGGCGATATGTACCGCCATACAGGTCAAGAGAAACGATCAGGTGATCCCCTTGGCCGAACATCGCAAAGATCGTTTGCAGTGCTGCCATGCCCGAGCTACAAGCAAAACCTGCATCACCGGACTCCAGAGCCGCTGCTGCTTCCTCTAACACTTTGCGCGTTGGGTTTGTTGTACGGATGTAATCAAACCCCGTGCTTTGTCCCAGCTTCGGGTGACGAAACGCAGTGGATTGATAGATCGGAAAGTTAACAGCACCTGTTACGGGTTCATTGATGGACCCAATTTGAGCTAAACGGCTTTCAATTTTCAACTTGTTATCTTCCATTACTGCATCCTCCTGTAATCTTGATTAGATTTGTGGGCCAATATCGTAAGGGGTTTCCTGATACACATAGTAATTGAGCCAGTTAGAGAATAATAAGTTAGCGTGTGCACGCCATGTAGCCGGAGGTATCCGAGAAGGATCGTCCTTTGGATAGTAGTACTTCGGCAGCGCGATGTCCAATCCCTTGGCAACATCACGGTCATATTCCCATTTCAATGAAAACGGATCATACTCGGCATGTCCTGTGGCAAAAATTTGCTTACCGTCCTTGGTGGCAACCAGGAATACTCCTGCTTCTTCGGACTCTGCCAAAATTTCGAGTTTATCATTTTTCTCAATATCCTCACGTCTTACCTCCGTGTGACGGGAGTGTGGAACGTTGAACACTTCATCAAATCCACGCAGTATCGGAACATGAGGTTTGTTGATCGTATGCGGGAATACGCCAAAACACTTTTCATCCAGCGGAACTTTGGGTACATCAAAATGGTGGTATAGACCTGCTTGAGAAGCCCAACATATATGCATCGTCGAAGTTACATTCGTTTTGGTCCATTCAAAGATTTCCTGAATCTCTTCCCAATAATTCACGTCCTCAAAATCCATTTGCTCTACCGGTGCACCGGTAATGATCATCCCGTCAAAACGGCGATGCTGGATCTCATCAAATGTTTTATAAAACAGATCCAAGTATTCTTGAGATGTGTTCTTGGAAGTGTGGGATTTGGGGTGTACCAGCACAACATCCACTTGAATCGGTGTATTACCTACCAGACGAAGCAATTGCGTTTCCGTCGTTTCCTTCGTAGGCATCAGATTCAGTATGGCGATCCGGAGCGGACGAATATCCTGCTTGTATGCGGATGATTCGTCCATGACGAAAATATTCTCGCTCTCAAGCACTTCTTTGGCTGGTAATGTGTCTGGAATTTTAATTGGCATAGTGAGTTGACTCCTCCTTTTTCATGGGTCGCATCTGGTGCGAAAATCACGCTCTGAGAAGCTCTGCATATGACAAAGACCTCTCTCGGATTCCGAGAAAGGTCATATGTAAACAGATATGCGCCTCTCTCATCTCTCAGTTACAACAGCATCACAAGGATGCTTGGTCGCTGCAAGAATTAGCACCGTGCGTTATATCGCCGGTTGCCGGGTTTCATCGGGCTGGTCCCTCCACCTACTCTTGATAAGATTTCGCTGTATTCAATTTTAATTCAGATATATTAACTTTTACTTTAAAACATTACTGCCCTCACGTCAAGAACCAGTTGATTGGTTTTGAACCTAAACTCGGAACCGTTCATCATCCGTTGTCATACACTGCCTCAGAGCGTGAAATAGACACATTTTTGCGCTTGAAAGCACCCTAGACCAGCGGTATACTAGACAAGTGTTTATAAGCCCTTATGTGAGAGGTGACATATTAAATGGATGGCGACCCGAGGCCCAACTGGCAGTCGAATTCCGAACAACTGCATAGAGAATTGACATCAGCATGTCGGCAGCGGGACGTTTCTTCCGTTTGATTATAGATTGATGACGCAGTACAGTCCTGATAACAGGCTCCGCTGCCGACCGGCTGATCTGTTCTTTTGCGCCCATATTAACGATGAAAATCCGCCAAGACGGCGGGTGCAGAAGGAGTAGATAACATGAAAATCCGGTTGGTTAACAACGGTGTATTTATCCCGGTGGATGACATTCAGCAAGCGCTGACTCCACCAGCAGAAGGATTCTACTGGATTGATGCGGACGTGGACGATTTGGCTGTACTTCAGCCGCTGTTCTCCATGCATGATCTGGCTGTTGAAGATTGCTTGAGTGATGAAGAACAGCGTCCGAAGATTGAGATTTATGAGAACCATTATTTTATCGTGATTAATAGCATTCGTTTCGATGATGAAGAGATCTTCCTGCGTGCAGTCAATCTCTTTCTCGGTAGACATTTTATCATTACGGTTACCAAACAAAAGATCAGCGAACTACGTACATTGAAGCCGATTCTCTGGGAACAGGAAATCAGCAGTCCAGATCGTCTTCTCTACTTGCTTGTTGACTTGATTGTGGACAATTACTTCACCGTTGGTGATCGAATTGAAGCGCGAATTGAGAAACTTGAGGAAGACATTCTGATGCATACCAAAAAGTCACATCTGAATGAGATTATCGGTCTGCGAAGCGAGATTTTGTGGCTGAAAAAAGTACTGGGACCTCAAAAGGAGGTCATCAATACACTCAACAAAAAAGATCTGCGTCTCATTGATGATCAGCTGCAAAAATATTTCAGCGACATTTACGAGAACGCCGTAAAAATATCGGAAACCTTTGAAACGTACCGCGATCTGATGGGCAACTTGCGAGAAGCCTACCAGTCCAGTATCGCTAACCGCGCGAATGAGATCATGCGTGTGTTTACCGCCATCACCACCGTGTTCATGCCTCTGACCGTTATCACCGGTATTTATGGAATGAACTTTGACAACATGCCTGAATTACATTGGAAATACGGGTATTATGCTGTTATCGGCCTGATGATTACACTCGGCCTGACGATGTTCTTTATTTTCCGTAAAAAAGACTGGATCTGAAACGACCGCTATATCATACCATTTAAAGAATAAGACGAAGCGCTCCTTCACAGGGACGACTTCGTCTTTTTTAATATCACCGCCTCACGGCGTATTTTAGCTAACCAACATTACGCTCTGTTTCAGTATGTCTCCGAAAACGGATGCGTATCATCCGTAACCGTTCATAAACTTGCTCCAAGCTCCCTCCTTCAGGGCGCTCTCCTCCGTAAACTTTATGTAACACAGGCTTCAGAAATGTATCTCCTAACTCCTCATATGCATTCCATACCGCCTCTTGTTCAGTCTCAGGCATAACAGCCAGTTCTACATCCAGCAATGAATCCGTGTCATACCCTTCCAGATCCAATGTTTCGAGCAGTTCGATTAATTCACGCCGGGTTAGACCAGATCGATTCACGATCTCTTCTAAGGTTTGTCCCTCTTTCATGCCTTCCAGCACGTGCTTACGCGTAATGAATTTATCCAGTTCCTGCTTGTACTTCTGCTCTTTCTGCTTATATAACCAACTTTCGTACTCTTCTTCTTGCAATACGATGTACACCCAGTCTAACGGAAAAGGTCTCGATTGTTCGATTCCACTCATCATTTCAAGCCATTCCAGCCCATATTCTGCTGCTTTGCTCTCACCAACACCCGGCAGTTGCATCAGCTCATCCATCGTATGTGGAACAAACGCACTGATCAGCCGCAACAAACGATTCGTCGCTACAAAATAAGGAGCCTTCCGATCCGAAGCCGCTTTTTGCCTGCGCCATGTGCATAAATCCTCATACAATTGTTCATTTCCGTATAATTCACTAAAACAATGCAGACGCTGGCCTGCATAACTACGTAGCTTCAGATCCTCATTTTCGTTGTACAACCCATGCATCAATGGACGATACCCTTCGCTCATCTGCATGGCAAGTTGATGACGATATATGTGCATCAGCTCTTCCCACGAATGGCCTTCATACCAGATCGTATCTTCCCGATCCCCTGCTTCATAACGACTCCATCCCAAGTGCCAAGTATTCTCCTCCTCGCCAATCCATAACTGGGCAATCTGCTCATGCTGATCAAACACTCTGGATAATTTGTTCATGAAAATGACTTCCATTGCTAGTTCCCTCCTTTGGACGATACAGCCTGTTCGATTAACGAAGGTATTCTCTGTCTCTGTCTCCAGACAACACAAAAAAGCACCTCTCCCGCAAATCGCTGCAAGAGAGGTGCTTCCTCATTAACCGTACTATGCTGTTGCTCACATCATACCATACTGGTAAATTTCGTCAATCCCTAAATGCGTTTATTTTGACAAGGCCAGTTTCGCCAGTGCCAGCGAACCACACAAGCCAGCATTATCTCCCAGACCTGGTGGAACAACATACGCATCAATTCCAGCATGAAGTGACGGATGCTGCACATAACCTGCGAGCAATTCCTGTAGTTTGCTACGAACCATCGGGAATAGGTGCTCCTGCTTCATCACGCCTCCGCCCATCACTATTTTCTGAGGCGAAAGAATCAGCACATAATTCATTAGAGCATGTGCAAGATAATGCGCTTCAATCTCCCAGGCTTTGTGATCTGCTGGCAATTCATAAGCAGGTTGTTCCCAGCGCTTGTTCAGGGCCGGCCCCGCCGCAAGCCCTTCCAGACAGTCTCCATGGTATGGGCAAAATCCTGCATATGAATCTTCGGGATGTCTCCTCACGATAATATGGCCCATCTCGGGATGAGACAGTCCGTGCACCATTTTTCCGCCAACGACAGCTCCTGCACCAATACCTGTACCAACCGTAATATACAGACAGCTATCCAGCCCCTGCGCAGCTCCCCAAGTGGCTTCACCCAAAGCTGCTCCATTCACATCGGTGTCAAACGTCATCGGTACATCAAAGTGTTCTTTGAGTTTGCCAATCAAGTTGTACTGTCCCCAATGCGGCTTCGGTGTTGTCGTAATATAACCATAGGTTGGACTTCCTTCAATGGGATCAATTGGCCCGAAAGAACCTACCCCCATTGCTTCGATACCTTTGCCCTCAAAAAAAGAGATGACCTGAGCCATCGTTTCTTCCGGCGTGGTTGTAGGGAAACTAACTCGTTCCAGGACCTCTCCATGTTCTGTACCAAGGCCACATACAAATTTGGTTCCGCCTGCTTCAATCGCACCTAAAACTGTCATGTTGATCTCACTCCTACGTTGGTTTGTAATAGGAACACTGCCGTATCCATATAGCGGTTCGGACTATTCAGCAGGGCTCAGTTACGCTCAAGCTTGTTCAACCGTTTAAGCAATGTCTGTTTCCAACTATCCGAGAGAACAGGAATAGAGAGTAGAGCCTGCATCCCTTCCACGTCCTGTTTCCCCTGATGCATGATCCGGTTAGCTTCAAGAATCGTCATGTATGAGGTATCTGTGCGAACTCTTCTGAAACGTGATGCAGGGCCAACCTCTCCCTCTTGCAATACTCGAAAATAAAAACCGGTATGCCCGCTTTCCTGAAAATATACAGGCAACTCCTTGTAATCATATCTTATCCCCAGCTTGAAACATGGTTGTCTCGGCTGACTGACTTGCACCTGCGCATCACCGAGTTCAAATACATCACCAATGCGAATCTCTTCCTCAGCGCATCCTGTAACGGTCAGATTCTCTCCGAATGCCCCCCACTCCAGCTTACGATCCATCAGACGCTCAATCGCAGAATAACGACTATGATCGTATACACAAACAGCTTTATCTGGACCACCGTGGTGCACCAGATCCGCTTGAGCATCCCCTGTCATTCCAGTGAATGACAGAAAAACCGGGGCGGAGACAGGATGTTTCACAATACCACTCAACACTTCATTTTTCTGGCCAGGCAATGGCTTAGGTTGCCCTATATTAATCGCCAGAACTTCCGTGCTTGCCTCTTCTGTTATCGAATCGGGTACAGGTGTCATGCCACATCATACCTCCATGATTGCTTTTTATCGAACAGAACCACCAAATACTAATGTATTACTTAACAGCCGCCCTGGAGAAGTAAGCATTTTGCCACCTGCATACATCCCAGAGGATGCACCGCCATCCAAGTTCATCGCCTGTTTGGCTCCCAGCTTTTGCATCACAGCTGCCCATTCTTTTATTGTAGCACCAGAAACGGTAGCAAGCATCACCGAACCGTCGGCCATAATCGCAATTCCGCTTCTCGCTCCGGATGCATTCAGAATTTTGGGATCTTTGAACCCCTCACTTGCCGGATTTACCGATACCTTGCCATCCTTCACCAGACGCGGGCCAGCCCCCACAGCTGTGACCACCTCCTGCCACGGAATTTCCTGACCGGCTGCGTTCGTATATCTGTAATTCATCTCTACGGTGGAGCCTACCGTAAATCGGTCAGCTGTGGACTTCTCTCGACCTGTGAAGACAAGAACAGAACCGTTTTTGGGAATCGCTACGTTTGTATTCGGTACTTTTTTGGTCACAACACCCTTTTCCATAATCACTGCCGTTCCGCCCTTGAAACCAACATTGGCTCCACGTTCTGGGGTGTACAGCATCGAGATGCTTGCATCTGCTGAAGGTGTCCGGTTAACAAATGTTGCATACCAGCCGCTTGATTTTCCTTTCGTATCTGTGACCGTGCCCGTTAAGCTCACTTGAAGCGAATCCATTATCGCCGACCCATCTGCCTTAAAACCGATGGATGTGCCATATCTTCCTATATGTATAACTTTACCATTTGCTATTAACATCCCGTAGGGATCTGGTGCTCCGTGATATGCTTCAAAAAAAGCTCCGTTGATTGCTGCTTGTGCGCCGTACGCTTTTACAATAGACGGCAATGTAGCGGTTTGACCAACCTGTTTCTTAGCAAGTCCTACGGTTACTGGTGTTCCTTTTGGAATCGAAACGGTCTGTACACTAAAACTACGTCCTGCTGCCTTCACTTTCTGTACTTTGACGCTAATCGCTGCTTTGGCATCCGCTGTCTGCGGTGCACTTACTGCCCCCGACAGCAATACCGGAAGTGCGAGGACGAGGGCCATTGCCCCAGTCCACCACTTTTTACTCGTTTTTTTCATCGTCACGTTGCTCACCCTATCGCCACTCCCATCCAAGAACCTAGGCTCTTCATCTCAAGTTGTTCAAACTTGTCCATCACCGTATCCGGGTCCAGACGCAATTCACAGCCTTCCAGCGTACAAGCCACCGGAACTGCACAGTGAATCTCTGCCAGCCTGCGAGACAGATGCAACATATCGAGATCACTCTCGATTTTTTTACGTACCGAAGGGGTAAGTTGATCCAGATTGCTTAAAATCCCTTCAATCGATCCATACTCTTGCACAAGCTTCAAAGCCGTTTTTTCACCAATTCCACGTACCCCGGGATAATTGTCGCTGGCATCTCCCATCAAACCCTTCATGTCAATAACCTGACGTGGTGTCAATTGTTTCTCAGCCATCAACGTTTCGGGATTATACACCATGTAGTTGCCGTGACCTTTTTTCATAATAATGATACTTGTGCGGTCATTAATCAGCTGTAACATATCATGGTCTCCCGTAAGTACCATCACGTTCATATCGGTTTCTTCCGTGTAATACTTGGCAAGTGTCCCGATACAATCGTCAGCCTCATACCCTTCTGCACCAATATTCGGAATGTTTAGACTATCCATCACTTCACGAATCAGAGTAAACTGTGGAATAAGGTCATCTGGTGCTTCAGCACGATTACCTTTGTATGCTGCGTACTCCTCACCGCGAAACGTCTTGCCTCCCATATCCCAACAGCAGATGACATGGCTTGGTCCAAACGTCTGAACCGCATCCCAAAAATAACGGATAAACCCATAGACTGCGTTGGTCGGAAGCCCTGCCTTTGTACGTCTGATATATCCGCTTGCAGAAGTTGCATAGAATGCCCGGAACAACACTGCCATACCGTCTACCAGTAACAAAGTAGGTTCATTACGTTGATTCACTTGAATTTGTTCTCTCCTTGATCTATGAAAGCTGGAACAACAATTGATTCCAACTTCAATAGCATATTAAATATCGAAACTCATTCTATCATTATAACATAGTTACGCCAACCCTCATGGAGCATAAATATGCCACTACCTCGTCCAACCAAAAAAGCCCTGAATTGCGAACAATTCAAGGCTTAGCTCTGGTGAATGTCTTAGGCGTTGTTCCATTCCTGCTCATACGTATCTTCCTTGAAACCCACGGTGACTTTGTCTCCATCGGTTACGATCGGACGTTTGATCAGACGACCATTGGAAGCCAGTAACCCAATCTGCTCAGCCTCGGACATCCCTGGCAGTTTGTCTTTGAGCTGTTGCTCTTTGTAAACTTCTCCACTGGTGTTGAAAAACTTTTTCACTTCAAGTCCGCTTTTTTGAATAAGCTCTGTCAATTCATCTTTCGATGGTGGTGTATCAAAAATAGGGATTAGCTCCAGTTCATGCCCTTTCGCTTCCAGCCATTTCACAGCCTTACGGCACGTACCACATTTTGCATATTGGTATACTTTCAGTTTTGTCATGGGATCGTCCCTCCCGCTCGGGTTTTGGTCTATCGCTTCCCTTGGTTTGCTCCGCAAATCCAAAAGTCGCTCCATCCCAATACCCTCGCTCAGCAATTTTCTGTTGGTGAATGGGGGCAAATCGCCCCTCATTACACCTTGATTTTTCAACATGTATTCCAACATCTTTAGAGAGAAATGTTGGGGAATCCATACCTTAAGAACTTAGAGGTCGATGGACTCTACGCCTTTAACTATCTTCAAGCCAGAGACTTTTAAAACTTTAAAATTCTCTTTAGCCTTCGGCGTATGGTTTGGCGCTTCA